>JANPCJ010000312.1:0-10881 GCA_031430895.1 Chloracidobacterium sp. | reverse complement strand
CGCCGCAAGCGTGGGATCGCATCACCGTCCGACATCTTCTCAATCATACGTCCGGCATTCAGAATCACGTCGCCGTGCCGGGTTATCTCGATATTTTCAAAACCAGCATCACTTCAAAAAACTTTCCGTCGCGGGATGAATTGCTCAAAGAGTTCTACAAACTACCGTCGGAGTTCGAGCCGGGCGAAACGTGGGCGTATGACAATACGGGCTATTATCTGCTCGGAATAATCGTCGAAAAAGCGAGCGGCAAAGATTTTTGGCAGTTTATGGACGAACGAATTTTCAAGGCGCTCGGCATGAGCGCCACTCGCAACACAGACACACGTCAGATAGTTCCGAATCGCGCTTCCGGCTACGAGTGGGTGAATAATAAATTTGAAAACCGGCCCGTTTTACTTCCATTCATTGCCTTCTCCGCAGGCAGTATTTTGTCCACCGTCGAGGATATGGCGAAGTGGGATGCCGCGCTTTACACCGAAAAACTGCTGAAGAAATCAACGCTCGATCAGATGTGGACTCCCGCCAAAACCAATGACGGAGCGTTGGCATCATTTGACTACGGCTTCGGTTGGTTCATAGATAATTATCACGGTCATCGCCTCGTTCAGCACACGGGCGGCACGCCCGGCTTTTCGTCGGTCATCTACCGATTTATGGACGACAAATTGACCGTCATTATTCTGAGTAATCACGCCGACAAATTACTTGACCAGTTTGCCATTGATATCGCCGGAATTTACGTTCCGGCTCTGAAAAGACCGGAAGGAAAAACAGACCCCGACCCGCGGGCGACGCTGAGGCTGAAGGAAGTAATGTCCAATCTGCTAAATGGCAAACACGACCCCGCTTTATTTACGCCCCCGATGCGCGTCTTTCTGAAGACATACACCGGGAAAGGGTTTTGGCAATGGATTGCGTATCAAGGCGCGTTGACTTCTTTTACTTTTTCAGACCGCGAAGACGCGGGCGATAGTTACCTTTTACGTTACAGGATAGGTTTAGGCGGCAATCCCTATTGGATTTCCTTCAAGGTAATGAAGGACGGCAAGATAGCTCAAATCTACAATTCTTGATTGGTGATAAATGTAGAGGCACGCGTTATCTCGATGCGAATACACCGTCTAACATATCGCTGGAGGGGACGGCGAATAGCGCGGCTTTCATCGCGAGACTTGCGTGGTTTCAACGTTGTGCGCGCCGCCCCTCAGCTCAGGCGTTAAGCGGCTGCCTTGAACAGTATGAGAAAACTATTACAAATCAATCTGGTTACGATTTCTCTTCATCCAAAGCCGGAACGTTATCCCAATCAAAATATTATCGTTCTAAATGTCGACGGCTATGTCTGGCTGGTTCCCTATGTAAAGAACGCCGGCATTCGATTCCTAAAAACAATTATTCCCAGCCGAAGAGCGACTCGGAAGTATCTATCATGAAAAAGAATGAAATACAGTTTGACGATGAAGAGATTCAAATCTTAGGCGACTTTGAACGTGGTGAGTTTGAGAGCATTAAAAACTTCCGTGATGAAAAGCGGAAGCTGGAAACATCCGCCTCCAACACGCTGCAAAAGATAAGCGCATAAATATCCGAATTTCTTCGCGCGATCTGGAAAGGATCCAAGCCCGGGCGGCGAAAGAAGGAATGCCCTATCAGACATACATCGCAAGCACTCTGCACAAAGTGGTTGCCGGTAGATTGAAGTAACCTCTATAGACTACGACGGCGATTGAGATTTACGGGCGACTTCCGATAAATTGGGTTGACGTTGATTTGAAGCAAGCGTTGGGGCTTGTTGACAAGCACAAAGTTTAGCTTAGACGCTAATGGAAATTGATATTATCGGTGTCGGGCAAGACGGACGAAACGACTCAATGAACGGCGACGAAATAACCTTCACTTTTGACGACAAACAGATGAGTCGCGTGTTGTTCTGCGTGCCGCCTCGAAGACCTTACGCGACACATCCTTGAGCGAGCCGTTTCCGGCGTTATCGAGCCGCGGATGAGAAAGGCGTTTGCCGTTTGACTGCTCCGAAATCAAACACGCCCGCGACACCGCCAACGCCGTAACCTCGTATCACGCAAAAAATGGTGAATGGTGAGCAGATTCACCATTCACCACAATTAAATTATTTCTTCCGGCGATGAGCCAGACAATTCTAAACGCCGATTTTCAGAGCGTGGAAGGCTATGTAGATGCCGGCTGACAGAACGGCGGCACAGGCTCCGAAGGCGAACGTCGATACGCGGGTCAATCTCACGATCTTTGCCCTGTGCGCCGCGTTGAAATTACCCGCAAATGAGCCAAGTTTCTCGCTCGCAAGCATCACCAGTACCCCGATGACAAGATTGTAGACGACGACCATCGAGCTGAAATCGATAATTTCCATAGAGCTCCTATTTCGCGCCGCCGGACAGTTTTCCGATCAGCGAGAAGAGAGGCAAGTACATCGAGATGACGATGGAGCCGATGGTGACGCCGAGGAAGGCGATGAGGACGGGCTCGATCATGGCTAGCAGGTCGGCGATGGCCGTGTCGACCTCTTCCTCGTAGAAATCGGCGATCTTGCCGAGCATGGCGTCGAGCGCACCTGTCTGTTCACCGACGCCGATCATCTGGCCGACCATGTGCGGGAATACGTTTGTTTCTTTCAAAGGATCGACAAAGTTTTCACCGCGTTCGACGCCGGCGCGGACTTTGAAGATCGCGTCTTCGATGACGACGTTGCCGGCGGTTCGCGCCGTGATGTCAAGGGATTGGAGAATCGGGACGCCTGAGGAAAGCAGCGTCGAAAGAATGCGTGCGAAACGCGCGACCGCAACCTTTCGCAAAATGCTGCCAAAGATCGGTGTTTTTAACAGCAGCGAATCGATCATCCACCGGCCCTTTGGCGTTTTGTAATAATAGCTAATGCCGACGGAGCTTCCAATTATCGAAATGAGCAACGCCAGGCCGCCCCAGCCGGCCAGGAAGCCGCTTATCCCCATGACGATACGGGTCGGCAGCGGAAGCGCTTCGCCGGGACCGAGCAGGCCGAGGAATATCTGTTCGAATTGCGGGATGACCACGACCATGATGATCGCGATCGCGCCGATTGCGACCAGAATCACGGCCGCCGGATAGATCGACGCGGAAACTATGCTGCGTTTCAGTTTTACGACCTTTTCGATCAGGGTCGCGAGACGCTGGAGGATGAGATCGAGCACACCGCCCGTTTCACCGGCCTCGACCATGTGCGTATATAGCCCGTCAAAGACTTTCGGATGCTTTTCGAGAGCAGCGTGGAGCGTCGCACCTTCTTCGACATTCTGCCTGACCTGCCGCAGCACGTCCTTAAAGAACGCGTTCTGCTGCTGCTCGCCAAGAATGTCGATACACTGGACGAGCGGCAGACCGGCGTCGATCATGACGGAAAACTGACGCGTAAAAACCGCCAATTCCTTTGCCTTGACCTTTTTGCGGCGTCCGATCTTTGGTATCGAGATCTCGCGGCCCTTTTCCGACGCCTGCGTCATCACGATCTGCTCGCGACGCAGAAGCGCTCGCAGCTCATCCTGTGTCGCGGCTTCGCGCTCACCGGCAATCAATTCATTCAGGCGGTTTCTTCCCTTAAATACAAATGTTGGCATTTCTCTAGCTCCTGTTGACTTATGATTCCAGATTCCAGATTCCAGATTCCAGATTGAGACGGACTTATAATTTGGAATTTGGAATCTGAAATCTGGAATACACTTTTTCTATCGCGGACGCTGGCCGACAGGTCGGCCCTGGGCATACGGGCTGCTGTTTGGCGGCATCGGGCGTGTTGCGGGACGCGCCGCGCCGCCGTAGGATTCGTTCAGGCCGGAGCCGCGTTCGATCAGCTCTCTCAGCTCATCGGCGTTTGACGAACGCTGCATCGCGACATCGAGAGTAATCTGCCGTTTGTGGTGCAGCGTCGCAAGTGCCTGGTTAAATGTCTGCATCCCGCATTTGTCCTGACCGGTCTGCATCATCGAGTACATCTGGTGAATCTTGTCCTCGCGTATCAGATTGCGGATAGCGGCGTTTGGCACAAGTATTTCGAGCGCCATAACGCGACCGTCGCCCGATGCTTTTGGCAAGAGAGATTGGCACAGAATGCCTTCGAGAACGAGTGAAAGCTGTGTGCGCACCTGTGACTGCTGTTCGGCCGGGAAAACGTCGATGATACGGTTGATCGTCGAATAGGCCGAATTGGTGTGCAGCGTCGCAAAGGTCAAGTGGCCGGTTTCGGCGATTCGCAGGGCCATCTCGATGGTCTCAAGATCACGCATTTCGCCAACTAGCACGACATCCGGGTCTTGTCTCAAAGCGGTTCTGAGAGCGGCACCAAACGAATGCGTATCAGCGGCGACCTCGCGTTGATTGACGACACAGTTTTTGTGATTGTGCAGAAACTCAATCGGGTCTTCAATCGTCAGGATGTGGTCGTGGCGCTCGATATTTATCTTATCGACCATCGATGCAAGCGTTGTCGATTTACCGGAACCGGTCGGACCGGTGACGAGAACCAGGCCACGCGGCTTCTTACACATGTCTGAAACCACAGTGGGTAAACCGAGGGCTTCAAAGGTTTTGATCTCGTAAGGGATCGAGCGAAATACCGCGCCGACCGCGCCTTTCTGATTAAACAGATTGGCTCGGAAACGGGACATTCCTTTCAAACCGAACGAGAAGTCAAGCTCTAGATTTTCCTCGAAACGGTGTTTCTGGGCGTCGGTGAGCACCGAATAGGCAAGCCGTTTCGTGTCCGAGGGAGACATCGGCGCAAAGCCCGGCAGCGGCGAGAGATGGCCGTGGACGCGCACCTGAGGCGACGAATTGGTGGAAAGGTGGAGATCCGATCCGCCCAAATCCGTCATTTTTTTAAGCAGGTCGGGCAGCGTGATGGACGCTTCGACCGAGGTTTGTTGTTCGTAGCTCATATTTTATGGTAGAGCAGGCTGCTTAGCCTGCTCATCAACTACACATTCAGTCAAGTTGAGAGATGGTAAACCTGATCGACAGGCTCGGCAGCCTGTCGTACTAGTTGGATGCCCGCTGGGTCGGGCGGACGCGGCTCTTGAGGGAGTTGATCACCTTTTCCGATTCCTCGGCGAGGCGCGTCTGCTCCTCGACCGGCGAATTTGTCGCGACGCTGTAAATGCGTCCATCGACCTCTGTGAAATAGAACATCCGCGATTGGACAGCTCCGTTTCTGGCCTGCGATTGGGCGACCACTACATACACCGGCTGGCCGGCAATGTCTTTTTGATAATCGTTTACAACCCAGCCGTTTTCGCGGATCATTCGGTCGATAATCTCACGCCGAAGCGATGTCGTCGCCACGCCGCCGACGGTCTTTCGGCTGTCGCTGACACCGGAGATCGCCGGGCCGACAACCGAGATAGAGGCCGAACCGACCTGATCGCCGGCTGAATTATCAACCCGGAACTGCAACTCGGCGGGTGTCGTCTGCGCCGCGCGCCAACCGCTCGGGGCCGGATCGCCCGACGGCAAAACAGCGGCGGTTGGGTCAGCCGTCTTTGCCTTCGGCATCACGGGCTTGGCGGACGCGGTGCCCGTCGAGCCTGTTTCAGCCGCGCGTGCACGTGCGAGCCGAAGCTGGCGAAGACGAAGAGCGCGTTTGCGTGCCTGCATCGCGCGATTCCGCTTCGTTCGTGCACGATACTGGCGCCACCAGGCTTTCGAGTATTTCTTATACTTCTTAGCCTGCTTGCGATGCTTGCGGCTCTGCTTCGGTCCGGCCTCAGCCAGATCCGTTGCGAGCGGGATGATTGCACCGATACCGATCAATAATGCCAACGATAATACTATTGCCCTAAACATAGTTCCTCCACTAAATAACCGTTTCTTTAACCACTTCCTCGATCGTCGTAATACCGTCGCGAATCTTGTACAAACCTGATTCGCGAAGCGTTACCATACCCAGATCGATTGCCTTTCTCCTTAGTTCCATTGCGCTGGCGCCAATTATTATCAGTTCGCGGAGATCATCTGTGATCTCCATCACTTCGTACAGACCGACGCGGCCCTTAAAACCCGTCTTATTACAATTCTCACAGCCGCGGCCTTTGTATATCTTGAGTTCGGCCGCTTCTTCCTTCGAAAATCCGACCTCAACCAATCCTTCGACCGGGATATGGACCTCTTCTTTGCACTCGCTGCAGATGCGGCGGATCAGCCGCTGTGCCTGAATGATATTGACCGAGGTCGCAACGAGAAAAGGCTCGATTCCCATGTTCACCAGTCGCGAGATGGTCGAAGGCGCATCATTTGTATGCAGAGTCGAAAGAACAAGGTGGCCTGTCAACGCGGCCTTAATAGCGATCTCGGCGGTCTCGAAATCTCGGATTTCGCCGACGAGCACAATGTTCGGATCCTGACGCAGGAACGAGCGAAGTGCGGCGGCAAAGTTGAGTCCGATCTGCTCCTTCATCTGCACCTGGTTGATGCCCTGAAGGTTAAACTCGACCGGGTCCTCGGCCGTCATGATGTTAGTTTCAGACGTATTCAGCGTCTGGAGCGCCGAGTAAAGTGTGTTCGTCTTACCCGAACCCGTTGGCCCCGTAACAAGGACCATTCCGTAAGGATTTGCGATCGCCCGTTTGAATTTCTCCAGGCTCTCCGGCTCGAAACCGAGCTTCGTCATGTCAAGCATCAGCTTGTCTTTATCAAGCAGACGAAGCACGACCTTTTCGCCAAACAGTGTCGGCAGCGTCGATACACGAAAATCGAGCTCACGCGAACGGTTGTCGATCTTTACCTTGATCTTGATGCGGCCATCCTGCGGCAGGCGTTTCTCGGAAATATCGAGCTTCGCCATGATCTTGAGACGCGAGATGAGCGGGTCGCGGATCTTCATCGGCGGATGCATAACGTCGTACAAAACACCGTCGATACGAAACCGGATGCGGAAATCACGTTCATAAGGCTCGACGTGAATATCCGACGCCCCGCGGCGAAGCGAATCCACCATCAGCACATTAACCAGACGGACAACCGGAGCGTCTTCACTGGCCCGGGCCAGGGCGGCGAGATCAATCTCTTCGTTGTCCTCTAAAAGCTCAAATTCTTCGTTCTCATTCGTGCCAAACTCAAATCGGTCAAGCGAAACATCGAGATCGGCCGACGTTATCCGCTCGTCCGCCTTTGGCACACCGTTCGACGACGCTTTCTTTGCAAATCCATTCCCATTTCGCCCGTTCGTCACACCAACACGTTCGGCCTCGATGGCAAACGCCGAATCAAAAATGTCGATCTCGCTCGAACCGCTGTAGTACTTCGCGATCGCAAGCTGTATCGACGTCTCGGACGCGATCACCGGTTCGACATTAAGCCCGGTCATAAACTTAATGTCGTCCATCGCAAAGACGTTGGTCGGGTCGGCCATCGCCAATGTCAATGTCGCGCCGACTTTCGAAATCGGGAGCACAGAATACTTGATCGAAACGTCCTCAGAGATGAGTTTGATGACATCAGCATCGATCTGAAACAGATCCAGATTTATTGAAGGAACGCCATACTGCCGTGACAAAACAGCCGTCACGACATCATCCGAAACATAACCGAGCCTCACAAGATTAGACCCGAGCCGCCCGCCATTAGCACGCTGATACTCCAACGTCTCGCGCAATTGCTGCGACGTTATCAGATTTTCGCGGACAAGAATTTCCCCAAGTTTTGCTGACATCTAGGTGCGGTGTGAATAGATCAAAATGATCGAGAGGTTCTAACGGAAAACGACGCTAAACATCGTTGACTACTAATCATACATTGTTAAACTTTCGCGTGTCAATAATTCTTTTTGGGAATATTGGAAGAATGACCTGGAATGGACAGATTGAGTTAGCGCGCGAGGATGTCTGAAAAGTCAAAATAAGACGGCGAAGCCGTGAAAAGATAGTAGGAGGCCGTCAAAAACGAGCGTGTACGCTAACCTAAAATTCTAATGCATAATCCGGGTCTAATGCGGAGAACGCAGAAAAAAACGCGGAGTTCGCTGAGACACCGCTTGAACGACTTTCAATTTCAAAGTAGCCCATTGAGCGTTCGAGCATTGGTTTCATAATTCAAAGTATTTAGCATATATTGGATGAAATCATGTGCTCAACTTTGCTCAATCCATTTGTCACAGATTCGCCACTAGGTACAACGCTCCGAAATTTATTTAATTTCCAGGTTATATTTTTGATAATCGCTTTGTTTTGCCTACCTGTTTTGGCCGAAGATCCAAAATATGGCGGCACGGTTGTTGTAGCGGTCGGCACCGATCCCGGTGGGCTTAATCCGGCGATCACGACTCAGGGAGGCGTGCAGTTGATCTGCGGGCCGATCTTTAGCGGGCTGGTTGCTCAGGATTTTGAGTTAAATCCTGTTCCCGATCTCGCCGAAAGCTGGGAAATTTCACCTGACGGACGGGTTTACACATTTCATCTTGCGAAAAATGCAGAGTTCCACGATGGCGTTCCTCTGACCTCGGAAGACGTGCGATTTACATTTGAAGAGCTTCTGTTGAAGTACCACTCGCGAACGCGGGCGTCGATTGGCAGCAATCTCGCAAGGATTTTGACGCCTGATGCACATACGGTTGTTTTTGAATTCACCAAGCCGTATGCGGCCTTTTTGCAATTGATCGATGTCACAAACGCTCCGGTTCTGCCAAAACATCTCTACGAAAACACCGATCCGCTGACAAATCCGCACAACATCGAACCGGTCGGCAGCGGGCCGTTTAAATTTGGCGAATGGGCAAAAGGCGACCGCATAACGCTCGTCAGAAATGAGAAATATTTCAAGACGGGAAAACCTTATCTGGACCGCGTTGTTTACAAGGTGATTCCAAGCAGCTCGAGTGCGTCGATCGCTTTTGAAAACGGCGAGATCGATTATTTTACCAACCCTTCGCCGCTCGATCTCGAACGGCTCCTGAAAATGCCGAGCATCACTGTGACGGAAAAAGGCCGCGAAGGTTACGCAACGGTCGAAACAGTTGTGCTCAACACAACCCGCGGCCCGCTCGCCGACGTGCGTGTCCGCCGGGCGATGGCATACGCGATCGATAAAAACTATATAGTCGAAAAGGTCGCGTTTGGCATGGGAAAGCCCGCCACCGGGCCGATCTCAAGCGCTCTAAAATGGGCTCACAACCCGAACGTCGCCAAATACGAAAGGGATTTACCGCTCGCAAATCAAATGCTCGACGAGGCCGGGTTCAGACGCGATACCGACGGCGTGAGGTTTCGGCTGAAATATGTTTACGCTCAGAGCTACGCTAAAGTAGTCGAGGTGCTTCGCGATCAACTGCGCGAGGTTGGGATCGAACTCGATCTACAGCTCCTCGAATTCGCCTCGGCAGTAGATGCGGTATATATCAAAAAAGACTTCGACCTCGGTTTTGCGTCATTCGAAAACGGCCCAGACCCGGACATCGGCGTAAAGCGAACCGTCGTCTCCAGCAACATCGGCCCGATTCCCTTCTCAAACGGAGCCAGCTACCGCAACCCGCGCATCGATGAACTCTTCGAGCTCGCCGCATCCGAAACCGACAAACAAAAACGCGCGGCTTATTACTTCGAAGCTCAGGAAATTCTCCTCACCGACGTCCCGTATCTCTGGATATACGAACCAAACTCCGGCGCCGCCTACAAAAGCGCGTTGCAGGGAATGTACCAGTGGAGCGCAAAGTCAAACATCTACTTCGCCCAAGACGCCTGGTGGAAAGACGGCAAAAGCTCGAACGGAAATACATCGGAATCGTTCGGCCGGAGCAAGCTTTATTTTCTTCTGGTTGTCGGAGGAATTGTCTTGATTTTAGTGATTGCGGTTGTTTTTAGAAAGAAGTTTCGCCGCGTAGCGGTGCGATGACTTTAGGAGCTGTCTGAAAAGGGCCTTCAAATACATGACCAATAAGTAGAAGGAGTTTGCCCTTGAAATTCACGAAATTCGCGGAAGATCGTATTTTAATTTCTAGATACTTCCGGTGACGATCCGAAGCGAAAAAGCGAACCGCTCTGCACCCTCTCTTTATGTGTTTTGAGTCCCGCGTTTACGCGGCTTTCCGTTGAATAGAGTTGATTTCCGAACGAGTAAAGGCCGTCTGAAGGCGGGCCTCAAAGCTGCTCGGGACGCTCATTAACCTCGTCCCAAATTTTATGGCCGCGGGTTTCTTTTAGGAAGATCGAGCCGACGACGATGGTGATGGCGGCGATTGCCATTGGGTAGTAGAGGCCGGCGTAGATGTTGCCGGTTTGGGCGATTATGGAAACGCCTATCAAGGGCAGCAGGCCGCCGAAGACGCCGTTGCCGATGTGGTAGGGGAGCGAGAGGGCGGTGTATCGGATCTTTGCGGGGAAGGCCTCGACCAGGTAGGCGGCGATCGGGCCGTAAACCATCGTCACCCAAAATACCTGCACAAATATGAGCAAAATAAGCATCCACGCGGTTGGGTTTGAAACGAGATTTCCGAATGTGGTGTATTCGAGCACCTTTGGAGCGGCAACAAGATTTCCGTTTTCATCAAGTGATTGCGGCGTCAGCGAAACTGCCCCGGTAACCGGATTTTTTTGCGAGGTAGCGGTAACTACGTTCGAACCGGCAACGGATTGCATGGCTTTGTAGATAGGCAGATATGTAAGCAAAGCCAGCAGGCAGCCCGCGAGAATTATCCATTTGCGGCCCAAACGGTCGCTCAGTGCTCCGAAGAACACGAAAAAGGGCATCGCCAGAAGCAGAGCGATGGCAATGATGTAATTCGCCGATGTCTGGTTTACGTTGAGTATCGATTGGAGATAAAACAGCGCGTAGAATTGTCCCGTGTACCAGACGACACCTTGCCCGGCGGTTGCTCCGAAAAGG
>JANPCJ010000311.1:0-2396 GCA_031430895.1 Chloracidobacterium sp. | reverse complement strand
GAAGCTTGTCATCACGACGGTATGCACGGGGCGGACACTGAGGAAGTCCAAAACTTCCTGAGTGTCTTCGCTTTGCAGCTCGCTGACTTCGGTGAGATCGGGCGATGGCATCCAAAACGGTGCCATCGTATTCGGACGCACCTGGTTTTGTTTGGCATTCATTAGTTGCAGCATTTTCTTATCCTCCGTTTACAATCCTTATGTGGTTAATTATTGTAATTGGTTACTGCATACAAGCCGTATTATCGCCGCCGGCCAAAACAGTCATTGCGAAAGTCGTGTCGCCGACCAATACACCGTCACCGACGAGTACGCCGTCGCCGACTAGCACTCCGTCGCCGACAAGCACTCCGTCGCCGACTAGCACGCCGTCGCCGACAAGCACTCCGGAGGCCAGCATGACGGTGCCGCCGCCCATCGCAGCACCATTGCTGGTCATTACATTTTGATTAAGTGTAACGCCCGATGCCCATAAGTAATTCAAAGAAGGAGTGCCCGAAGAGTTGTAGGCTATTCCGTTTTCAAACCAAAAATCCTTCTCATAGGCGTCGTGATATTTTGAGGCGAGACTCTGACCTGTCAGATAAACATGATTTGCCAGAATTCCCTGCGACCAGGCGAATGTTGTGCCGCCGACCGTGCTCGAAGCTGTCGGGAAGGTTTGTCCTGTCTGCAAAAGAGTTGCGCCGTTGGCAAAAGCGTTGATATCGCTGTCAAATCTGTATGTACGGGCAAGTTTGATCGCACCTTCTATATTTAGTTGCCCCGCACCCTGTTCGAGCATATTCACGCCGTTCAAGGGCTGTGCCGTATATTCCAGAAGCATCTTCACCAACGTCGGCGTCATTTTCGGATTCATTTGAAACAACAGAGCCGCAGCTCCCGAAACCATCGGCGTTGACATCGACGTTCCCGAGAGATACATCATATCGTTGTCATCGCCCGCGATGTTTAGGGTCGAGTTTGTCAACGTCGGGTTAAGTGTTATCAATGTGCTGGTTGACTTTGCTTTGGCGGCGACAATCTTGTTGCCCGGTGCAACCATATCGGGTTTAATGATGTTGTCGTAGTATTTCATGCCGCTGCCGCTGCCGCTGTTGTCCGTGTAGAAGCTGCGGGTCGGGCCGTGCGAGCTATACGTGGCCATAACATCATCGCTTCGCGAATCGGTTCCCATCGTATTGGTTGCGCCGACCGTCAAAACCGACGGGTCGTTGCCGGGCGAATGAATCCGTCCGTAAACTTTTTGTCCCGTCACAAAGTTCTTACCATTGTTTCCCGCCGCGACGACAACCAAAATTCCAAATTTATTAAGGTCACGCACTTTGTTGCAAAGAACGTCGTTGGTCCAGGAGTCGATGGCGGCGGTTCCCAGGCTCATATTCACAACCTTGATGTTATAGGTCGCGTAATTTGTGGCAATCCAGGTCAACGCGGTCACTAGATCGGAAGTCTTTCCCGTGCCTATCGAGTTCAGGACCTTCAGGTTGATAAGGTTAATTTTGGGGGCGATTCCTTTGTACGCACTCGTATCTCTGGTTGCGCTTCCCGCCGCGATCGAGGCAACGTGCGTTCCGTGGCCGTAATCGTCTTCGGTTGATGTAATTCCGGTGACAAAATTTTTGCTAAAGACCACGCGGCTCGAACTCGTGCCGTCGTTGAATGATTTTTGCGCGGTATAAATGCCCGAATCCAATACTGCGATCCCGACGCCGGTGCCGTCGAGCGTGTAGGCGGACGAACGCCCGTAGCCCGAAGGCTGTGAACGCATCACGCTTATTCCACTGGTGGTTTCGAGCAGTCCGGTCGATGTAGTTTCACGGTCGGGCGACATATAATTTATCAATCCGCTCTGCGAAAGTTCGTTGACCGATCTCAACGGCAGATTGACGACTAGCGTATCGCTGTTTCCGATTCTGTCGTTTAGCTGAATATTATTCTGCGACATGATTGAGCGCAGCGCCTGGTTTTCCGCGTCCTTGGCCTGGATGATCACATCCATGCGTTTCGTTCCGCCAGTTGTGTCGTTCGCCAGCATTTCACGCATATCGGGCGAAACATTGTCGCCGCGAAACTGAGTGCGTTCGTTCTCTGTTTTGGTTTCTGTTGCCGCAACCGCACCGCTTCGGTCGGTGACAAGAATACCGGCGAAGAAAGCGGCGATCTCGGGCTGCGATTCGATGCGCTGGTCGTAGGCGGCGGCCGAGCTGCCGCCGATCATCGTGATCTTGCCTTCCGAGACGGCGGTAAAGAGTTTTGTCTTCGCGGCGGTTGCGCCGACGAGGTTGGTCAGTTCGTCAATGAACAGGATGATCTGTCCTTTAGAAGCGATTGTTTCGTCAACGACCGCATCGACGGCCTTTGCCACATCAGACGCGACGCGCGAATTCGAAAAC
>JANPCJ010000310.1:0-3472 GCA_031430895.1 Chloracidobacterium sp. | reverse complement strand
TTCGATGGCGACGGCCGCACTGACATTACTGTCTTTCGGTCGAGCGACAGGAGATTTTATACCCGGCAGAGCCTGACGAATACATTACAGGCCAACATTTTTGGTATATCGACTGATACCTGGTTCAACCTAACCGGCGATTTTGATGGTGACGGTCGGGGCGACCCCGTTCTATTTAGGACCGATAGTTCCGAGCGACTGTTCTGGGCTGTTTTGCAGACGCGAACCAACACTGTTCGCAATGTACAGTGGGGTCTTCGTTCGTCAGCCGTCGACGATCTGGCTGCGCCAGCGGACTACGATGGGGATGGCACGGCCGACATTGCCGTTTTTCGCCGGTCAACCGGTTTTTGGTATATCATAGAAAGCTCGACGGGAAACCCCCGATATGAGAAGTGGGGAACGACGGGCGACACCGCTGCGGTCGGTGATTACGATGGCGACGGCCGCGCCGATCTGGCCGTTATCCGCGTCGAGGGCACCAGTTATGTTTGGTACATTCGTGAAAGCTCGACTGGGTCTCAGCGAGTTGTAATTTGGGGTACGAATGGCGACTTTTTCTCCGTGTTTGCTCCCATAGACATCGACGGAGATGGCAGGCAGGACATCGCGATCGCCCGTCCCGTGAACGGCCAGTACCTGTTTGCCGTCCTTCGTAGCTCAGATGGTCAGCAGACGTATATGACGTGGGGCAAAGCCACACCGCCCGAAGATGCGATACTGCTGGGCGACTACGATGGCGATGGTAAAACGGATATCGTGGCGATACGCAATGTCAGCGGACAGCTGCTGTGGCAAATTCTGCGAAGCTCAGGCGGCGCCGACTTCATCCCATGGGGTATTACAAATGACCAGCGGCCAGTGGAAACGAATAAACTCTTAAAGGGTTTTCTTGTACCCTGATGACTCGCTCCAGCCCCAATAGCGGGCGACTGGGACGCACGGGCGGCCCACCCGTGCGTCTACGAAAGGAAAGGCCGCGGATCCCAAAGGACCGGCGGCCTTTCTTTTTGTTACACTCGCGGGCGGGCCGCCCGCAGTCCAAAGATACCTACCAAATCTCGCAAACCTTTTCGCGGATCATCTTAGCCGGGGCCTTGCAGGCGAATGCCTGAGAGAATTCCGGCATGTTCGACAGCGGGCCGTTGACGCGCCAGCGGGGGAGAGCGTGAGGATTTCCGGCGACCTGTGTGCGTTCGGCCTCGGGTGTGTATTTGCCCGCCCAGACCTGTGCCCAGCCGAGGAAGAAACGCTGCTCGGCCGTAAAGCCGTCGATGTCCTTCGGACGCGGTTTGCCTTCGAGCGACTTCATAAAGGCGTGGTATGAAACGGTCAGACCGGCAAAATCGCCGATGTTCTCGCCAAGCGTGAGTTTGCCATTGATAAAGAGATTCGGCTGCACTTCGAATTCATTGAATTGCTGGACCACGCAATTTGCCCGCTCCTCAAAATTTGCGCGATCAGAAGCGGTCCACCACATTTTCAGATTGCCATCGGCGTCAAACTTGCTGCCCGAATCGTCAAAACCGTGCGTGATCTCGTGCCCGATAACGCCGCCGATGGCACCGTAATTGATGGCGTCGTCGGCGCTAAAATTAAAGAACGGCGGCTGCAAAATCCCGGCGGGGAACGTAATCACATTATCGGTGGCGCTGTATGAGGCGTTGACCGTTGGCGGCGAAAATCCCCAACGGGTTCGATCACGCGGTTTGCCGAGGTCTTCGAAATTACGTTTTGCCTGAAAACGGCCCGAGCGAAGAACATTATCGGCGTAGGATTCCCGATCGATTTTCAAACCCTTGTAGCCGCGAAGCACATCCGGGTATCCGATCTTGCGTTTAAAGGTCGAGAGTTTTAGATGGGCCTCTTTCTTTGTCTCGGGGCCCATCCACTTTAGACCGTCGATACGGTCTTTCATCGACACCATCAGGTTGTCGATCAACACATTCATTCGCGCCTTGGCGGCGGGCGTAAACGCCGTTTTTGCGTACTCCATCCCGAGGGCCTCGCCCAGATGGCCGTCGACCGTTTGCACACAGGTTTTCCATCTTGGCTGACGCTCTTTCTGGCCGCTCAGATACTTTCCAAAGAAGTTAAAATTCTCATCGGCAAATGCTTTTGGTAAGGCCTGTGCAGTGGCGTTGACAGCCATAAAGCGAAAATAGCTTTTCCAATCCGCGATCTGCACTGTGCCTAGCATCGCGTTTAATTCCTTAAAGAAATTTGGCGAGCTCAGGTTCATGTCCTTTTCCGGCGTTACGCCGCGCGAGGCCATATAAGTCTCCCACGAAAAGACGGGTGCCAGTTCCTGGGCGGCCGTCATGGAAAGCTTGTTGTAACGATTATCCGGATCACGCATTTGGACCGGCGTCATGGAAGCCTTCGCAAATCGGATCTGAATGTCCATCACCTTCGCGGCTTTTGCGGCCGCCGCATCGGGCGCATCGCCGAGCAGCTTGAACATATTGACCATATACTCGACAAATTTCGCACGGGTCTCAATCGATTTCGCATCGTCCTTTGTGTAGTAATCGCGGTTGGGCAAACTCAAACCGCCCTGACCGGCATTGATAATGACGACATTAGAATTCTTGAGATCGGCTCCGGCGCCAAAACCAAACACGGCGGGCAGACCGGCGTTGTGCAAACGGGCAATCTGCCTGATGACGTCCGGGATGTTCCGGATACCGTCGATCTCTGCCAAAAACGGTTTGAGCGGATCGAGGCCCGCCTTTTCAATCGAAGCCTCATCCATGCAGGTCGAATAAAGGTCGCCGATCATCTGTGTATCGCTGCCGGTAATCGAAGGCGTTTTCGCCGCCGTCTCGAGCACGGTTTTTAGCAAGGCGTTATTCGAATCGCCGAGCATATTAAAAGTCCCCCAACGCGACTCCGACGCCGGAATCTGCGTATTCTTCAGCCACGTCCCATTGGAATACTGAAAAAAATCGGTACAAGCCTCGGTGGACCGGTCCATCCGGGCCGTATCAAACCCAACACTCTGGGCCATCGCAGCCGAGCCAATAGACAGGATCACGACAAAGACAGTGATCGAACGGTAGAAAGATTTATTCATTATTTACTCCTAAACTTTTTTGTTTGTAATACGCCGCCCCGCCGAAAAGGTTTTTTCCATTGTAACACCGCAAGACCGGAGGTGACGGGAGAGCAAGCATCCCTGCTTGCCAGACGCTGGCGCCGTGGATTGCCTCGAACTTCCGCTGATGTTATCGTGTGTGTGAATAATACCCTGCATGAACACTCTCTACTACGGCGACAATTTGAAGATTCTCCGCGATTACATCAAGGACGAGTCCGTCGATCTAATCTATCTCGACCCGCCGTTTAACAGCAACCGCAATTACAACGTGCTGTTCCGCAACGAAGCGGGTGCCGAGGCCGAATCGCAGATCACGGCGTTCGAAGACACATGGCATTGGAACCTCGCCGCCGAGCAGACCTACAGCGAACT
>JANPCJ010000309.1:0-27529 GCA_031430895.1 Chloracidobacterium sp. | reverse complement strand
GCGGTTTCGCCCCACGTCATCTCAGCCGTTCGACCTCCTTCGTGTGAAAATCGAAAACTTTTGTATTTCAGGGATTTTAACTTATAATTTTCTGATGATGTTTCCGCGTTATGAACTTAAATCTGAGGAAACTTTTACTGTTTTCGAGTTTGTAAGCGTTGGCAGAAACGGTGAGATTCCGAAAATCATTCAGTATTCGGAAACCAATTTAAAGGACTTTTACAACCTTGGCTTTGGCGATAAAGATTTACAAAGCGGAGAGATTGACGACGCTGTTATTTCGGATAACGGCGACAGTCAGAAAGTTTTAGCGACGGTTGCCGCTAGCGTTTATGCTTTCACTGACAAATATCCAGAGGCTTGGATTTATGCGACGGGCAACACAAAATCACGGACGAGACTTTATCGGATTGGCTTAACCAATAACTTGGCGGAAATCACCGAGGATTTTGAATTATATGGGCAAAGCGAAGGTGAGTGGCGAGACTTTAGCAAAGGCGTTGAATACGACGCATTTTTGGTGCGGCGCAGGAGTTAAATCAAATGAAAAAGATTGAAGAATTAAACAAATCTAAATTACCGATTATCAAAATTGATAAATCGCTGAACAAATACAAAGACAAAATTTTGTTTCAGGAAAAAGTTGAAAAAGCTAACGAAACGCTCAAAGCGATTGGTTTGCCGAAAACGACTCACAAATTGAAGGCATAAATTTGTGCGTTTCAACAAATTAGGCGACTAGGTAGGCGTCGGCTGAGCGTTCCATTCTTTGTTGGGATTCGGCGGCGGCTTTGTGAGCGAGGCGTTCGGCTTCGACGGTTTTTTCAAAGGTGTTTAATTTTGCTTCGAAATCCGCAATCGATTCCGCGCCGATGACTTGCATGCCTTCCTCGATGGCGAGTTTCCAAAAGGCGATGTCGGCACGGGCCGCCTTGGATGAGTTGGAAGTCGGTCATCTGGTCGAGACCGTCGGGATGTCTGGCGTCGGTGTAGTTCCGTTTCGTCATTGGTATGCGTTACCCGCTTGACCTACGTCCAGTCGTTAACGGTGAGGTTTGGCACACGCTCAAAATCGGCGAGATTGCGGGATACAAGAATCGCATCGTTTGCGATGGCGATGGACGCGATTTTCAGATCCATCGTGCCGATGCGGATTCGATTGGATTTAAGTTCTCGAAAGATACTTGCGGCTTTATCATCGAAATCCAGGACTTGTGTATTTCGATAGCTTTCAAGAAACCGGTGGAGCATGCGATAAGCGAAAATCTGGTCTTCCGCAGTCTTGCATTTAGAAATATAAGAAAGCCATCCACGCATATGCTCCTCGAAGCTAATTATCGTCGTGAAGATTTCTTCCTGATCGAATTGGCTTAACGCATTCCTCAAATTGGATGACTCAAGACTGAGTTCTCTATCCATTAAGCTCAGGCAATCGGTGTCGAGGATTATCATTGGGCTTAATCCTCGTCGTAATCTTCACGTTGGGATTTGCGCCATTCGCGGCCGAGACGTATGGCTTCTTCGTGGGCAGGATCGTTAGCGAAGATTCCCATTCGCTGTTTCCACCACGGTTCTTTTTCATTTTCGATCTTTTCAAACCTCGACTTCAAAACGCTAAGTTCTTTTTCTAGAACCGCTATCCTTGTTTCCATTTCACTCTGCGACATATATTCACCTCAATTGAAAGAATTATACATCAATCCAGCAATTTGAAAACTGCTTTCAAAGCTAGGACGATGCAACCTTTTCGCTCTTTGCAAACTCTTGTAATCAGACCGTTCTGATATTAGGAGAAAAAGTGTATGCGTGTTTTGCGACATTTGTGTTTAGTTTTGATCTTGCTCGCGCCGGCGTTGGTCGCGGCACAGGATGCGGATAAGGCGGCGGCTGAGGCGGCGAAGGAAAAGCTTCGGCTGCAGGGGGTAATTGTCGAGCAGGTTGTAGCCGAGATCCCTAATCTGCGGCTGAGCGAGAATCGGTCGTTCGTTTTTGCAAAGGCGGGGAATATCGTGTGGGTGACCGATCCTAGGCAAGGGCGCGCTCTATTTCAGAACGCGATCGGCGAGATGTTGAACGCTCTCCAAAGCATCGGTACTGCAAAGAAGAATGATCCATATCACAACGAAATATTGACCGGTCAGGCGACGCGGCCGCAGATTTTGAATATTATTGCGGCACGCGACGCCGAGTTAGCTCTCGAAGCGCTGTACAAAACGCGGCCCCCGATGGTCGCCGAGGCCCTGCTGTTTCGTCCGGGCAAGGACGCTAAGATCAGCAACAATTCTAATAATTACGGCTACATCGCCCAGAACGAACTCGGTCTTGAGCAGACTCTTGCACGGATGGCGGCCCAGCAAAATCCGGATCGGGCGGCAAAGCTCTTGAAGGAGTCGCTTCAAAAAGGGCTGTCGCAAGAAACATTTAGTTTACTGAGCAAGCTCTTCGAAAAAGACCCTGCGGCCGCCGACGAGTTGACTGCGTCGATTGTCGATAAGCTGGTCAAAAACAAGTTTATGTCGGGCAATCAGCCTGATCACCAGGGTCTCAATATCGCCAACGCGTTCCTGAATAATTTCATGCAGGAGCGGCCCGCGAACACAAAATTTGTCGCGTCCGATCCGTCTCAGATGCGAAGTCTCGCCGAACGGCTCATCGCCTTTTACCTCGAACCGACACAGCATAACTACGGCTACCACCTTCCGCCGATCATCAAGTTTGCCGAAAAACTCGTCCCGGGCGCCGTAGCCCGATTGAAACAGGCCCAAGCTGAGAACCTACGGCGCGGAAACGGCGATGAGCACTACGAGGCCGTCAATACGCTGCTAAACTCAGAATCAACGCCTGAGAATCTTATTGCCGAGGCCGCAAAATATCCGATTAATTCGCGCGGCCGTATATTCGAAACCGCCGCGTCAAAATTTGCTCAGCAGGGCAATACAGAGCGGGCAAGACAGATACTAAGGGAAAATTTCTCGGATGACGCGCTTGAAAACGCACTCGCCAATATCAATTCCCGACAGATCAGCGATCTGCAAAATCAGGGCAGATTTGCCGAGGCCGAACGGCTCATCGACGGGTTGCCGGAAAATAACCGCATGTGGGCGCTCATCAATCTCGCGAACGCGGCATTCGAAAAAAATCGCGAAGAAAATCGGGCATACGCCGTCGCCGTGCTAACAAAAGCCCGTTCCGAAATCGCGGATCGCCCTGAGAATTCCACGGAAATGGCCAAGCTTCTGCAAATTGTCTCGGCCTTCTCCAACATCGATCCAGACGAGGCGTTCGGTTCATTCGCCGGGCTGGTTCCGCAAATCAACGAGATCACAGACGCATCGGTTGTCGTCTACGGCTTTCAGGGCAACTCGAGCGTCAGGCAAGGCGAGATGATGATGGCCCACGGAAATTCATTGCTCGGCTTTCACCTCGATCAGTCTATTTTTTCGAAGCTTGCCGAAAAGGATATGAGTAAGACGATGGGCCTCATTGATGGATTCACGCGGCGCGAAACGCGGATTCTGTTGAAACTTCAACTCGCCGAGACGGGATTGGGCAACCTGCCCGTTAGCGGACGACAGTTTCGCAATTTTTCACGCCTTCAGGTAATGACCTTTTTTTAACCCAACTAATGTCAGACCGCTTGGACGTGACGGGTGTAGGAGTTGGTTTCTGCTCCGCCTCCTCCGCGTCCGACTCAGCGAACTCTGCGTCTTCCTCAGCGTTCTCCGCGTTGAAATTGGCTGCATAGTGGTCAAGATCGGTTTTAACGCGGAGGCCGGAGAGGAAGACGCAGAGTTTCTACTGACGAGCGAAGATATGTTTATGCAGAAGGTTAATTACATTCATAACAATCCGGTCAAAGATGGTTTTGCTGAGCACACGCGAAGATTATCTATATTCAAGCGCCCGGATTTGGCAGCGACGGCCTTTGGAAGCTGAACCGCTGGAGATGGATTTAGATCAGATCGAATGGCGGCAGAGATAATGGAGGCGTAGCCTCCAAGAGTTTTAAGGTCTATACTGCCGGAAGGGCATAGCCGCTTCCGCTCATCTGAAGGCATAGCCTAAAAAGACACAAGACACTAACCTGCCCTTGCCTCTCTTTGGAGAAGAATAGCGACGCGCCGAAATATTTGGCGTTCGGAAAATATCGGAACACATGCCAAAAGGCGTCCACTAGCTAAGATTTTAAGATTGCCGAATGGCATCCGACAAAGCCCGACAAAAACCAAACCAATTAGTTCAAAACCGCTTTCAACGCCTGGCCTGTAAACGATTTCTTCACCTTTGCGACCTCTTCGGGCGTGCCGGTCGCAACCACTTTTCCACCGCCGGAGCCGCCTTCGGGGCCGAGGTCGATGATGTAGTCGGCGGATTTTATCACGTCGAGGTTGTGTTCGATGACGATGACGGTGTTGCCAGTGTCGACGAGTTTTTGGAGAACATCGAGCAGTTTGTGAACGTCGGCGAAGTGTAGGCCGGTGGTGGGTTCGTCGAGGATGTAGATGGTTTTGCCGGTAGCACGTTTTGAGAGTTCCTTGGCGAGCTTGATGCGTTGGGCTTCGCCGCCGGAGAGCGTTGTGGATGATTGGCCGATCTTGATGTAGCCGAGGCCGACATCAAGCAGGGTTTCAAGTTTCTGCTTGATCGCCGGGATGTTTTCAAGCAGCGGCAGGGCATCTTCGATGGTAGTGTCGAGCAGGTCGGCGATCGAGAGGCCTTTGAAACGGACGGCGAGGGTTTCGCGGTTGTAGCGGTGGCCGCGACAGACGTCGCAGGTGACGTAAACATCAGGCAGGAAATTCATCTCGATCCGCTTGAGGCCGCCGCCTTCGCAGGCCTCGCAGCGGCCGCCTTTGACGTTGAACGAAAAGCGTCCGGCCTTGTAGCCGCGTGTGCGCGATTCCGGCAGCATCGCATAAAGCTCGCGCAGCGGCGTGAACAATCCCGTAAACGTCGCCGGATTCGAACGCGGAGTGCGGCCGATGGGTTTTTGGTCGATCTCGATGATCTTGTCCACCAGATCGAGGCCCTCTATCGAGTCGTGAGCGAGCGGTTCGCCGCCGACCGTCGATTTGTAAACGTGTCTATATAGAGCCGGATAAAGAGTTTCTTCGACCAGCGTCGATTTACCGGAGCCGGAAACGCCGGTGACCACCGTTAAAAGGCCAAGCGGGAATTCGGCGTCGATGTTTTTGAGATTGTAGCCGCGGGCACCGTTGACCTTAAGCGAAGCACCGTTTGCCAGGCGGCGAAGGTCGGGAACGTCAATCTTCAGCTCGCCGCTCAGGTATTTGCCTGTAAGCGAATTTGGGTTTGCCTCGATGTCTTTGGGCTTGCCAAAGGCGATCACCTCACCGCCGTGGGTTCCAGCCAGGGGGCCGAGATCGACGACATAATCGGCCTGCTCGATGGTCTCGGCGTCATGCTCGACGACGAGGACGGTATTGCCTAGATCGCGGAGCGTATGCAGGGTCTCCAGAAGGCGCTTATTGTCACGCGGATGCAGCCCGATGCTCGGTTCGTCAAGTACATAAAGCACGCCTCTCAATTGAGAACCAATTTGGGTGGCGAGCCGTATTCGCTGGCCTTCGCCGCCCGAAAGCGTCGCCGACGAACGGCTCAGCGTCAAATAACCGAGACCGACGGCGTCGAGGAATTTCAGGCGGTCTTTGATCTCTTTGAGAACAAGTCCGGCGATCTTTTCATCACGGGCAGACAGCTTGATCGCGTCGAATTTCTTCGTCGATTCCGAGATCGGAAGCTCGGTGTAATCGCCGATCCCAAATCCGTTGACCTTGACCGCGAGGCTCTCCGGCTGCAGACGCTGGCCGTCGCAGCTCGGACAAGGGATCGGGGCGATCAGTTCTTCCAAAGCCTCCTTGATCCTTTCAGACGGCGGATTTTCTATCCGCTCGCGCATCGCCCGCATCGCTCCGCGCCAGTCGCGTTCGAATTTGTAATCGCCGTGGCGAAACGTCATCCGCCGCTTTGTGCCGTGGAAAAATGCGTCGCGAATCTCCCGCGGCAGGTCGGCGAATTTCGTTTCGAGCAACGCCTGAACCGGCTCGCCGGAACCTTCGTCCTTCGATTGTTTTCGTTTTCCTTTGCGGGCTGGCTGCTTGGCGTTAAAGAACCCAGTCACTACCGCTCCCGGTTCTGACTTCGGAGGTTCGAGCGGGTCGCCGCCGGTGAATTTCTCGATTATCGCAACCAAAGCCCCACGCAAAAAGGTCGCTCCGGCCTTGTCGGCACCGTTCAGAAATTCGATCTTTCCGGCCGGAAAACTTTGGTCCGGCACGATCTTGCCCGCGTCAATCTCCATCACCGTTCCGATGCCCTGACAGCGTTTGCAGGCACCGAATGCCGAATTGAACGAGAACGAACGCGGCTCGAGCGGAGCGATGTTGATGCCGCAATTGATACACGCCATCTTCTCCGAGAACATCTTCTCTTCGCCGTCGATGATGGAAACGACAACTGCACCGCCGGTTAGTTTGAGCGCGGTTTTGACGGATTCGGCGAGGCGTTCGCGAACACCGTCTTTCATGAGTAGCCGATCAACGACGACCTCAATAGTGTGATTTTTGCGTTTGTCGAGAATAATCTCTTCGTCAAGCTGGCGTATTTCACCATCGATGCGGGCACGAATAAACCCATCTTTATGCAGTTTTTCGAGTTCTTTCTTAAACTCCCCTTTACGCCCGCGAACAATGGGTGCAAGTATCATCACGCGTTCACCGTCGGGCAACTCGGCGACACCCGCGATAATCTGATCGACCGACTGGCGCGTGATCGGCGCGTTGCATTGATGACAATGTGGTTGTCCAATTGAAGAAAATAGCAGCCTAAGAAAATCGTATATCTCCGTTACGGTGCCAACCGTCGAACGTGGTGAACGAGAAACCGTCTTCTGCTCAATCGAAATCGCGGGGCTCAATCCTTCGACCGAATCGACATCCGGTTTCTCAAGCTGATCCAAAAACTGCCGGGCGTACGCCGACAGCGACTCAACATACCGCCGCTGTCCCTCGGCATATATCGTGTCGAAAGCCAGCGAAGATTTCCCCGATCCGGACAAACCGGTGATAACCACGAACTTGTCCCGCGGTATATCAACGTCAATGTTTTTGAGATTATGCTGCCGCGCCCCGCGGACCGTGATCTGTCTGATACTCATTACAGATGAAAATCGTACTTATCGCCGAAACGAGTATCTTAGCAGACTGAATTGTTTTAATGAAAGATGTGGCGGGATGAGCTTAGGCCGACCTAAGCAGGAGAATATCCTTGAGGAAAATTCCATTCACGAAATTATTCGTAAAGTGCGCTCTGACGAAACCTTTCGAAGGCGTCTTGATGAATGTTCCGATTGTTTTTGGGAGTTCAGCTTCGGTCTTCACCAACTTCACCTCTGCTATCGAGAGCGATGAAAACGTTCCTTTTGCAAACGCATCGACCACCTTCCGGTAAGCCAGAGATTGCCCCCCTTTCACGCTCAAGAGATCGTCAAAGAAGGAACCCGCCAGAACCAACTGCCAGGATTCAGCGTCTTCATAATAGTACCAAGCTGCCAGCGAAGGTGAGGCTCCATCCGCATCAAGTATTTCTATCAAAGCCTTAGCATCTCTTATCTGATCTTCTACCAATACTTCATCAGCCATACGAAAACTCCGTCAACGGGATCACCGACCGCGTCAAGCAAGGCCGCAGATTCAAGGGAGTCCCATATCTGATAGCGACTTTGCTCATTCCATTTTGCAACAGTCCCCCAGTTCGTTTCAAACTGCTTATTCGATTTTCTGTAGTCTTCAAACTCCTGACGAAGGCCAGCCACTGCTAACAATTTCTTTAGATCGTGGTTGTAGATTGAATCGATAAAACTTCTATCAGGAATTACGTCCGCTCGAATTTGTTTCGATATGCAGGCTTTCAATGAAAGTTCAATCGCATATCCGGCCAGATAATAAGCCGACGACGACCTTCCGGCCGCTAGCAATAGTTGAGCGTCGGCCAGCCTAATCTGCGCCAAGCTCTCAAGATCCTTTTTCGTATGCATACAAACTCAAGACGAGCGACTACCCCAGCTTCTCATTAACAAATGTAAATATCGCCGTCGCGATGCTGACCACTATAAAGGTCGCGATAGCGCGCCAGACGGCGTCTGATTCGGTAAATTGCCAGATCGCTAATATGCAGAGAACGGTGCAGACGACCAGCGAGACCGTAATGACGACAAAGGCGATCCAACGAACGAGCGCCGGATTGACGACGCCGCGCGTTTTCTGCTTGAGTTCGACTACGACATCCGGGTCCTGAGGCATGGCGCGATTATAGCAGATTCAAAACGGCCCACAGGCCGGCGGCCGAGATAACAATCCACAAAATCACGCCCTGGATCAGCGGTCTCGACCCGACCTTACGCAGAGTCTCGCGTGAGAGGCTGGCGCCGATTAGAAAAAGTGTAACTATCATGCCGGCTTTTGCGAGATTTACTACCGAGTCAAAGAGGCTTGTGAGCGTAAATGGCGGTGAATAGGTACGAACGGCGCTCGCGAGCAGGAAAAGAAAGATGAACCAGGGAATTGCTGTCTTTGCTCGCCCGCCAACCGCGTCTTTTCTGTAAAGAAACGCGAAAAGGAGCGCAACTGGAGCAATCCAAAGCGCGCGGGCGAGTTTGACGGTGGTCGCGATGGCGAGAGCCTCCTCGCCATAGCCCGCCGAGGCTCCTACGACGGAGCTTGTGTCGTGAATAGCAATTGCCGCCCAAACACCGAACTGACTTTGCGATAGTTCCATCCCGCGGGCAATGATCGGGAAAGCGAACAACGCCACCGAGTTGAGAACAAATACAGTTCCCAGCGACACCGAGATTTCATCAGCCTCGGCATCGATAGCGGGCGCGACGGCCGCAATGGCACTGCCGCCGCAAATGGCCGTGCCGGACGAGATCAACGCCGAGGTTTTTGTTTTTACACTCAGCATTCTACCGACGAAATAACCAAGAACCAATGTTCCAAAAATCGTCGCTATCGTAAACAAAATACCATCTTTCCCGGCCGCATAAACCGCCTTCAAATCCATGCCAAACCCGAGCAAAATGACCGACGCTTGGAGCAGCAGACGGGTTGGCTTGCCATTCAAACCCGGAAACGGCGAGCCGATTGTAAATGCCAGAGTGAGTCCCAGGGTCAGGGCAAGCGGCGCGGAGCCAATCGGGCTTAGGCAAACTACGAGTAGAAAAAGAAATAAGGCTTTGTGCCAGACCATACCAGACGCGCGGACAAGACCTCGAACAAAAGCAGAGATTCGGCGAATCACGAAAAATTACTTACAAAAAAGGGGGTTCTTATCTGACTTGCTCGCGAAACGCTGAAAACCACTCGACCGCGCGCCGCAACCCGCGATGGCCCAATTAACGCAAAATGCCGAAAACCTTTCGGAGAAGATCGGTCGTGCGCCCCAACGGGTTTTTGCGAATCTTCTTTTCCTCATCCGCCACCAGCAAAAACAGGCCGTCAAGCGCTTTTTGTGTCACATAACCATCGAGATCGACCGCATCCTTGCCCAGAAGCATAGCGGCGAACCCCGCCTTGCCAACCATCGCCTTATACTTCTGTGTAACACCCGTTTTTGCGGTGAATTCCTCTACAATCGGGCGAAATTTGCCCCTCAATGTTTCCTCGCTTGTGCGGCGAAAAAACTGTGTTGCGGAATCCTCTTGACCGCTAAAAAGGATCTTTCGGGCATCGTCAAAGGTCATTTGCCTGAGCGCATCTAGAAAAACGTCGGTCGCGACGGGTACAGCTTTCTCGGCCGCACGATTCATTGACGTGACGAATTCATCAACAGCCTTACCCTGGCCGGCGATGCGAAGTCCCTTCTCGATTTTCTGGAAAGTGCCCGGGAGCGGTATTTTGACGCGCGGATTCGCAAGATAGCCGTTTTCACGACCGAGCGAGTTTACCGCAAATCTGATCCCCTTTCCGAGGGCCTCTTTCAGAGCGCCGCCTATTTCGCTGTCCGAAATTGTCTTTCCCCTATCTGTTTTGGTGCCTTGTCCGGCACCGAAACACGCCAAAATACAGATCATTGCGGCGACGCCGAAAAATATTTTGCACTTATACATAAATTTAGCTCGCTATCTTGCTTTGCCCTGATTGGCAACCGCTTCCTCCGCCGCCCTGATTGCGTCGGCGTCACCAAGATAATAACTCTTTTCGGGCTTTAACATGGCGTCAAGCTCATATACAAGTGGTATGCCGGTGGGAATATTCAGATGAGTAATGTCACTATCGGCTATGCCATCGAGGTATTTTACCAGGGCTCGCAGGCTGTTGCCGTGGGCCGCGATGATAAGCCGTTTTCCATTCTTGATCTTCGGCATCACGGTAGTTTCAAAAAACGGAACAACACGGGCAACCGTATCTTTCAAACATTCGGTTCTCGGGAATTTGCCCGCCTCGATCTCGCGGTAGCGCGGATCGTTGCCAAGATATCTCTCGTCGGTCTCCTCCAGGAATTCCGGCGGGATATCGAAGCTCCGCCGCCATATCTGTACCTTCTCCTCGCCATATTGGGCCGCCGTCTCAGCCTTATTCAATCCCTGCAAGGCCCCGTAGTGCCGCTCATTCAGCTTCCACGATTTCGTCTCCGGTATCCACATCAGATCCATCTCATCGAGAATTATCCAGAGCGTACGAATGGCACGTTTCAGAACTGAAGTATACGCCTCGTCAAACGCAAAGCCCTCGGCCTTCAAAAGCTTTCCGGCCGCGCGAGCTTCCTCAATTCCCTTCTCTGACAGGTCAACATCCTTCCACCCGGTAAATCGGTTTTCCTTATTCCAAGCGCTTTCGCCGTGGCGGATTAAAACTAATTTGTGCATACGCCTATATTAGATTTCAAATTCATAATGTTGTAAATAACGGATTTCAGATTTGAAATTTCAGATTTCAGCTTTGACTTAGTATTTTCTTTGCCTCCCCGACCAGATAAAGGGAACCTGTGACAACAATAAGAACATCTTCGCCGCTGACCTCGGAGGCTTTCGCGAGAGCCTGTTGAACATTCCCGGTTAAAAATATGCTGGATTTGTCGAGAGTCTGTGGGACAAACTCCAAAATCTCATCGGGGCTCACCGCCCGCGAATTCTCGGGCTGCGTCAATATTAAATTATCCGCCTTTTTGAAGAGGATTTCCCCGATTGCGTTAATGTCTTTTCCCTGCATCAGACCAAATACAAGCGTAATTGGTGTGTCGACAAATTCATCCAGGTACTCACGAAGCGCCGTTGCACCGGACGTATTGTGCGCTCCATCGAATAAGTATTTCCCGGAATACTCGAGCCGTCCGGGATGTCTGGCTGTCTGAAGGCCTTCGACAATGTTTCCCGAAGTAATCCGAAATTCGTCTTGAAGAGTTTCGGCCAACAAGATCGCGACCTTTGCATTTTCGATCTGATGACGGCCCGGCAATCCGAGACGAACATTTTCGAACCGCCCTGATTTTGTTGCGAAGTCGATAGGCGGAAACTCGACCGGTAGGGAGTGTGCCCTGTCGCCAATCGCCCTGTTCGCGTCACGCCATACACACTCGCTACTGCTCGTGTTTCCGCCTACATCTTCGGTGAGTAGTGGTTCTATCCCCAAAACCGAGCATCGCCCCAATATCTGAGCTAGCGCTTCAGGTTTCTGCTCCGCAATCACCACCAGCGACCCCGCGTGAATAATCGCCGCCTTCTCCGCCGCGATTTCGCCGAGCGTCTCTCCCAGATATTCCTGATGATCATAGTCTATCGGCGTTATCGCAGCGAACTGTGCGTCTGCGGCCGTAGTCGCATCAAGGCGACCGCCGAGACCGGTTTCGAGTATCGCGAGGTCAACGCCGTGATTTGCAAATGCAACCAACGCGATTGCCGTCAGCTGCTCAAAATACGTGGGAACCGACTCAAGACTGCCCCGCGCAACAAGCAATTCAGAAGTTTCACGAACAAAGGAGGCAATTCCCGCAAACTCGTTTTCGTTGATATCGACACCGTCGATTTTGATTCTCTCCGTAACCGAGATCAGATGTGGCGATGTGTACAGGCCGGTCTTGATTCCGGCGGATATACAGATCGCATTGAGAAACGCACAGACCGAACCTTTTCCGTTCGTGCCCGCCACTTGAACTTTTTTATAATTAAACCCGGGTTTTCCCAGCGCGTTGATTAGGATTCTAATGCTGTCCAGCCCGAGCTTCATGGAAGAGACCTCGTTGCCAAGCGAATACAAATATTTGACCGACTCCGCGAAATCCATTCCACCATTTTTTATTATTGCCGCGAAACGAGCAAACGAGCAACCCAGGGAATCTGAGCTAATTCTCTGAAAGTCGTGACTTTTGACACGGCCTCGTAAGCAAGGGCGGTACGCGTAAACTAATTTTAGATCCCTTGCTTACGAATAAAATGCCTGCACGGCGTGACAGAAGGCTGCACGGCTGGTGCAAAAGCTGGACGGCTGGTGCGGAAGCTGTACGGCCCGGAAAAATGCCTGCGATCTCCGGAGGCGATCTCCGAATACTTGATTTTTTGCGGATTAGGCGTAAAGTTTTGAACGAGATCAGATTCAAATCCAGATGTCGTCAAGATCAATCATCCTCGGGACCGGAAGTGAAATTCCGGAAATGCTTGTGCCGAATTCGCATTTTGAGTCAAGCGAATTCTACGGCCGCGATGGTGTCAAGATCGATAAGACCAGTAGAGAGATAATCGAGAAGCTCGAATCGATCACCGGCATTCGAGAAAGGCGGTATGTGCCGTTTGATCGTGATTCGATTGATCTGATGGCCGGGGCGTCGAAGCTTGCGATTACCGATGCGGGAATTGAAGTTAACCAGCTATCGGGCATTATCGTCGCCCACAACGCTGGCAATATGGTTCCGCAAACCGGTGTGTTTCATACTGTTCCGAATATGGCCGCATTTTTGAAGAACGCTTTGAACTGCACAAATCATAGCTGCTTTGCCTACGATATTCTCTTTGGCTGTCCCGGCTGGCTGCAAGGTGTAATTCAGGCCCATCAAACTATTCAATGTGGTGATGGGCGACATATTTTGGTCACCGGACTTGAAGTGGCGTCGCGCATGCTCGATCCGCACGATGTCGATTCGATGATCCTGGCCGACGGATGCGGAGCGTGCGTGGTGTCGCAATCCGAAAATGGAACAAAAGGAATTATTTCGTATTCGACGTTCTCGCATGGCCAGGATGACAATCGGATAATCTATCTCGGCGAATCAAACAAAAAAGGCGTCGAAGGCTCATGCTATTTCCATATGAATGGCCGCGAGGTTTATAGATACGCAACCGAGTGGGTGCCGAAAGTGATAAAAGACGCTCTCGACAAGGCGAACCTCGGTATCGCCGATGTGGATATTTTCCTGTTCCACCAGGCAAACGCAAAAATGCTATGTGCCATAGCAAAGAACCTGACGCATATTTGCGGCGCCCGCGAAAATAGTCTTGCGGGTAGAATACCCTCAACTATCGAATTTCTGGGCAACACATCGGTGGCGACTATCCCGACGATGCTCGATCTGATCCGCAAGGAAAAGCTTGACGGTTATCGGATACGGGACGGCCAAATCGCGGTGATGGCGTCGGTCGGTGCGGGAATGCACTGCAACGCTTTGGTTTATCAGTTTTAGTTCCGTGTTCTTTCGGTGTGTTCCGGGTAATTTCAGAAAAATCAACCACAGAACGCACGGAAACCACGGAAACACTGCCTTGCTATACACTATGCTAAATCTTTCCGTAATTCTCGAAACCAGTGCCCGCGTCTTCCCCGAGAAGAACGCGTTTGTTTTCGCGGACACAAAACTCACCTACGCCCAACTCAACGCCGCGACCAATCAGGTTGCAAACGCTCTGACAGCAAGTGGCATTGCGCCCGGCGACAGAGTCGCTCTGACCTGCCCCAACCTGCCGTTCTTTCCAATCATCTTTTTCGGGATTCTAAAAACGGGCGCAATCGTCGTCCCGCTCAGCCTCTTGCTAAAACAGGACGAGATCGCTTATCACCTGGCTGACAGCGGTGCAAAGGCGTATTTCTGCTTTGCCGGTTCGGACGAGTTGGCGACGGGGAAAATGGGGCACGCGGCGTTTTGCGAAAGCGAAAACTGTGAGAGCTTTTTCATGATAATGCCGAAACCGGAGATGGTTTCTCCGATCGGGGGCGTCGACACGTTGGCTGAGCTAATGGCGGAACAGGCGACCGAATTCGACGCATTCCAATCCGGCGCGGAAGACACTTGTCTGATAATTTACACCTCCGGCACAACCGGTAAACCAAAAGGAGCCGAACTGACGCACAGCAATCTTCTTCTAAACGCCATCACATGCGCCGATTTTCTTGAAACGTCCTCGCGAGATACACAGTTGATCGTCCTGCCGCTTTTCCACGTCTTCGCTTTGACGGTGTTGATGCTCGCCGGCGTTTATCGCGGAGCGACCAACGTGCTCGTCGCACGATTTGACCCGGAAGCCGTTTTCGCCGCCATGCGCCAGCACGCCGTCACCTTGTTTGCCGGTGTGCCGACGATGTACTGGGGTCTGCTCAATTTCGCTGACGATGATTTTGATTATCAGGAAATCGCCAGCAACCTTCGGATCGCGGTAAGCGGCGGAGCTTCTCTGCCTCTGACGGTGTTGGAAGATTTTGAAAAACGATTTGGCGTCGAGATCTACGAGGGCTACGGCATGTCCGAAGGCTCACCTGTCGTAACATTCAATCAAAAATCGGTCGGACGCAAACCCGGATCGGTCGGCACGTCCGTTTGGGGAGTAGATGTAAAGATAGCCGACGCCGATGGCAACGAGGTCCCAACCAGTGAAAAAGGCGAGTTGCTCTATCGCGGTCACAATGTAATGAAAGGCTACTACAACCGCCCCGAAGCCACCGCCGAAACCATCCGTAACGGCTGGCTGCACTCCGGCGATATCGCTATCAAAGACGAAGACGGATTCTATTTCATCGTAGACCGAACAAAAGACCTGATAATCCGCGGCGGCATGAATGTCTATCCTCGCGAGGTCGAAGAAGCGATGATCAAGCACGAGGCTGTTTCATTAGTAGCCGTGATCGGAATCCCGGACGAGGAAATGGGCGAGGAAATTAAAGCCGTCGTTGTCCTTCACAAGACCCATTCAATCACCGAATCCGAATTGATAGCATGGACAAAAGAACGCATCGCCGCATACAAATGCCCGCGACGGATCGAATTTGTCGAGGCATTGCCTATGAGCGCAACGGGTAAGATACTTAAAAAGGAGTTGCGTACCGGCTAATTGCCCAACAAAAGCCGCCGGTGATAATTGATTTGGCCCAGGTGATAGGTCAAGTGCGTCGCGAGATGTACGAGGAAGAATTCAGTTGTCATCGGGTGGCCGAAAACTTCTATCGGATAAAGTTTGGCAAAATCCTCGTCGGTAAGATTTTTGAGCGTCGAGGTCACGACCGGAATTGTCTTGTCAATTTCGGCCAGCAGTTTCTCTCGGGAAACACCCGCTTCGGAAAACTCGGCATCGCGGTTGCGGACATAGTCCGATCCGCCGAGCACCGCGCCGATAAAGTGGTTTAGATTGCCGAAAAGATGAAGCGTCAGATTTCCGGCGGAATTCGAGATTTCGCCCGTCATCTTCCATAGATCGGCCTCGTCGGAGTATTGGACGATTTCGGTTTTTAGTTTATTCAGATCGCGCTCGTAAATTTGAATTAGGGTATCCGTCAACATAGGTTGTGTTCTGAGTCCCGCCTTTCGGCGGCCTCTTCGCTAGACGAGGCCGCATAAAGGCGGGGCTCAGAACTGATCTCCTTGTTCATCATAAAATCCAAAAGCCGGACGATCGTGTCGCGCATTTCGCGGCGGTCGACGACCATGTCAACCATCCCGTGTTCGAGAAGAAACTCACTGCGTTGAAATCCCTTTGGAAGCTTTTGGCGGATGGTCTGTTCGATCACACGCGGGCCGGCAAAGCCAATCAGGGCTTTCGGTTCAGCCAGGATAACGTCACCAAGCATAGCAAAGCTGGCGGTGACGCCGCCGGTTGTCGGATCGGTAAGCACCGATATGAACGGCAGCCGAGCATCGTGCAGCCGCGAAAGGGCCGCCGAGATCTTGCCCATTTGCATTAAACTGAGCGTCCCCTCCTGCATCCGAGCGCCGCCCGACGCCGAGAAAATAATGACCGCACCGCGTTCCTTGACGGCATATTCGATCAATCTCGTGATCTTTTCGCCGACAGCCGAGCCCATCGAGCCGCCGATAAACGACATATCCATCGCCCCGGCGAATGTCAGGTGTCCGCCGGTCCGCCCCTTTCCCGTAACAACTGCCTCGGGCAGACCCGAAACCTCTTTGGCCTGTTCTATCCGGTCGATATAGCGTTTTGAATCAGTAAATTCGAGCGGATCGCCGGAGGTGACCTCTTCGTCGAGCTTCTCATACCTCTCGTCGTCGAAGATATCTTTGAGCCTGCCGACCGCCGAGTATCGAAAATGATAGGCGCAATGTGTGCAAACCTCGTGCGAATCAGTCAGTTCGCGCTTATACAAGGCGCTGTCGCATTCCGGGCATTTTACAAAAATGCCCTCGGTCCTGACCGTTTGCTCCTGGTCGTCCTGTTCGTCGATATTGGGTTTGTCTCTGCGAAACCAGGACATAGCTTAGATGGTGATCCGTTGTCAGTCGTCGTTCAAGGGCCAACGACATTCTCTCGGTCTAGGGTCGAAAATAAAAGACTATCATACGCCCGTCAGTTTGTCCGTTAACAGCGACGCGAGCCCTCCGCACGCCGCGCTCTGCCCTCCGCACGCCGCGCTCTGCCCTCCGCACGCCGCGCTTTGCACTCCGCACGCCGCGCTTTTTGATGCGTTGCCGTCGAACTATCTCAGAATGTCCAGCATTTGCGGGTGGATGAGACCATTGCTGCCCACTATTGGCGGCGAATAGATGTTGAATTTGGAATTGTCGTAACCGCTGATCTGGCCGCCGGCTTCCTCGATCAGCAAAACGCCCGCTGCCATATCCCACGGATTCAGGCCTTCTTCCCAAATTCCGTCAAAACGGCCGCAGGCGACGTATGCCAAGTCGATCGCCGCCGAACCGTCGCGGCGAACGCCTCGGGAATGGAGAAGGAATTGTGTCAAATGGCGGGCAAAATCTTCACGCTGCTTGAAATCGTATGGAAACCCGGTGACAAGCAATGCGTCGCCCAGATCCTCAGTCGCTGAAACGCGGATCGGCTTGTTATTCAAGCTCGCCCCACGCCCACGTTCGGCCGCAAAAAGCTCATTCCGCGTCGGATCAAATGTCACACCGATGACAATCTCACCGTCGTGCTCCAAAGCAATCGTCACACAGAAACACGGATACGCGTGTGCAAAATTCGTCGTGCCGTCAAGCGGGTCGATGATCCATTTCCAGGTATTCTCGCCGCCGATCACCACCGCGTTGCCCGATTCTTCCGCGAGTATAGAGTGCTTCGGATAGTAAGATTTGATCCGCTCGATTATCAAAGCTTCCGAAGCAAGATCGGCCTCCGTGACAAGATCGATATCGCCTTTTTTCCTCACGGCAATGCCTCGATCAAATTTTTCAAGGAGTAATTGCCCCGCGCTACGGGCTGTTTCGATGGCAAAATTGAGCATGTGAGTCAGCAATAAGCGGTAAGCCGTAAGCCGTAAGCAACAAAGTGGATGAGTTAGCGATCGGATTGCACTTTTCGAATTAACGAAGCTAACATTCTCTTAATTTCCATGACTTTTCCGTAAACCACGTTGTAATTTTGATCTCCAATCAAGTTTAGGTCATGAGCCAGTAGCAAATGGTAGTCGAGTTCGTTAGCAGAGCCGAAAGCTATCTGAAGAAACCGCTGAAAATCCCCATCCGAACCCCGTCCGCAACCTTCCGCTATGTTCGCAGGAATTGAGGCACAGGCTCGTCTGATCTGACTCGTCAGGCCAAACAATTCTTCTTTGGGAAACGCTCTAGTGTGGCCGTAAACATCTAAAGTCAATTCGTGCGATCGTTGCCAAACCGTCAGCGTTCGAAAATCCTTCATCCTCTAACTTATCGCCTCGCTTTTTCCTTATTGTTTTGCTTATTGCCTATTGCTTATTGCTTATCGCTTATCGCTTATCGCTTATTGCTCTTTAACCAAACACCTTTCCAAACCAGCCTTTGTCCTCGTCTTTATCAACGAGCTGCGTCAATTCGCCCGCATCGAGCCATACGCCCGAGCATTTGTCACAGACGTCGATCTTGATCCCTTCGAAATCGGTTTCGATCAGCGTTCCATTGCACATCGGGCAAATAATCTCGAGATTGACGGCACTTTCGCTCTCGATCTTTGCCTTCATTTTGGCGATCAGTTCCTGTTCCTTGCGCCGAAAATATTCGTTCTCAAGCGCCTGCCCACGTTCATCTAAATCAGCTGCCATAAACTATTACATTCTCCTATTCACTATTCACTAGCCCTCGGTTTTATGAATTGACCGCATCCTCTGCCGTGCCTTTTTCGAACGTCTTATTGTATTGCGGCGTTTTAAATTAGTCTCGGCCCAATTCGAAACCTGCTTCAGCGGATGCCACTCAAAGCTTTCCAGAGGCAAAACCTCGCTCGACGCGTCACGCAGTCTCAGAGTGCTAAAGGCAACAAAGAAAATCACCAAATTAAAGATCGCCCCGCCGAGCACTACGAGCCATCCCGGAGCCAGTCCGATGGTCGCACGCTGGAACAAAATCTCCCAAAACGCAATCCGATCCGCCCCGGATGTTACCGAGATCGGTGACGGATGAATATAGATCTTAAGCGTCCACGAAAGCGCGAGCAAGATAAAGATCCACAGATAATTCGCCCGCAGACGCCGCCCGACGGCTTCCCATTCGCTGATCGTAAAATGCGGCGAGATCAGATCGGCGGCTATATGCTCGGCCCATTCCTTGTCCGGGGGAACTGTGCGATGCGAGAGCATCGGTGCAAAATAACCAGTTTCGAGTACCCGCACGCGGTTGGCCCAAACCTCGTAATAACGATATCGTCGGGCCTCCATAAACAGAAAGATCGAGACGAGGATCGTATTGATCGGTATCGCAAAATGCGGATTATCGGGCGAGCTGAAAACAAACGAAAGGGTCGCGCCAGCCGTAATCACGGCCCAATTCGTCGTCGCGTCGAGCCGTCCGCGCCAGACATTCGACCGCTGTATCTCGCCGCGGTAAAAATGCGACATGGCCATGTTAAATTCGGCCGGCAGCAGTTTTTGAGCTATCGTGACGGGCGTCGTTCGCGGCTTTTGGCTGCGTTTGCGCACCTCCTCGGCAAAGGCGCGGAACGACGGCGGCACATTTGTAATGTGTATATCATCGACTGCCTCGGGCCGGGCGCGGACCTCGTCGTTCATAGCGTATTTTGCGGTATAGCTTTCGAGGGGGCGAAAAAGCCGTTCATCTAAATGTTTAACATTTTGGATGCGCGGATGCAAGATTATGCCCCTCAAGCGCTAAACTCGGAGTTGATGCTCGAAACTGATGAAAACTGGATGCGGCGGGCGATTAACGTCGCCCGCGACGCCGCCAAACTCGGCGAGGTACCGGTTGGTGCCGTAATCATTGACGCCGACGGCAAGATATTGGCCGCCACATCCAACCGGACGATCAAGAATAACGACCCAACCGCCCACGCCGAAATCCTCGCTCTGCGCACCGCCGCCATCCGCACCGGCAATTACCGACTCACCGGAACGACCGTTTACTCGACAATCGAACCCTGCGCGATGTGCGCCGGAGCTCTGGTAAACGCGAGGGTCGCGCGTCTCGTTTACGGCGCCGCCGACGAACGGTTCGGAGCGGTAGAAACACACTTCAGAGTCTGCGACAGCCCTGACCTTAATCATCGGTTAGAGATTACCTCCGGCGTCCTGGCCGACAAATGCCGCCGTCTGATGCAGGTTTTCTTCAAAGAAAGACGTAAGTAGCGGAGCGCGGACACTCCTGTCCGCCCGTTCGCGCAGAGGCAGAACCTCAGTAAAGAGGGCAGGACCCGCCCGTGAAATGGGCAAACCCGCCGGTGAAATGGGCAGACCCGCGACCGATCAGGGGAGAGAACGGGTGGATGAGGCAATTCGGACGCTTGCGCTTCCCGCGTTCAAACCATTACAATCATACGTTCGCGGAGAGGTGCGAGAGTGGTTGAATCGAGCAGTCTCGAAAATTGCCGTACCTTAACGGGTACCGTGGGTTCGAATCCCACCCTCTCCGCCAGTTTGAAGGATGAAGGATAAGGGATAAAGGATAAGGGATAAAGGATAAAGGATAGGAGCTGATGGCAGTCTCGTTTGAAGGGGGAAGGATGAAGGATGAAGGATGAAGGATAAGGGATAAAGGATAAAGGATAGGAACTGATGGCAACCATCGTTTAAAAAAAACGAAGAAATTTCTAATCCAGACTTTATCCTTTATCCCTCATCCTTTATCCTTTTAGAGACTTTATCCTTTATCCCTCATCCTTTATCCTTTTAGAGCCGGAAAGGTGCAAGAGCGGTTGAATTGGCTACATTGGAAATGTAGTGAACCTCAAAAGGGTTCCGTGGGTTCGAATCCCACCCTTTCCGCCAGAACTAAAGTAGGAAGGATAAAGGAGGAAGGATAAAGTTAAGGCTTTGGCTTTCTCCTTTCCCTATGTCCGTTATGAGCGAAGACCTCAAGATAAGAACAAAGAATTTTGCGGTACGGATCGTCAATCTCTTCACCGCATTGCCCAAGACCACGGAAGCTCAAGTTTTGGGTAAACAAATTCTCCGGTCCGGGACATCGGTCGGTGCTCAGTATCGCGAATCTCAATATGCGAAATCCGACGCCGATTTCGTTAGCAAGGTCCAGGGTTCGCTCCAGGAACTGGAAGAAACTATTTACTGGTTGGAAGTTCTCGAAGAAACGCAAATCTTTCACTCGGAGAAACTTAGGTCGATCAAGCAGGAAACCAACGAGTTACTGGCAATCTTTATAACAATCGCGAAGAAAGCGAAGGCTCGATTGAGCTAATCCGCTTTCTCCACTTTATCCTTTATCCTTCATCCTTTATCCTTTACTACGGAAAGGCGATCTTCATAACGATCGCAAAAAAGGTAAAAGCCCGTGCCAATAATTCACCTTCCTGACTTTATCCTTTCTCCTTCATCCTATATCCTTTACTACGGCTTCAGGCTCCGCACAACATTTGATTTGTGAACTCCGCTAGGCGAGGAATCGAGCAACGGTAGCAATGTCAAAAGTGTGTTGCGATCAAGTCTGAAGCCACCAGTTCCGAAAGGAGAAAGGATAAGGGATGAAGGATAAAGGCAGCCGACTTTATCCTTGGTAGTGTCAAATCTTTTGTGTAAATGATCGGGTTTGGTTTTTCTTTTCCTTCTCTTTTCTTTCATTTTGGTTGTAGTAGTAGGGGCTGTGGGAACGGTGGAAAAATGTCTTTTATTTTCCCACGGTTTCCACAGCCCGATTTCGGTCAGGGTGTCGGCATCCGGTCTTCGTAAACAATCGCGAAGCGATTGAGGGCATAAACCTCGATTCAGAAACAATGTGAGCGACGGCGGTGCAATGAATTATAATGTTTCGCGTATAATTTCTGTATGCAAGACAGATTACGGAAACCACTAAAAACAAAAAGTTACGGTCGTATTCCACATCTGCCGGGCTCGAGAATGGGGATCGGCGACCACAAATGCCACGCCGGACAGGAACGTATTTGTACGGTGAAACCGCGTGATAAGCATGACCTGATAATTGTCCAGGAAAAACTGGATGGTTCGAATGTCGGCGTCGCTCAGATCGAAGGAATGATCTATCCTCTCACACGCGCCGGGTACATCGCCGACACGTCGCCCTACGAACAGCACTGGCGCTTTGGCGAGTGGGTTTACCGCCATCAGGATCGATTTCTCTCCGTGCTCGAGGACGGCGAAAGGCTTTGCGGCGAGTGGCTCATGCAGGCGCACGGTACACGCTATGAATTGACACACGAACCTTTTGTCGCCTTTGATCTGATGAGCGGGATAAAGCGAACGCCCTACGCCGAGTTTTTGAGCCGGATCGCGAGGGGCGAATTCGTCGCCCCGCACACGATCCACATCGGCGGCAGCCTGAGCGTCGCCGACGCGATGAACCTACTAGGAAAATACGGCAGCCACGGTGCAATTGATGAAATCGAAGGCGCCGTCTGGCGTGTCGAGCGCAATGAACTGATAGACCCGCGCAAAGGGGGCGAACGTCGCCCCGTTGTAGATTTTCTCGCAAAATTTGTGCGTCCCGACAAAGTGGATGGCTGCTTTCTGGCAAGCATTACAAATGAACCCGAAGTCTGGAATTGGAAAGAAACATAGGGCTAATGGCTAACATACAGTTTCTCATCTACACTTGTCGTATGCCGTGCCGCTCGCCGCGTTCGACAAAAGCGGTGAAAACTTTTTATAGGTAAGGTTGAACCCAATAATGAAATTCCCTCGCTTCTTCTTCCACCGGGGCATCTTCGAATTGCCGTTCGGGGTCAAAGAACACTTCGGCGATCCCAAACATTCAAAGCATATTTTTCTTGATCCCATTTCGAACCATTGGTCGCGTAATTCGAAAGTATTGTCCATATCCAAACTTACTATTTCCTGCCGACCAGTTTCATCTCATCCACCACCCACCCAGCCTTGCCGAATTTCTCGGTGATAAACAGCACGTATCTGATATCGACCGAGATGGTGCGGTTTTTTTCCGGGTCGTAGTAGAAATCATTTCCCAAACCCTCGAAGTTGCCATCGAAGCAGAGGCCGATCTGTTCGCCGTTGCCATTTAGGATGGGCGAACCGCTGTTGCCGCCGATGATGTCGGTGGTTGTGAGGAAATTCAGGATTACGCTGTCGCCTTCGCCGAAACGGCCGAAATCCTTGGCGGCTTGGAGGTCTTTAAGCTTTTGCGGAGCGTCAAATGGATTGACGCCCGTGTCTTTTTCGATCATGCCCTTGAGCGTTGTGAAAGGCGTTCGGTATTCTGCTTCGCGGGGTGCGTAGCCCTTTACATTTCCAAAGGAAAACCGCAGCGACGAGTTTGCGTCGGGATAAACGGTCGCGATGCCCTTCATCTCGGTCATCGCCTGCATATAGGCGAGGCGCAGGCGGTCGATATTGGCCGCGAATTTCGCCGTGCGGGCCGCGAAAGCCGCGCGTTCCTGAGCGAGACCGCGGGCGAAGCCGAGAATTTTTTCTCTCGCCTCGTTAAATTCCATCGTCCGCGGCCCATAAAGCCCGGCAACACGTTGGGCCGATGCGTATTCACCCTTGACTATGGAATCGGCAAACGCGGCCTCGGCATCGCGTCTCGCCTTGCCTTTTAGCGTACCGAATAGGTCTTCGGCGGGTTTGAATTTTTGAGTGTCGGGCAGTTCGTCGAAAGCTTTTAGGAAAAACTTGAGCATCTCGGTTTCAAAAACCGGCTCTTGGCCCTTATATGCCTCCTCGATTGCTTTTTGCTTGGCGGCTTTCTCCGCGTCGGTCGTGGGCTTGTTTTGCACCTGTGTATGTTCGACGGCGTCATAAACGGCCTTGAAAACGACCATCGAATTAGGATCGGGGAGGCGTCGGATGATGACGTCGCGTTTTGAGGCCGCGTTTGTTTCCTCCGACAGCGATTTTAGCTCAGCGAGAACACTGCCGTATTTTCTCTGACGGTCGGCGTTGCCGTTGATCCATGTCGCAAGCCGTGCTTCCTCGGCCTGACGCTGCTGGACGACATTTGCCAGACGGAGCCGGATCGCGCCGCCGCCGTAAGCCTTGCGTGAGTTATCAAAACTGGCGATATCGGCTTGCAAAGCTACCCGCTTTTCTTCATCACCCGAACCGACCAGCCGCAAGGCGGTACTCAAAGCATCGAGCCATTTTTCGAGAAAAGGAAAGTTGGCGTCGCGCGCCAGTTCCATCGACTGGCTCTCGCGGTAACGCGTCGTGCCGCCCGGATAGCCGAGCACGAATGCAAAATCGCCTTCCTTTATCCCGCCGATATTCATCGTCAGGAATTTTTTTGGCCTGTAGGGAACATTGTTCGCGGAAAACTCGGCGGACGAGCCGTCGGGCGCGGTGTAGGCCCGCAAAAACGTAAAATCGCCCGTGTGCCGCGTCCATTCGAAATTGTCCGGGTCGCCGCCAAAAATGCCGATATTACGCGGCGGTGCATAAACCACGCGGACATCCTTCACCTGCATCGTCTCGTACAGATAATGAAAGAAACCGTTGTTCAGCATCTGAATGCGAACCGTCGAACCCGCCTTCGCTTTGGCCTGCTCGGCGGCCTGCAGCGTCTCGGTGTTTTTCTTAATCGCCGCCGTCAGAGCCTCGCCGGAGAGGCTCTCGGTCCCCGCCGCGATCTTTGCCGTCACATCCTCGACGCGGTTTGTGATAAATATCGAATAGCCTTTCGCCGAAATCTCACCCGTGCGGCTATCCGTCCTAAAACCGGTCTCAACCAGGTCCTTCTCCGGCGTCGAGGCCGAAACCAGCGCGTCAAACCCGCAGTGGTGATTCGTCAATATCAACCCCTCCGGCGAAACAAACTCCGCCGTACACCCGATGCTCAGCCGTATAACGGCATCCGTCAACCCGCCACCAGCCGGGTTATAAATATCCGTCGGCTTGATCTTCAACCCGCGTTGTTTCAAGGGCAACGCGCCGATCTGCTCCGGCGTAAACATCCCCTCATCCGGCCCCGCCAGCGCAAACGAGAAAGAAGACAGCGACATCGCGACGATCATCGCGAGCGAAAAGAAGCGATTATTGTTCAGTTTCATAGAAAATGTCCCCAGCGAAAAAATGTGTTGTTAACAGCTAAATGCGAGTATAGCCGAATCCACTAAAAACCTGTAATTGGTGTCTGTTAGGGCACTATTCGTTGTCCGAAAACAAATTGACAAGTGCCAGCAAGAGGAATATCATCCGGGCAGCGGAGATATGGAAGCCGGTTTGAAGAATCCTGGATGAGAGCGGTCAATATGCGAGAAATCAGCTATGCTCGATCAATGCTTTGGAGTGCGATCTTTTCAGCGTCGCTTGTAGTAATACCCCAATTTTCGATCTCTGCGCAAAACATTGAGAAGGCGATCATTCGCTCCGAGGGTAAGGAACGCGCTTATTATCTGTTTGTTCCGGACAAGCTCGATTCGGCGAAATCGGTTCCGTTGATTATTTTGCTTCACGGGTCGGGGCGGAATGGGGATTCGCTTGTTGAGAAATGGAAGGACCTTGCCAAGAAGGAAAGATTTATCATTGCCGGGCCTGATGCTCTGGATTTGCGAGGATGGAAGATACCGGAGGACGGGCCGGACTTTATTCAGGAGCTTGTCACCAGTCTGGCGGCCAAATATCCGGTAAATGCCCGCCGCGTGTATCTGTTTGGCCACTCGGCCGGGGCGGGGCAGGCACTGTATTTATCGTTGCTTGAATCGGAGTATTTTGCCGCCACTGCAGTCCACGCCGGGGCAATGCGGGCGTCGGACAGCCAAACCATAGAAAGGGCGAAGCGCAAGATACCCATCGCCATTTTTGTCGGGACGAACGACAATCTTTTTCCGCTGCCGGTGGTTCGCGCGACACGCGATGCCTTGAACGCGGCTGGTTTTAACTCGGAGCTAACCGAGATAAAGGACCATACCCATTGGTATTACGACCGGGCCGCCGAGATCAACAAAAGTGTTTGGGATTTTTTGAAGAAGCATGAACTCGTAGATCAGCCGAAGTATGAACGATATCAATGGGCTAAACCATAGACCGGAGAATGCAGGGACTAGGTTGCGGATCGTTTCAGTTTTTTTTCTCGCCGGCTCCTTCGGGCTTCTGACTGCCTGTGGTGAGTTCGTCGCTACGAGGATGATGGGCGAACCACAAGAGGTGAAATTGAAGGTCGATAACAGCCTGCAAAAATACGGCATAGAGGTCCTCAATGCGGACCATCCCGCTTTCGAAGCAGAGTTTCGGAAGTATCTGGCCGAGAATGGCCGTCATGCGGCGGCGATCAATGCGGCGAAGCGGTCGGGCATTCTTGTTAAGAATAATTCCGAACGTGAGATAGTGGGCGTCGGTTTGCTGTGGACTATGTCGGGTTTGGATGCACAAGTCTTGCCCCAGAGCCAAAATCATCCGGGCGTGTTGGTCGGCATGAAGCCGATTGACCCGGCGATGATCGGTAAGACGAGCGTCATTAATGTGGGAGCGACGCGATTTTTTTCACACTCTGGTGCCGGGGCGGATGCTGGTGCGGGGGTCGTCGGTGGGGCGTCAGCTAAGTTCCCGGTGTCGGTAACCGTTGATGGAATCTTCTTCGAAGACGGACGTTTTGTGGGCGAGAACAAGAGCTTCTACTTCGAACAAATGTCCGGATCTGTCAAAGCTAAGCGTGATTTTCTAATCAAAATTAACGACGGGCTGCGGGCGGGAAAAAGCTCTAGCGAAATCGTAGAAGCGTTTTTGGCGGAAACACCGGAGCGTTTCCCGGAAGAACTACTTCTCCGCGGCCGGTTTAAGAACGCTGAGCAAACGTTCGAGTTAGCCTATGCCGGTTCGTTGATGGCCCAGCGACGCGAAATCATGACAATGCGCGGGCTGGCCAAGAAAAGCGATGAAGAGATTGTGGCCAACTACCGACGTGAGAAGATTGAGGATTTCAAAGAATTGCGAAGAATGCCCGAGTGAGATGGGTACTTGGATTGTCGAAGTAGACCTGATCTTCCAACAGTCACCTATTCTATCTCCTTTTGCATCAACAAATCAGTTTGCGGGTCGGTGCCGAGGACGAAGGTATGTTTGCCGACCACGCGGAATCCGTTCTTTTCGTAGAATCGCTGGGCACGCGGGTTGTATTCCCAGACGCCGAGCCACATCACGTCGCGGCCGTCTTTGTCTGCCCGGTCAAAACATGCTTCCATCAGATTTTGCCCGACGCCCTTGCCGAGGTATTCCTGATGTGAATAAAGCCGCGATAATTCTATCGGCCGCATCGCGGTGATGCCGTCCTCGATGCTGCCCGTAATCAGCTTGGCGTAACCGGCGGGTTTGCCGTCAATCTCGGCGATCAGAAATATCGCTTGCGGATCGGCGAGTTCCTGATTGATCTGCTCGATATTGAAAGCCTGCCGCATGTAATAGGCAAGATCGTCAGGAGCGTTTTTCGGGTGATGGGCAAAGGCGTCCCAGAAGGTGGTGTAAGAGAGATCGGTCAGCAGCTTTGCGTCGTCTGGCGTTGCCTGGCGGATTGTTATTGCATCGGACATTATTCTCGCTTAGATTACTTTGATGCCGTATTGGCCAAAAACATCTTCGTGGCTCATCACGGTCAGAAATTCGACCTGCGCCTGCGCGATCAGCATTCTGTCAAAGGCGTCGCGGTGATGGAAAGGGAGAGTCGCAAGCTGAAGAACGTGGCCGGGCATTATTTGAAGCAGATCAATCGACTGATCGTGAAG
>JANPCJ010000308.1:0-12445 GCA_031430895.1 Chloracidobacterium sp. | reverse complement strand
GAACGCCGCGCAACGAAAAATCGAAGATGCGAAATTTGGTGACTTAGTCTCAAACGTTGTAGAACAATACAACCTGATCAAGCGGCCCGGATCGCCGTCGAAAACAAGCTAGAGAAATCGCAACGAAGAACCCAAATGAGTTACGCAACTTACGGGGGCCTGACCCCATTCCCTTCAAATAGGCGGAGGAAAGTATGCAGTTAAAATATCAAAAGCAATGGTTATATCTTTTAAGTTGCAGTTTGCTACTTGTTGTGAGTTGTCTTTCGGTGTACGGGCAAGCACAAAAGCAGAAACCGTGAGATCCTGTGCCAGAAACTTTACAAGCCAGACTATCCGAACGCTTAAAAATGCTTGTTGAGTATCAAAGCAACAAACAATGGGAAAAGCATTATGTGTTGCTTTCCTTTCGTATCGTTCAAGACGAGAGCAAAGAATCGTATGCTAAACGTAATGAGAAATGGTACACCAATGTCGTTCCTGATGACTTGATCCTCGATTTCACTCCGACAGAGACAACGGCGGACGAATCGTCAGCAGAATCCGGGTGGTGGACAATATACGGGTGTGCAAAACTTCGTCAAAAAAACCGTTTTGTAGAGTTGCGTGCTTCAGTAGATGCGTATCGAGAAAGCGGCGATTGGTACTTTTCAACGATTGGCGTTATCACGCCGGTTGACGGTGAACCAAAACCTTGCACGCCGTCAAAATCGTCTTCATCACAAACTTGCCCGCGGCCGAATGGCCGATCTCCTAACAGCAATTATTGGTGACAAGAAAACTGCTACCTTCAATGTCGCGCCCGACAGGGGTGACGGACTTCTCGTTGACGATGGCGGAAATGCAATCGACGAAAAACGAAAGACAATAAATGTTGACATGGGCGATATAGATTCACTGAGTAAAAATGCTCCATCCTTCACGTCCGCATTGGTCGGTCATTTTCTCGCTGAAGGTTTGGAAATAGGCAAAGGAAATTTCAACTTTTTAGACGATTCGAGAGTGAGATGGGGTCAGGCCAATGAGATGGGGTCAAATGAGATGGGGTCAGGCCTGCATAAATTGCATTATTGGACGGTCTATCGCTGCAATCATGGCAAGACAGTTACGTATCGAGATTGAGGGTGGGCTTTATCATGTAATCGCCCGGGGTAACGGGCGGCAGGCGATCTTTCATGATAACAAAGACCATCAGAAGTTTTTGTCGATACTGGTCGTCTTATTGTACGAACTCAGGCGTCGCTTAGTGTGTAGCGGTCAAGGCGGTTGCCGGTGATGATCCGATAGGCTTCGGAATACCGATCCCAAGTAGCGTCGACGACCTTTGCAGACAGCTCAGGAGCGGGGGGCTGTTTATCCCAATCGAGCGTCTCGAGATATTCGCGAACAAACTGTTTGTCGAAGGAAAGCTGAGCGTGGCCGGGCTCGTAGGTGTCGGCCGCCCAGAAGCGTGACGAATCCGGCGTTAAAACTTCGTCGATCAGCAGGATATTCCCGTTCGTAACGCGACCGAATTCAAATTTTGTATCCGCGATGATTATGCCGCGCTTCGCGGCGTATCGGGAGGCCTCGGCGTAGATCTGAAGAGATAGATCGCGAAGAGCTACCGCGGTCTTCAGACCAACGATTTCAGCGAACCGTTCGAATCCTATATTTTCGTCGTGTCCGGTAGCGGCTTTGGTCGCGGGAGTGAAAAGCGGTGCATCCAACTTGTCGCAATGCCTCAAGTCTGAACGCAAATCATGGCCGCATATCGTGCCCGTCGCCCGGTATTCTTTCCATCCCGATCCTTCCAAGTATCCGCGCACGACGCATTCTACGGGAAACACCTCGGTCCGCCGCACCAGCGTCGTTCGGCCACGAAGGGCCTCATTTCCTCGAACGGCTTCGGGCATTGAGTCGATATCCGTTGTAATCATATGGTTGGCACTTATACGAGCGAGCCGGTCGAACCAAAACGCCGATAGCTGCGTCAGCACCGCGCCTTTCCCGGGAATCAAAGTCGGCAAAACGCAGTCGAACGCCGAGATGCGGTCGGTCGCGACGAGCAATAATCTTTCGCTGTCGATTTCGAATACATCTCGGACTTTCCCGCGATGAATCAGTCGCAAAGTTGGGATTTCGAATTCGGATGCGGGAATACTCATAGTCGGTCAAGGTTCGAATGTCGTGTCAGAACCACCTGCCGTAGCGGGTGGTTGAACACGGCCATTTCGAGGGTCGGTTGTTGAATAGTCCTTACCTTCAACCGCCCCGTAAGCCCAGATTCTGACACACTACGACAGTTTAGACTTGACTTGACACTAGGTATAACTTTAATACGAAGCCGCTCACCGGGCAAAGCTGAAACAAGTTCATTTGTTTCTGGAACAATAGATGTGTTAAAACTATATTAACGCTGTTGATATTTATGATGACAAAATCCGAAAAAGAATGCATAATAACAAACGGCCATCCAAAACTTGGATGTTGTTCGCGCTCTCTCACGAATTCTAATCATAAATCGTCCCAAAATCTGCCCAGCATTAAACTCAATCCCATGAGACGTAATTTTTTTCAAGAAAACGGTATCGGCGGCTTGCTGCTGGTCGTCGGCATTTCACTTTTTAACATTGCCGCCGACTCTACGGTTCAAGCTGAAAGAGCTTCAACAGAAGCCTCCGGAGGCGGTTGGTGGTACCCGATGGTGGTGATAATTGGAATCGCCGCCTTTGGCGTCGCATTCTTTTTGTGGAGAAAGAGCAAGAATAGCAGCGGTCAGCCGCAATTCAACTACGAGGCTCGGTACCGCAACAATTACAACAACGAAAGCTACGACATGGAGGGTGTTGACGCCGAAAAAGAGCTGGAATGGCTGCGCAAGGCAAAGAAGGCAAGCGCAAAGCCCGGCAAAGGAACGCACGGTCCAAAAACGGCAGTACCGGCCGCCAAGGCATCTTTTACAGTGAAGTCGGATAAGCCGAATGACCCTAATTTCGACACAAAAACCTTTCAGGATAAGATGCGTAAGCTGCAATATGCGCAGATGCCCATCAACTCATTTGATAAACTCTCGCCGGCAAAGCGCTACGAGCCGCTCCCGCTCTCAGACGACCAGTCGTTAGTCAACGCCATTGAGCAGGCAAACGAGGAGTTTGAAGAGGACGAAATGGTCCGCGATCTCGCGGTGCGGATATTGGCGGCTTTTAGAATGCGTAACTCGGTCGAGTCTCTCTCCCAAATCGCCCTGTACGATCTTTCGTCAAATTTGCGTTCTAAGGCGGTCTCAATTCTAACGGATTTCGATCACGAATCAGTTTTCGAAGCTATCCTTTTGGCATGCGCCGACCCGACGCGTGAGGTTCGCGCCGCCGCCGCCCGCGGGCTGTTCCGACTAAATTTTGACCGCGCCGATGCCTGGAAACGCATCATCGAGACAAACGACGAATTTCGCATGAGCCACGCGGCCCGGGCCGCAACAGAGGCGGGGATCGTCATTAAATCGTTCGATCGGCTGGTTCACGAGGATTTGAAGGTCGCCTATGAGGCGTTTGCACTGGTCACTTTGTTGATACGATCGGGTGAAACGCACGAGTTATTTGAGGCCATCAAGAATCATAAGGACGAGCGGGTTCGATTTGCTCTTCTACATGTCCTAAAGGTGCAGCGGGACGAGCGAACATTGGATACTCTGCATTCCATGCAAAAAGATGCGAGTTTTCCGACTGATGTCGCTGAAAGGATCAGGGATGTGATAAATAGTTTCGAAACGGTCATCGCCTAAAATTGTGGCCGACTTTTCTCTTCGCGTCGTTTGGTTTATGATTAAACGATGCAATTTCGTCTCATTTCTGAAAATACCCCTAAGGGAGATCAGCCCGAGGCCATCAAACAAATTGTCGACGGTCTGAACGGTGGTGCGAAAGACCAGGTTTTGCTGGGCATAACTGGAAGCGGAAAGACTTTTACGATTGCTAACGTAATCGAAAAGACGCAGCGCCCAACGCTCGTTCTCGCTCATAATAAGACGCTGGCCGCCCAGCTTTATCAGGAATTCAAAACATTTTTTCCCGAAAACTCAGTCGAGTATTTTGTTTCCTACTACGATTACTACCAGCCCGAGGCTTACGTTCCCGCAGCCGATCTATACATAGAAAAAGAAGCGACTGTGAACGACGAGATCGACCGGTTACGTCTATCGGCGACCCGTGCGCTATTCGAGCGTAGCGACGTTATTGTCGTTGCTTCCGTATCGTGTATCTACGGACTTGGCGACCCGGACGCATATTTCGGGATGCTCGTATTTATCGAGCCCGGCCAAAAACTAAAACGCGAGGAATTCCTACAGAAACTCGTCGAACTGCAGTATGAGCGTGTAAACATCGACTTCGACCGAGGCAACTTTCGTGTTCGTGGCGATGTCGTCGAATTATATCCGAGCTATCAGGATCAAGCGTATCGGATCGAGTTTTGGGGCGATGAGATAGATGCCATATATACCATCGATCCGCTGTTGGGTGAGGTAATAAAGAAACACGAAACACGACTTCCGATCTATCCAAAGACGCACTACGTAATGTCAAGACCCGTGATCAAACGGGCTATCCAAACCATTCGCGCCGAGCTCGATCTGCACGAGGAACACCTTGTGAGCGAAGGCAAGGTTGTCGAAGCCCAACGCCTGCATCAGCGGACAATGTATGATCTCGAAATGATAAAAGAGATGGGATTTTGCCGCGGTATCGAGAATTATTCACGGCATTTGACGGGTAAACTGCCAGGCGAACCGCCACCGACCCTGCTGGACTATCTTCCAAACAATGCTTTGATGGTGATCGACGAGTCGCACCAAACCGTACCGCAGCTTGGAGCGATGTATAAGGGCGATCAGTCCCGCAAGGGAACTCTTGTCGAATACGGCTTCCGTCTGCCGAGCGCCAAGGACAACCGGCCGCTGAGTTTCGAAGAGTTTGAAAAACGTATCGGCCAAACCATATATGTTTCCGCTACGCCCGGGCCATACGAGTTGATAAAGACTACCGGCGAGGTGATTGAGCAGATAATACGGCCTACCGGTTTGCTCGATCCGGTCGTTGAAGTCCGCCCCGTCAAAGGTCAAATCGACGATCTGCTGGAAGAATGCCGGTTGCGAGCCGAGCGTAACGAACGAGTACTGGTGACAACGCTAACCAAACGCATGGCCGAGAACCTGAGCGAATATTTTGCCGAGGTTGGCGTTAAGGTGAATTATCTTCACAGCGAGATATTGACCCTTGAACGCATAAAGATACTCCGCGACCTACGGCGGGGCGTGTTCGATGTGCTCGTTGGGATTAATCTGCTTCGCGAGGGTCTCGATTTGCCTGAAGTTTCCCTTGTTGCAATCCTCGACGCCGACAAGGAAGGCTTTTTGCGATCCGAACGCTCGCTCATTCAGACGATGGGCCGCGCCGCGAGAAACTCCGAGGGCAAGGCGATACTCTATGCCGATAAAATTACCCGATCGATGGAAAACGCAATCGGCGAAACCACCCGCCGCCGCTCCATCCAGGAGGAATACAATACCGAGCATGGCATCACGCCGACAACGATCATTAAATCAATCGACGCAACTCTGGTGACGGCATACGAGGCCGACTACTTCAAAATTCCGCTCGATCTCGACTCATTTGAGGAATACTCTCCAAAGAAATTGAAGGAAACGATCAACCAACTCGAAGCCGATATGCGCCACGCCGCAAAGGAAATGAAATTCGAGCAGGCGGCGGAGATTCGCGACCGGTTGAGGTATTTGCGCGAGAGAGAATTGGCGGTAAGATAAACGCAATATTATGAAAAAAGAAAACGCGATAAAACTTTTTGAGGGCAAGAAGGTTCGCGTGGAATGGGACGAACCGCAAGAAAGATATCTTTTCTCGGTCATTGATGTGATTGAGATATTGACGGATAGTCCGAGACCCCGAAAGTACTGGAACGCTTTGAAGACAAAACTTCAAGACGAAGGAAGCCAGTTGTCCCAAGATCTGGGACAACTGAAAATGAAATCTGCGGATGGGAAATATTATCTTACGGACGTAGCGGATACGGAGCAGCTTTTTCGCCTTATTCAATCCGTTCCGTCACCAAAAGCCGAGCCGTTCAAGCTATGGCTTGCCAAAGTCGGTCGTGAACGCATTGATGAGATTGAAGACCCTGAGATTGGCATTGACCGGCTGATGGAAACCTACCTTCGAAAAGGTTACAGCAAGGAATGGATAAATCAGCGGCTCAAGAGTATTGAGGTTCGGAAAGAGCTTACTGATGAGTGGGATGATCGCGGCGTCAAACAAGGGCAGGAATACGCGATTTTGACAGACGACATTACTCGGGCGTGGGCGGGCCTCGATACGCGGCAGTATAAAAAACTAAAAGACTTAAAAAAAGAAAATCTTCGCGACCATATGAGCAATCTTGAGCTCGTTTTGAATATGCTTGCCGAGGCTGCGACGACCGAGATTTCAAAGGAGCGACAACCGGAGGGTTTCGAGGAAAGCCGTGTGATTGCCAAACAAGGCGGAACAATCGCGGGCAACACGCGTCGGGAGATCGAGGCGAAAACGGGGCGGAAAGTGGTGACCTCGAAAATTCAAAAGAATCTGGACTTCAAACAGAGCAACATCCCACGGTTAAAATAACGGCGCCGAGGAACTGCCGTGCTTTTTGATCGATTCTGGTTCTGTTCAACTTGAATGGACATCCGGACTGTTCGACAGACTAACAGTCGTCGTACGCTTCTTGTATAATCGTTTCAAATGCAAGTCAAAACGCAGCTCGAGGATCTGCAAAATTACCTCAACGATGCCAGCAATATGTCCGGCGGCCACGCAGCCAAGCTTTTTATGCCGGAATCGGTTGAGGAGATTGCTGATATCCTGCTCGAGGCAAACGCGGGCAAGACGGCGGTGACGATCTCGGGCGCGCGGACGGGTACGGTTGGCGGGGCGATTCCGTTTGGCGGATACGTTATTTCACTTGAGAAACTAAATCGGATCAGGGAAATCGATAAAGCGGCATTGGCCGCGACCGTCGAAAGCGGAGTAATCCTCGCGGATTTTCAAAGAGCAGTTGAAGCTGAATGTTTGTTTTATCCGCCCGATCCGACCGAGTGGAGTTGTCAGATCGGCGGCACTGTAGCTACAAACGCTTCGGGAGCAAGGAGTTTCAAGTATGGAGCTACGCGGAAATATGTGCGGCGACTAACGGTTGTACTTGCCAATGGCGATGTTGCCAACATTCGGCGCGGTGAGGTACTGGCAGGCGACGATGGATCGATGAAGTTTGAACTGCGAGATGGCGGCGACATTGTCGCGAAATCTCCGACTTACGAAAGGCCCGATGTGCGAAAGAACGTGAGCGGATACTTCAACGCGCAGCCACTCGACGCGGTTGACCTGTTTATCGGCAGCGAAGGAACGCTTGGCGTGATTACCGAGATAGAACTTGCTTTGCTGACAAAGCCGGAAGGCTTTTTTAGCGGTATTGTGTTTTTTGGAGAAGAGACTAATCTATTGGCGTTTGTCGGTGAGGCTAGGGGTCTGTCGCTTGAGACGCGAAAGAATCTGGTCGCTACTGCTCCCGGTTCTGACAGGATAGATGCGACGCTTATCGAATATTTCGACGATCGTGCTCTCGAATTTATTTCTGCGAAATTTCCCGAAACTCCTGCCGGCATGGCAGGGGCGATCTTCTTTGAACAAGAGACGACAGCCGGAAATGAGGACGCGTTGCTTGAGCAGTGGAACGATCTGTTCGAAAAGCACCGAGCGGATATGGAGCGTTCATGGTTTACGACGAATGAGCAGGACCGCGAGAAAATGCGTGCCTTTCGGCACGCCTTACCGGTTTCGGTAAACGAACGGATTGCGAGACATGGGCAACGAAAGGTTGGAACGGATATGGCCGTGCCGGACGTGAATTTTCCGTCGTTTTTGCGATACTACAAAGACACGCTCGACGCGAGCGGCCTCGATTACGTAATTTTTGGGCACATCGGCGACTGTCATTTGCATGCCAATATACTGCCTCGTGACGAGATTGAAGCCGAAAAGGCGCGGCATATTTACGGCCGGTGCGTCGCCCAGGCGATTATGCTCGGCGGGACGGTTTCGGCGGAGCATGGTATTGGGAAACTCAAGAGAAAGTACCTCGCGGCGATGATGGGCGAGCGATATTTGAACGAGATGGCGGAGCTTAAACGGGCGTTCGACCCGAACGGCATTTTGGGACGCGGGAATATGTTTGACGAGAGTTATCTGTCCGACAAACTTTAGTTTGTCGCTAGGAGCAACAAACTGAAGTTTGTTGGACGTAGAAATATGATAAAAGCAATACTTATGGACTTTAATGGCGTCATTATCGATGACGAGCCGGTGCAGATGCGGGCCTATCAGGAGATTCTTAAAGCTGAGGGGATTGATCTGACGGAGGACGACTATTTTGCATCGCTTGGCATGGATGACCGGACATTTGTGTCGGCGGCATATAAGCGAGCCGGGAAAAAGGCCGGGGCGGCGAAGATGGATGAGCTTGTAGACGCCAAATTCGCGAAATGGAGCGAGATCATGACAGGCGAACTGCCGCTGTTTGATGGTATCGAGAATTTCGTGGAAAAGATGTCTCGGGAATTTGCGCTCGGGATTGTCAGCATGGCATCGCGGCGGGAGATTGAGTTTGTTTTGGAGAAAAGCGGGCTTGCCAGTCATTTCTCGACGATAGTCAGCGCCGAAAATGTTTCGATTTGCAAACCCGACCCGGAATGTTATCGCATTGGATTTCGGCAGATAGATTCGGTGCGTACTTCTGAGGGGCATCTGCCGATGACGCATGGCGAGTGTCTCGTCATTGAAGATTCACCGCCGGGAATCGCCGCCGCCCGCAAAGCCGATCTGCCGGCGCTCGGCGTGGCGAACACGGTAGCGGCGGACAAACTTAGGGCCGCCGGAGCGGGCGCCGTGGCGACGGATCTTAGAGACTGGATGCCGGAATCGATCCGCCGCGTGTTCGTTTGAGGATTGTCACCGCTGAGGCGCGAGAGACGCAGGGAAATGCGATCTTAACCGTTTTAAATGTCTTTTTCTTTCTCAGCGTCTCTGCGGTTAAAATGTAGTTATGCGCGATTGCTTTATTTCTATTGGACAAGGCGAGAACGACATGCTCGCCTGTGCCGCTTTTCTTGCCGAACGGATAAAAAGCGGTGACGGCCATGCCGAGGCGATGAATGAGATCGTGCCGCGATATTTGGCGAAGGGCGATGTCGATCTCGCGGCCGAGCTTGCCAACGCGGTTGACGATCCATTTTCTCGCGACCGGCTTCTGATCCTGGTTGCGGAACAATGCGCTCGCGTAGACGACGATGAATATGCTCTTCAACTCGTCGATTCAATCGAAGATCATGGGCTTCAGGCCGAGGCTTTTGAGCGTGTAGCGCTCGTGAAAGCAGGAAAAGGCCAGGCCGATAAAGCGGCCGAGGTAGCGGACGCGATGGCCCATCCGGATTTTGTCTACGCCGGCATTGCGGTAACTCAGGCCGCGGGCGGCGACGAAGATGCCGCGAATGCAACGCTTGAACGCATTGAATTTCCTTCGGCGCGTGTTTCCGCGTTCGAACAGATTGCGGCGGCAAATATCGGCAGCGGCGATCCTGAAAAACCGGTGGCGGCGCTCGATCGGGCAGTGGCTGCCGCTATTGAAATCGAGCACGATGAAGAAAGAATCAGGGTCCTTTGCGATCTCGGCAATCAGTTTATCGAGGCCAAAAGAAACGACAAGGCTGTTCAAATTTTCGACGAGGCCCGCTCGTTTGCCGAGTTGCTCGACAATGTCCATCGAGATTTGTTCCTCGTTAATTGCTCGCTCGGATTTCTCAATGCCGGCAGCAGCGAGCTGGCCGACCGAACGCTCGATCTCGTCACCGACAAAACGCAAATGGCCTCGGCCCTGCTTGGTTTCGCCCGCGATCATTGGAAGAAAGGCGAGAAACAAGACGCCCTCGATACGCTTGAAGAGGCCTACGAGATTCTCAGATCGCAACGCGAGACTGAAACGCGCGACAGCCGCTCGCGCAACGGTTTGATGGCAACGATCGCCGCCCAATTCGCGGGTTTTGGTAAATCGGATCGCGGCGTCGAGATCGCCCTGGAAAACAAAGACCCAAACGAACAAATGGCGGCACTCTCTCAGATCGCTCAAATATTGACGGCGGGCAGGCAGGACGATCTGGCACGGCAAACTATCAATCTAATCGTTGAAGATTCAAATCGCCTGTTCGCTCTCATCGCGGTATCGGACGCAAAAAACGGACTCGGCGAAAGCTCCGATTCACTCGCTCTTTTGGACGAAGCGGCTGATTTGGCCGAAACCGTCCCACAATATTCCGCCCGTTCGAGCGTATTAAACAGCATTGCCGAACGCTTCGCCGCCCACGGCCAGAGCGAAAAGGCGCGTGCCGTTTCTCTGGAAAATCTCGCCGTCATCTCCCAAATCCGTGACGAAAGCAGCCAGGCCGCAGCAATCGCAATTCTCTCGGACGTATTCGGAGAGGCGAATCTTGAACTCGGTGAGGCCGAAAAACAGAGTTTGCAGACGCTGGTGCGGAAGGCGGAATGGTGATGAACGCCGCTTCTTTCCGCGCGATCCGTGGTAGATGTTTTCGGATCTACCACGGAACACACAGAAAAACACGAAACAAAGCTTGTAGAGGCGCAAACCGGCGATAGCCATCCGTACGAACACCGTGACTGGAGGGTGAGCATCCTGCTCGCCCGTAAAATTAGTCTAGGCATTTTCCAGAATCGCAGGGGAGTTACGGGCGAGCAGGATCTCACCCTCCAGTCGGAAGGACGCGCCGGCGAGTAGCCTTCCCTTCTCTACTTAGAATATCTCATTTGCGGTTAAGTCTTGAAAATCGTCGCGCTTTCTTACGAGCTCGGGACTGCCGCCTTCAGGGATCAAAACGACGGCCGGTAGGAATCTGCCGTTGTATTGCGACGCCTGGGCGAGCGAATAGGCTCCGCAATTGAGAAGGGCGAGGATATGACCCGGTTCGAGGCCTCTTGGCAGTGGTCGATACTCAGGCAGGCGGCCCTCGCCTTCGACGTCGAAATATACGTCGCCGCCGTCGCAGAGCGGTCCGGCCACCTTGTATGGGAAATCATGGGCGTCGTCCGCTCGCTCGGCCGAAATAAGATGGTAGTACCACTTGTACGTTTCCATCGAGAGCAGAATGTTGAATCCGGCGTCGGTCAGCAGCCAATGATCGATTGCGGATCGCGGATTGCGGATTGCGGATTCCAAAACCGGACGTTCCTTGGCATTACGGACCGATGTTAGACAAATGCCGGCATCGGCGATGATCGATCGGCCTGGTTCAATTAAGATCGTGAGGTTTTCGATCAGATGCGACGAGTTTTCCGCTTCCGTGTGCTCGCGAATAGCCTGCCAAGCGTCGTCTAAGGCATCCGATGGTTCAAAATCCGCCGCGAACATTTGGCGCTCTGCGGCGGTGACGCCTAGATCGTCCGAGCCGCGCAGATAATTTGTCGGGAATCCACCGCCGATATTGAGATGTCTGAGCGATTTGCCAGTTTCTTCGTAGATCTGCTTCAAACCGGCATAGAGTGTTTCAAACGCTTGTGTGTAAACGACAGGGTCCGGATTTTGCGAGCCAACGTGGAGATGGATGCCGCAGAGATCGACGTGCTCTGAATCCTTGTAATCGCGAAAGGCCGAGAAAGCTTCGTCCGGCATCATGCCGAATTTTGATGTAAGCAGAGCAGTTTGCAGACCGGAGTGTGTGTCGCTTTCTATCTCGGGGACGAGGCGGAGACTGACGTTGGCGCGTTTACCGAGACGCTTCGCGGTTTGCTCGATCAGCGATAGTTCGTAGAGGGAATCGACCTGTATCGCATAGATTTCGGCATTGATAGCGTTCTCTAACTCCCAAACCTCTTTGCTCGTGCCGTTGAAGATTATCTGGTCGCCGCGAAAGCCGATTTTTAGCGCCTTCCAAAGCTCGCCGCCGGAATTTACCTCGATGTCGCAGCCCGCGTCTTTCACGGCGCGCAGGATCGCCATCGTTGACATTGCTTTCGCCGCATAGCAAACCTTCAACGGGCAGCCGATCACATCCCTGACTTTTTCCAGGCGAGCGATATTATGCCGGATACGCATTTCGCTAAAGACGAATAGCGGCGTACCGTATTCGCGGGCCAGATCGACGGTGTTGACGCCATCAATGTGAAGTTGATTATTGCGAACTTCGAGAAAGTTCTCGATTTCCCAGGGTTGAGTCATAGATTGGAGGGCAAGCATCCTGCTTGCCTGAGTGCGTAGGTCGAACTGAATTGCGTAACTGGCGTTGTCACTGGCAAGCAGGATGCTTGCCCTCCAGTTAATTCATTAACTGTATTCCCGTTCCTCGCGGATGCAG
>JANPCJ010000307.1:0-9543 GCA_031430895.1 Chloracidobacterium sp. | reverse complement strand
CTAAGCAGATCGACATCCTTCCAATCAAGATAATCGGGCAGCACGTTCCGTGGGCGGCGGCGCTGATATCGCTTGGGGCGGTCACCGATAACGTCTTCGCCGACCCCGAGGCCGTCCCTGTCATTTATTACTTCCATCTCTCTTTCTGCCATAATTTTCTCCTGGTCCAACAAACTTCAGTTTGTTGATCATCTAGCATCAAACTAAAGTTTGATGGACACTAAACCTCAGCCTGTTCCTCCATCGATTCTTCCGTTGACGGGCGGAAAGAAGCCCTTTTTTCAGCTCGGGCGTCGCGTTTTGCGCGGATCTTGTCCGCTTTCTTCCGATCTTCGTCGACGCGAACCGTGACGAATCGAATGATCGAATCGTTGACCCGCATTCGTCGTTCCAGCTCGGCGATCTCCTGCCCGCTACCGTCAATCTCAAAAAGGACGTAATGCCCGGTCATCTTTTTCTGAATCGGATACGCGAGATTTCTAATGCCGATATCGTCCATTCGCACGACTTCGCCGCCTTCTTTCTCGATCAATTTACCGACCGCTTCGTTCAATTTCACGATCTTGTCGGCATCCGTTTCCGGATTGATGATGTACATTACCTCGTATGTTCTGTTCGCCATTCTTTCTCCCTTTGGTCGCAGTGATTAGTGCTGAACGGTGAGTGATGAGTAAAAGTTGGCTTCTTCATCTTCACTTATCACTCATCACTCATAACTCATAACTATTTAATTAAATCTCGCCATCGCCTGATCCACGCCATCCGTGATGATAATCCGCAAAGCGTGAGCGGCTTCGTCTAATACATTTTCAAGCGTTTCGGATTCCCGTCGGGAGAAATTCTCCAAAACAAATCTCGAAGCGTCCATTACCGGATGATCCGGTTGAATTCCTATGCGCAATCGAATAAATTCCTGCGTTTTCAAACAATCGATGATCGATCTCAGACCGTTTTGACCGCCATGAGTTCCCTTTGGCCTGATGCGGATCGTGCCAAACGGCAATGCCAGATCATCCGAGATAACGATCAGCCTTTCGACCGAGCGTTCTTCTTTCGCCAGCAGGCAATTCACCGCCTCGCCGCTCAGGTTCATGTAGGTCTGCGGCTTGGCTAGTTCGACGATTCTATTGTCAATTTCCGCACGTCCGATCAGCGACCGGCATTCGCCACGTTTTATCTGCGTTTGCAACCGCGCGGCGAGCAGATCGACGAGCATAAACCCGAGATTGTGCCGCGTTTTTGCGTATTCAGGACCCGGATTGCCTAGGCCGACTATAAGCCAGTTCATATGACTGGAGAGCAAGCATCCCCGCTTGCCCGTACAAAACCCAGACAGGCAAGCAAGGACGCTTGCCCTCCAGTCCTGTTATTCGCCGCCTTCCTCAGCGGCCGGTGCTTCGCCGACCACCTCAGGTGCCACTCCTTCCTCAATCTGCGGTTCGAGATCGGCCTCGCTCACCGTAACGATAGATGCAACCACTGTCTCCGGAGCGTCGCTGATCTCGATTCCCTCTCCTACCTTCAGGTCCGACACATGTATCGCATGCTCAGGCGTCAGTTCCGAGATGTCGACATCGATCGAGTCAGGCGTATTCGCGGGCTCGCAAAGGACCTTGATCTCACGCATCGCCTGCGAAAGCACCGCGCCTTCTTCTTTCAGGGCCTCGGGTTCGCCGATCAGATGAATTGGCACCGTCATCTCGATCTTCTCGCCCTTTGCAAATCGGCGAAGATCGGCGTGGATCAAACGGCCATGAACGGCGTGAATCTGACGAGCCTGGAAAATGACGTCATTGACGCCTACACCGTCGATATCGAGCCCGAAAACGGTATTAACACCCGAATCGGTTCGCAATATTGCCGCCAGGTCTTTCAAATCCGCCGTCGCCGCCAGGCTCTCTGACCCTCCGCCGTAAACGACAACGGGAATCTTACCCGCAACCCGCAGCCGACGGTTCTCGTTCTTACCACGCGTATCACGCTTTTCAGCTTTTACAATTACTTTATCTGCCATAACTTCCTCAGTTCCAAGTTCCACGTTCCAGGTTTAAAGATTCAATTTCCGAAACTTGGAACTTGGAACTTTCAACTTGGAACTCTCCTAGATAAACAGCGACGAAACGCTAGTCTCGTCATGAATCGACTTAATCGCCGACGCCAGCAGCTTCGCGACGCTCAAAACTTCTATCTTGCCGCCCTCGACCAGCGGCATTCCGTTATCCCGTATCGGTATCGTGTTCGTCACGATCACCTTTTTCAAGAACGATCCGCTGATGTTTTCAACCGCTTTGCCTGAGAACACGCCGTGTGTAAAACACGCATAGATGTCATTGGCACCCGCTTTGTTCAAAGCCTCGGCGACCTTGCAGATCGTAACGCCCGTATCGCACATGTCGTCGATTATCAAACAATTCTTCCCACGAACATCACCGACGATATTCATAACATCGGCTTCGTTTGCCCTTTCGCGGCGTTTGTCGCAGAGTGCAAGACCGGCACTCAGCCTTTTTGCGTATGCTCTGGCCCGCTCGGCGCCGCCGGTATCGGGTGCGACCACGATCAAATTCTCGATCGGATTAGCCCTAAAATACTCGACCACAATGGGAGCCGCGTAAAGATGGTCGACCGGAATGTCAAAAAACCCTTGTATCTGCGACGCATGCAGATCGATTGTCAAAATCCGCTGCGCACCGGCGGTCGTCAGCAAATTAGCGACTAACTTCGCCGCAATCGGCACCCGCGGGCGGTCTTTTTTATCTGAACGGGCATAACCAAAATACGGAATGATCGCCGTAACGCGTGCGGCCGAGGCCCGGACAAAGGTGTCGATCATTATCAACAGCTCCATCAAATGCCGGTCGCTCGGCGGGCAGGTCGGCTGAACAATGAATACATCCGACCCACGCACATTCTCGCCAATCTGAAAATTAAACTCGCCGTCCGAAAACCGCTCGGTGCTCGCCTTTCCAAGCTCGCAGTCCAAACTCAGGCAAATCTCCTCCGCCAGCTCGCGATGAGCGTTTCCCGAAAAGACCTTGATTTTCCCCGTAACGCTCATCGAAAGTCTCACAAACTTCAGTTTGTGAACACGCGTCAAACTGAAGTTTGACGGACAAAAAAAACGGACATCCTTGCCGAGATTGTCCGTTAGTGAAATCGAAATTGGCTGGGGCGGGAGGACTCGAACCTACGAATGCCGGATCCAAAGACCGGTGCCTTACCACTTGGCTACGCCCCAATGCGAATTTTAGAAACTAATCGGAAACAACCCTACACACGAAGTGCTTCGCGGAATTCACTCCGCGAAATAGTTGTTACGGCAAACTTTCGCCAAGTCGATTCATGATCGAGGGCTTTTAAAGCAGCTTGCCGTGTCTCTGTTTTGTCAAATATTGCGAAGACCGAAGCCCCGCTGCCACTCATCGCGGCATTTACTGCTCCAAGCTCAAGCAAAGTCTCTTTGACCCGCTGAATCTCGGGAAAGGCGTCGAAAACGCTCTCTTCAAAATCGTTTATCAATGCCGAATGACCTAAATCCAAAGAATCCACTTCTTTACGGCAATCTCGAAGAATACGATTCGAGTCTTCGTTTGTCAAGGTCGAGGCGTTCATTCCTTCAAACGCCCTCTTCGTCGAAACGCTCACATTCGGCGTCACAATCAGGATAAATTGCTCGCCTAAATCGCTAATCGGTTCGATCATCTCGCCGCGGCCCCTGCCAATAGCCGTTCCGCCGTGCAGAAAGAAAGGAACGTCGGACCCCAATTCAGCCGCAATTTGGCCTAGTTCATCGTCCGCCATCTCGATGTCCCAAAGCCGCCTCAACCCGATCAAGGCAACGGCCGCGTTAGACGACCCGCCTCCAAGGCCGCCGGGCGATGGAATTCGTTTCTCAAGATGAATCGCCGATCCCTGTTCAATGCGAAAACGCAGCTGTAACGCTTTCGCCGCCTTTACTATTAAATTAGTCTCGTCAACCGGCATCAACCGGTCATCGCACGTTACATCAACCCCGCCAGCCTCAGCAAAGGAAATTGAATCACTCAACGACACAGTCTGAAAAACGGTGAAAAGCTCGTGAAAACCGTCTTCCCGCTTTCCGATCACCCGCAATTGTAGATTTATCTTGGCGAACGAAGGAAGCGTGAACGATGATAGCGCCATCTGTCCAGCATAGGAGAATCGGGCGAGCGGCGCAACGAAAGCCTATCATTCCGAAGTAGCTGAAGGCTGGCCTAGCTGCTAGCGGCTAGCAGCTAGCGGCCAGTAGCAGCATTGCAATCCTTCCGAAACATTTCAAATCTCAAATTTGAGATTTTGAAATTTCCTATCTTCTCGTCAAAAACACCTGTGTAAAGTAATATGACCCATCAACGGCGATTGCGACGCCCACGGCGGATTCTTTCCAGCCCGCGTCCATCATATTCCGTCTGTGGGTGGGCGAATCAAGCCACAATTCGACGGCTTTTTCTGTCGGATCTTTGTAACCGCGATTAAAGGCTATGTTTTCGCCGATGGCTCTCCATCTGCCGACGTTTGCCGAGTCAGCCCGATCGCTGACCAGTTTGCTGTCGAGTCCGCGATGGCTAAAGAAATTAAACTCGGCCATGTTTTTGGAATGAATGCGTGCGACGGCGGCGACATCTTCGCTCCAAATGAGGGGCAGTAGACCGTATTCAACTCGTTTGCGATTGATCAGATCGAATGTTGATTGTTCAAGAGAGGCCAGGTTGACAACGACCGACGATTTGACGCCCGACGCTTTTTTGTCATCGTCGTCGTCTTCAAGGATACCGAGAGGATCGAAATTGTCGCTGCTCAAGCTCAGCTTGACCGCTGTCGGAATTGGATAATTGGTAGTTTGACCAAAAGAAGTGCTCGCCAATGCGGCAAACAGGCCCAGAAACAGGAAGAGTTTTTTATGCATTAATACCTCACTTCGGCAGCCGGACGATCCTTTTTTTCAAAGGTTCCTGGCTTTGCGCGTGTCCCGACCGAGGGACACTTGCCTTTTCGGATAAGGTGGCAAATCGGGTGGATTTGCCTAGTTAAATAAATTTCGAATTCGAGGGGAATTCCGCAAAACTTTCGAACCGGGAGATGCAGGGAGAGCTATTAAATTAACCACAGATAGACACAGATGAACACGGATTGGAACATCGAAGGCGAATAAAGCTATCTCCGAATCTGTGTTCATCCTTGTTTATCTGTGGTTTCATTTCCTTTTCTCCGTTTTGCGTCTCTGCGGTAGAATCGATCTATGTCCAAAATAGCATTGGCAATTCACGGCGGGGCGGGGACGATCCTTCGATCGCGAATGACCCCGGCCCTCGAAGCGGAATATCGAAGCGGCCTGCAAGACGCGTTGATGGCGGGCTGGAATATTCTCGAGAAGGGCGGAAGTTCGCTTGACGCTGTCGAGGCGGCGGTTTGCTCTCTTGAAGACTTTCCTTTATTTAACGCCGGACGCGGCGCCGTCTTCACACACGAAGGCGAAGTCGAGCTCGACGCCGCGATCATGAGCGGTCACGATCTAAAAGCGGGCGCCGTCACATTCGTCAAAAATATCAAAAACCCGGTCAAGCTGGCTCGTTTGGTTATGGAACGTACAGAACATGTTCTGCTCGCGGGCGAAGGAGCAAATCAGTTTGCCGAACAGATCGGCCTGGAAACGCTCCCTGATGAATATTTTTTCACCGAACACCGTTGGCTCCAGCTCCAAGAAGCCATGGCCGAGGGCCGCGTGCGGCTTGACCACTCTGGCGAGGAAGGGGTGACTGACCGAACAAAGGCGGAAACACGACCGGTAGGGAGTGTGTTTTTGGCCGAGAATGAACGATCCAATATCCAAAATCCAAAATCTCTTGGCACCGTCGGAGCCGTCGCCTGCGACCGCCACGGCCATCTCGCCGCCGCCACATCAACCGGCGGCATGACAAACAAAAAATTCGGCCGCGTCGGCGATACCGCTATCATCGGCGCCGGAACATACGCCGACGAAACCTGCGCCGTCTCGTGCACCGGTCACGGCGAATTCTTCATGCTCGGCGTCACCGCTTACGATGTAGCCGCCCGCATGAAATATAAGAGTCTGAACCTGGAAGACGCCGCCCGTGAGACTCTCGAGCGTCTAACCTCGATTGCGGGCGAAGGTGGATTGATCGCGGTCGATTCTATTGGGAATGTTACGTTGCCCTTCAATTCGGAGGGCATGTATCGCGGATTTGTAAAACCCGACGGTGAAATCTCAATCGAAATTTACGGTAGCGGTCGTGTTTAGAGTTCACGCTTTAAGCGTGTTGCTTTCGATGCCGAAGAGACAAACTGAAGTTTGAACTCTGAACGTTCTATCCTTCGGCCTTCTTCTCATTCACCATATCCCGATATTCCTGGACGTATTTGATGTCGTCCGGTACGCGGTCGGCTAATGTAACGACGAGCTCGCCTTTGCGGGCGTATTTTATGGCGTGATGGATGGCGGTGCGCCCGTCGGGGATGATGCGGACGGTCGGGGAGTTTTCGCTCTGGGCGATACCCTCCTGGAGCAAATTGTGGAGTTCATCCGGTGTGCGGCCGCGAAGGTAATTACCGGTGCGTATGACGATGCGGTCGAATGTGTCGCCCGCGATCTTTCCGAATTCGCGAATGTCGTCGTCCCGGCGGTCGCCGGTGCCGTTTAAAACAACGGTTCGATATTTATGATGTAGTTTCGAGATAAAAGCAGTTAAACCTCTGAGTCCTGCCGGGTTATGGGCGTAATCCATCAACACCGTGGCATCGCCGACTTCGACAAAATTGAGCCGTCCTGGCGTCTGAGCCGTTCCAGCATTAAACGTCGTCAAACCAACTCTCAAATCTTCCAATGACACGCCGTGCACAAAACATGCAAGGGTTGCGGCGAGCACGTTCTGGATCATAAACTCAGCCCGCCCGCCATACGTCAACGGAATATTTGTCGCTTTCTCAATCCGCACCTTCCACTTCCCTTTTAGAATCGTGATGTAGCCGTTCTCATAGACGCACGAGATGCGACCGCGTTCGGCCCGGCGACGAATGTTCGGGTTGTTTTCGTCCATCGAAAAACAGACTACGCGGCCCTCGACCAGTTCCTTCATCTTATAGACGAGTTCGTCCTCGGCGTTTAGAACGGCGAACCCTCGTTTTGAAACTGCTCGTGGAACGACGGATTTGACCCTGGCTAGGTCTTCGAGTGTATTTACATCTTTGAGGCCCAGATGGTCCGCGGCGATGTTGGTGACAATGCCGATATCGCAATGGTCAAAGCCAAGGCCTGAGCGGATGATGCCTCCTCGGGCCGTTTCGAGTACGGCTACATCCACTGTCGGGTCTTTTAGTACTAACTGCGCCGACACCGGCCCTGTATTGTCACCGGCGACGATCTGCTGATTGCCGATATACGTACCATCGGTTGTCGTAAATCCGACCGTCCGGCCGCTGTTCTTTAGAATGTGGGCGAGAAGTCGGGTTGTGGTCGTTTTGCCGTTTGTCCCTGTAATCGCAATGATCGGAATACGAGCGGGCGCGCCCGGAGGAAAGAGCATATCGATTACATGTTCCGCAACATTTCGTCCGATGCCTTCACTCGGAGCAAGGTGCATACGGAAACCGGGCGCGGCGTTGACCTCGATTATCCCGCCGCCGTTTTCGCTGAGCGGTTCGCTGACATTCGGGGCAATGATATCGACGCCCGCGACATCAAGTCCGATGATCTTCGCGATACGTTCGAAAAGAAAAACATTTTCCGGGTGAACTTCATCAGTGCAGTCGATCGCCGTGCCGCCGGTCGATATATTAGCGGTCGTCTTTAGATGCAGTATCTCGCCATTTGGCAAAACGCTGTCGAGATCATGACCGGCATTGCGGATGCAGCGTATAGTCTGGTTGTCGATATCTATCTGGGTCAAAACCTTTTCATGGCCATAGCCGCGTCGGGGATCGGCGTTGGTTTCGTCGATTAATTTCTGGATGGTGCTTTTGCCGTCGCCAACAACGTGGGCCGGAACTCGCTCGGCGACAGCGATTAGGCGGTTGTTAACCACCAACGCGCGAAAATCGGAGCCGACGAGTTGTTTCTCGACTATTATCCAACTTGTACGCGAATACTCTCCGGCTTTCTCGAACGCGGCCCTCGCGTCTTCGAGCGAATTTATCCCGACCGTCGCGCCCTTTCCATGGTTGCCATCGAGCGGCTTTATCACGACAGGAAATCCAACCTTTTCCACGGTGTCTTCGAGTTCCTCGATGTCACGAATCCGATATCCTTTCGGCACCGGTACGCCCATGTCGCCAAGCAGGGTTTTTGTTGCGTGCTTATTCCCCGCGATGTCAACCGAGATCATGTTTGTATTGACGGTCGTCGTCGCCTGGATTCGCTTTTGGTGGACGCCATAGCCGAGCTGGACGAGCGATTGGTCGTTGAGTCGTATAAACGGGATATTTCGGCTTTCGGCCTCCTCGACCAGCGATGCGGTTGACGGGCCAAAACGCACGTTCTCACGGATCTCGCGCATTTCCTGGATATATTCGGCGACACTGGTCGTTAGCTCGCTTACCGGGTTGCCCTCAGCCAGGTCAAGAAACAGCCGGACCGCCATACGCCCCGCGAACCGCCCGACTTCCTCTTCAAAATAGCTGTAAACTACATTATAAACGCCCTTCTCGCCCGTCTCACGCGTTCGCCCGTAACCCGTTTCCATACCGGCCAGTGTTTGCAGCTCGAGCGCAAAATGCTCGATCACGTGCCCAGCCCACGTCCCTTCTTCAACACGACGCAGAAATCCGCCCTCTTCTTGATAGCTGCAGCCGTGCGAAACAAGCGAAGGCAGGATTTCACGCATGCGCTCGTCGAAACCATCTATCTTATCAGTCGGCCTTTCCTCATATTCGCCGATGTCCAGGCGCATGATAATGAGTTTTTTCCAATAACCGCTCCAATAATTGGGCCCGCGAAGTGTGCGTGTTTCTAAAATATTCATAAGATTGTTTCACCGCGGAGACGCAGAGACGCGGAGATTTTAAAAATTGTTTGCGATTCGTTTAATTCCGTCTCTCAATCTGGGAACATGAAAATTTAGCAACAGTCCAATTCGTTTGTCGTATAATTTCAAGTAAGACAGTAACTGAGCTTCGTGAACCGGAATAACTTTTTCGACAGCTTTGATTTCGATGATCACAAAATCTTCCACAACGACGTCCATTTTGTAACCACAATCTAACTTAACTTCCTTGTAACTGACCGGGAGCGGAACCTGACGCTCGAAGCGAAGTCCGGCTTGTGCCAGTTCATAACATAAGCATTCTTCGTATGCAGACTCCAATAGGCCGGGGCCAATTGTACGGTGTACTTCAATCGCACACCCGATTATCGTTTCGGTTAATTTATTGATCCTATAATTTTCCGATCCAACATCCATTAGAAACTCATCTCTTTCTCTGCGTCTCTGCGTCTCTGCGGTTAGTATCCCTATCCCAAGTCGGGTAGCAAAAATTCGGTCGTTGGTTGTATTGGGTTCCGGTCGAGGT
>JANPCJ010000306.1:0-14742 GCA_031430895.1 Chloracidobacterium sp. | reverse complement strand
GCAACGTCGGCGAAACTCTGTGCGGCGTCATGCTTGAACGGCTTTCCCTGCGGTGACAGCAGAACCACTCTCGTTCCCGAGGGATAAGCTTCCCGATCACTCGTCCCAATCAATTTTTCAATCGCGGCAAATAGAGGTTCGGGCTTCAAAACCATCCCATCGCCGCCGCCAAACGGCCGGTCATCGACCATTCTGTGCTTATCATTCGTATAGTCGCGAATGTCATGCACATTTATTTCCACGATTCCGGCAAGCTTTGCCCGCCGGATTATCCCAAAATCAAAGACCTGCCCGAAAAACTCGGGGAAAATTGTTAGAACGTCAATCTTCATCCCGGGGACGCAACCGCCCTCGACTCGGGCGCCGGTTCCTCCGGCGTGACGGCGCTGCGTTTTTCCTCACGTTGAATACTTACCACGTCCGTCAGCGTTCTTCGAACGCTTGCAGGCGCGGGCGCCTGCGTTCCCGGCTAAAAATCAAGCAATCCGTCCGGCGGATCGACTTTTATCAACTTGTTTTCAATATCGACCGCGACGCAAATTGTCTCGGCAAAAGGTATTAAATACTCTTTCGACTCGCCGTCGATAACCAATATTTCGGTTCCGCCAGTTCGCATCATCTCGCGAACCTCACCGATACGTTTACCGAAGATAGTTTCAACCTTGCAACCTGCAAGTTCCCAGTCGAAGTACTCGCCTTCTCCAAGTTCGACCGCTTCGGATTCCGGAACGCAGATTTCCGTTTCTCTCAGCGTCTCGCCGCTTTCAACCGAGTCGTAACCTGAGAATTTAAGTATCACGCGGTCATTCTGAAACCAGAACTTTTCAATTGTCAATTCGCTTCGCTCGCCGTCATTGCGAACAGCCGTTACTATTTCGAGCGATTCAAACCGCTCTGGAAAATCCGTGAGTATCTCGGCGACGACCTCGCCTTTTAGGCCGCGACCTCGGACGATTCTGGCGACGGCGACGAGATCTTCCATTTGTTCAGAGTTCAAACTTCAGTTTGTCTCTTAACGCTTGAGCACACGCTAAGGCGTGAACTCTAAACTCTACTAATCTTCGACCAGATCAAGCTGAAATCGCCGGTTATGTTTTTGCCCGGCGACAAAAAGAATGCTTCGAATTGCCTTAACCGTACGGCCTTCGCGGCCGATGACGCGGCCCATATCCGTGTCGGCGACGCGGACTTCGATACGAATGTTCTTACCGTCCGCATTCTCGATCACCTCGACGGCGTCGGGCTCGCCGACCAACGATTTGACGATCTTTTCAACAGCGTCTCTCATAGTAGTTTGGCGAGTTTACAGAGTTCGGCGAGTCAAAGGACCCGGAAAAACTCGGCCATCTCCTTTCAACGTAACGATTATTCCGCCGCTTTCGCCTCGGCTTCGCTATTCGAACTTTCGGGAGCGGTTTCCGTCTCATTCGTCGGATCGGTGGCGGTTGCCTCTTCGGATTCCGACGCTGGAGCAACGTCCGCCTCTGCGGCAGCTGCGGCTTCCGCTTCGACTTTGTCCGCTTCGGCTTTCTCAGCCTCGAGCCTGTCGGTCTCAGCCTGTTTGGCATCGGCTCTTGCCTTTTCCTCGGCTTCCTTACTCTCTGCTCTCGCCAGCATTGCCGCGGCCTGCTCTTCTTCCGTTTGGACCGGATTATTCTTAATCAGGCTCTTGACCGTATCGGTCGGCTGCGCGCCGACGCCGATCCAGTACTGAATGCGGTCGTGATTTAACTTCACTTCCGCCGGATCGAGCATCGGGTTATAAGTACCTACGTTCTCGAGATACTTGCCGTCGCGCTTTGAGCGTTTTTCCTTAACCACGAGACGATAAAAAGGTTTCCCCTTCGCGCCCATTCTCATTAAACTAATTGCTAACATAAACCTTCAAGTGACTGTGATGAGTGACGAGTGACGAGTGAATCTTTCCACCTGTCTCTTGTCTCCCGTCTCCTGTCTCTATCTCCTCTTCTTGTGCCTTTTCTTTTTCCGAATACTCTTCGACGACGAGCCATTCGGTTCGTCATTCGAATAATCTATTGCCGATCCGCTGCCCAGCATTCCAAGCGGATTTGAGCCGCCGCCGAGCATATTGCCAAGACCGCCCGCTAACCCGCCGGCCATTTTGCGGGCCATGCCGCCGAATAGGCCGCCGCGGTTCATTTGGGCCATCATCTTTTTCATCTGCTCGTATTGCCGAAGCAGCCCGTTTACCTCAGCTATTGTCGATCCCGAACCGCCCGCTATGCGGGTTTTGCGGCTGGCGTCGATCACCTTATGTGACCCGCGCTCCTGACGCGTCATCGAATCGATGATCGCCTCGGTGCGTCTCATTTGATGATCGACGACGGCCGACTGCTCGTCGGTGATCTGCATGCCGCCGGTCATCTGTTCGGGCAGCATCTTCATCAATTTTGACATCGAGCCGAGTTTCTTAAATTGACCGAGCTGATTGCGAAAATCTTCGAGCGAAAACTGATTCGTCGTCATTTTCCGCAACTGCTCTTGGGCCTCTTCCTCGTTGATCTTGCCCTGCACCTCTTCGATAAGAGTCAGAACATCGCCCATGCCCAAGATTCGCTGGGCGATACGATCAGGATAGAAAGGCTCGATCGCGTCGTATTTTTCGCCGACGCCGACAAACTTGACCGGCTGGCCGATCACCTGGCGGATCGACAGTGCCGCACCGCCGCGTGCATCGCCGTCCATCTTGGTCAGAACGACGCCGGTAATACCAACACGTTCGTGAAATACTTCTGCGGATCTAACCGCATCCTGCCCGGTCATCGCGTCGGCGACAAACAGGACCTCGACAGGCTTGGTCTCAGCCTTGATCTGCTCAAGCTCGACCATCAGCTCGTCGTCTATATGCAGACGCCCGGCCGTGTCGATCATCAGCGTGTCAAAGCCCATTTCGACCGCGTGCTTTACAGCACCGCGAACGATGGTCATCGGGTCCGAGGTCTCTTTCGCCTCGTAAACCGCAACGCCCACGGCATTTGCAACAACCTTAAGCTGTTCGCGCGCCGCCGGACGATAAACGTCAACCGAAACAAGCAAAGGTTTGCGTTCCTGATTGTCCGCCAGCCAACGCGAGATCTTTCCGGTTGAGGTCGTTTTACCTGAACCCTGAAGGCCGACCATCATCACGACATTCGGCGTCTGCTTGGTAAATACAAGCCGCGACGAAGTGCCGCCCATCAGTGTCGAAAGCTCGTCATAGACGATCTTAACGACCTGTTCGTGCGGCTTCAGATCCTGCCAAACCTCTTGCCCCTCAGCCTTTACACGGACCGCGTCAACAAAATCTTTTGCGACCTTGTAATTAACATCCGCCTCAAGCAGCGCCATCCGTATCTCGCGCAAAGCCGCATCCACATGCTCAGGCGTCAACTTGCCCTGACCACGCAGATTCTTTAGCGATTTCTTGAGTTTGTCGGATAACGATTCAAACATACAAAGACGGTTCGGCCACAATAGTCGAAACTATAAATACTAGTGGTTTGACTATTGAGTGTCAAGAATGGAGTCGCCGGAAAAAATGCTAAAAAATGTAATGTATAGACAACTTACAGATAGTTCTAGTATGTTTTTGCGACTGATAAAACACTGAAAGAGTGGTTTATAATTACAGAATGCCAAAACTCGGCCCGATAAAAAGAAAACAGCTAATCAAGTACCTTCGTCGGTACGCTTTCGACGGCCCGTTCTCGGGAGCAAATCATGATTTTATGAAACGAGGTGCCTTAAAACTCTGGATTCCTAATCCACACGCGGGCGACGGGATTGGAAAAGATTTTCTAAAACGTATTCTGCGTCAGGCGGGCATTAGCGAATCTGACTGGGAGAAATTATGAAAGTGCGACTTCGGGTAATCGCGTCATATTTAGCTTTATACCACTTATCTTTGGCAACGGAGTCCTGTCAGCGATATTAAGAAAAACCCAGTCCTCAAGCACTTCCTCTAGAAGATCGCGGCATTCTTCGAGTGTCTGCGCATTTGAATATACGCCTTGAAATCCCGGTATCTCACCGTAAAAACCCTCATTATTTTCAAGGATTTCGTATTTAGCTTTGCGCATCGCGGCTTGTATATATTGAGTTAACATCCAATGTTAGGTTAATGCATTTCGGGCTTAAATTACAACCTGTTTGTATCAAGATGTGGGCGAACCGGCACCCGACCCGCTATATGCTAGTCGGCTCAATCGCTTTTTTGGGCACGGCACTGCGAACAAACCTGATTTGAAGCTGACAACCAACTGCCTCCGCATATCGTTTGAGCGTATCAAAGGACGGAGAATGTTTGCCGCTACCGAGTGCAGACTCCAACCGGGTAATCGCGGGAGCGTGAGCACCCATGCGCAATGCTACATCAGCTTGGCTCATGCCCGCTTTGGTTCTGGCCGCGAGCATCTGCCGCAGAAGCTCAAACTCCGAACTAAGGGCTTCGTACTCCGCTCTAACACCCGGTCGAAGCAGTGCTGCTTTCTTTAAATCAGTGTTCATGACTAGGCGGCAATCGCAAGTGCCGTCTTTGCAGCTTGTGGTAAATCGACGGGAACAAAATAAGTTGCTGAGAAGAGATAGTCTTCGCCGGATTCGTCCACCACTCTGACGAGCTTTCGCTTCTCTGCTTCCTCATCAGCCAGGACGCGATAAACCTTCCATAGCTGCAATGATGACGGATAATCGTCATTTTTCACACAGATCGCAAATTGGGTTTTAGCTTTAATTTTCATTAATCAAAAATGTTCTTAACTTTCATTTCCTTTTTGCCGATGCCATGAGCTTCGTACCAATGCAACTCAGCCTGACATTCTTTGTCGTCATCCATAAAACGAATACGAGCAAAGCCTTTTAATTTGCGCCAGCGTCCAGAGCCGTAAGTTTTTTGAAGCCATTCAAGGTCACGAATTTTATTGCCGACGGCGATAATCTCGATGTCCTCGATTTCGCTGATGACTTCGAACAAATTCACAATTCAATTTTGCGCCATCCGATTGTGAGTTTCAAGCTAAAGGGACAAAACGCCTAAATTATTTCCACTGTTTTCAGAGGATATTTTTTCTATTGCCTTAAAAACACTCTCGGTTCTGACGCTCAAAATACATCTCGGCTCGCCAAACTCCTTACATTCATAACCCGGACACGGCTGGCAGGCGAATTCTTCGAAAACGACCTCGTTCGGAGTATCGGTCCAGGGGCGCCAGTGGGTGCGGTTTGAGGAGCCGAAGATGACGACCGACGGCGTTCCGACGGCGGCGGCGATGTGGGCGATGCCGGAGTCGTTGCCGACGAAGAGTTTTGCTTTTGAGGCAAGAGCCGTGATTTCGGCCAGGGTGAGGTTGTCGAAAGTTCTGATTGGCGCTTTTGAATGTCGTTTGAGATCAACCAGGATATTGCTCTCGTCTTTTGAGGCAATCGCGATAGTTTTAATGCCTATTCCGGCTAAAAATTCTGCGGTTCTGGCGAAATTTTCGGTAGACCATTGTTTTGTGGCGAATGCCGCCGCAGGATGCAAGAGTGCGAACTCCTCGTCTTCGTTCCACCCGCTGATGCAGGTGGTAATGACTTTTTCCGCCGCCTCATTGGTTACTATCAGGCGCGTCTTAGGGCGATCCTCGACCGGTACGCCGACAAAGCCAAGTAACGCAAGTTGCTGTTCGGCGGAGTGAATGGCGTAGCTGCGCCAAAAATCAGCGGGTGACGAAAGTAAATGATTGTATAGAAAAGGATATTGGTAGGTAGCCAGACCTACGCGGTGACGGGCGCCGCTGACAGCCGTGAAAAATGTCCCGGTCGTGCCGCCGTGCAGGTTAAATGCTACATCGTAACCGGAACAACGTAGATTCCAGGCAATTTTCAATCTCTCCGCCGGGCCTTTGCTCAGGCTAATGACATTGTCAACCGCGTCAAAACCGTCGAGAACGGGTGCAAGCCAATCCTCCAATAGAATATCTACCCGAGCGGACGGAACAAATCTTTTTAAGGCAATAAGCGAAGGTGTTGTCAGCACGGTGTCGCCGATTGAGCGCAAACGTACGACGAGGACGCGCTTTACTCTTTGCCAATCAATCTCATCGCCTTTCACTATTTCTCGACCGTTGCTTCATCGACCAACATGACGGGAATCTCGTCGCGTATCGGATAAACCAATGAGCACTCCGCGTTGAGGCATTTTAGACGAGTCGCTTCGGCGTCGATCTCGAGTTTCGATTTACATTGCGGACATCGCAAAATTTCCAGAAGTTCTGGGCTTATCGCCATAAACATTTCTCCTTGATCTAAGTAACGAACGCGGGGGGTGGCTAACGGCAATGGCCATTAACCTAGGCCGTCGGGCTAGTCCGTAAAATCGAAAAATCTAGATTGGAAGGTTCAAAAATCAGAAGGACAAGTCCGGAAGGCGGGTTTACCCCCGATCTTTGACTAGGTTGGGAAGAGCGGGGGTAAACCCGTCTTCCGGACTGTCCTGTCAAACTGTCTCGATTCTGCCGGAGATTCCATTTGGATATCTCTCCTTAGGCTGCCGGCTCCGATCCGGTCTTTGTTCCGCATTCAGGACAGAACTTAGCCCCTGAGGCCAGCTCATGCTGACAGTTCGAGCATTTTGCCTTTTCCTGCGTTGCGCCGCATTCGGAACAGAACTTTGCTCCTTCGCGTAGATTGGCACCGCATTTTAGGCACGGGACTTGGGCAACTTCCATCTTGCCGCCGCAGTCGGAGCAGAACTTTACCCCGGCGGCGTTGCCTTTGCCGCAGGCGGGGCATGGAACCATCGCCGCGCCGCCGCTCGCGCCGCCGACTGTGCCAGCTTGCTGACCAAACACATTCGCCATCTGGCCGCCGACCGCGAATCCGGCGCCGAGACCGGCTCCCAGACCGGCGCCGCCGCCCTCATTCTGGGCCGCGTCTCGAAGAGCGTCCGCCGCCTGGAACTGCATATATTTTTGAGCGTCACCGAGCGCTCCCATCGAGGCACGCTTGTCCATCGCCGCTTCGACCTCTGCGGGGAGGCTTACGTTTTCGACATAGAATTTTGTGACTTCAAGACCGTATCCCTTGAAGTCTTCGTTGATCATTGCACGGATCTGCTCGCCGATCTCCTTGTATTGAGCGGCAAGGTCAAGGGCCGGAATTTTTAGTTCACCTAGAGCATCGGAGAACTCGGTGACTATGGCCCGTTTCAATTGGCCGTCGATGTCCTCGGTCTGAAAATGAGCGTTTGTGCCGGCGATCTGCTTGATAAATTCGCTGGGGTCGGCAATGCGTAGGCTGTACGCGCCAAAGGCGCGAAGCCGGACGATGCCGAAATCCGCGTCGCGAAGCATGACCGGGTTCGATGTGCCCCATTTCATGTCCGTAAACTGTTTGGTGTTAACAAAATAGACCTCGGATTTGAATGGCGAATTAAAACCGTATTTCCACGCGCCGAGCTTCGAAAGGATCGGCGTGTTGCCGCCGTCAATCGTGTAACGCCCCGGCGTGAACACATCGGCCACCTGACCTTCAAAAACAAAAACGGCGGCCTGAGATTCGCGAACGATCAATTGCGCCCCGTTTTTTATCTCCTGCCCGGCTACCGGAAAGCGATAGACCAGCGTCGATTGCGATTCGTCGAGCCACTCGATGACCTCGATAAACTGGTTAAACGCCGCTTCTTTTACCTTGTCCAAAATGCTCATTGTGAAATCTCCCTCTAGATTCTCCTAACAATAAAATATGCCACAAAGTTGCGGGAATTGAAAGTTTTGGACGGCTTGCGGGAATTGAAAGGTTCTCTTCCTCAAACAAAATCGCCGATCTGATATCAGTCGGCGATTTTTCATCGCAAAAATTCTTCAAGACTACGGCACAATTAAACTCTCTTACAATACCTGTATTTCTAGGCGACAACAGCCTCGCGTTCCAATCTCTCTTCAATTTTTAGGATAGAAGGGCCGTCATAATAAACTTCGCCGCACTTGTCACACACGAACGCCGGAATTTCTCGAACTTCGACGCGAACGTCGCCAATCAAAAACATTCGCGATTCCAGACTCTTTCGCGCGGAGCCGCCGCATTCGCAATCCACTGTTCTAGCGTTAATTTTCATAGGCGGTTTTCAAAACAACGATTCCCGATTAATCAAAACGACGACGGTGATGACGCGACCGTCGCGGACATTACCATAAATCCTGTAACGGTCGTGTGTTTCATCATCTGTTAGCTTATCACAGTTTCCGCATTCAATATTGCTTCAATAGCGTCACGGCCCGCAAATCCCTCATCCTCAAGTTCGTCCTGGCAATGGCCGGAAATGAGGTAATTGCCTTCCCTAACTTTTTGCTTTATCCGAATAGGAAACTTTACCATCGTGCTAATTTAGTTTTTTCTTCTTTTTTGATTTGCCGCCCACAGAAAGAGAATCATCGCGAGACCGCCCCAAATATCAAGCAGAATATCCCAGAAGGAACCCGTTCGCGAGGCTAGAAAACTCTGGTTTAGCTCATCCATCACGGCAATTGCGGCGACCAGAAACATCGGCAGCAGATATCGCAGTTTTTTGACGCCCACAATGGGCGAATCTGAAAATGCCCCGAGCGCAAGAAAAGCCAGCACCGCATACTCCGCGAAATGCGCGGCTTTTCGCACGTAACCGTGATAAATTTGCAGCGTTCCTTCGGGAGCCGTTGGAAACAGGAATTCAAGCAGCGGGCGGACATATCTTGAAGTTTCCGACATTGCGGCGCTATCGCCCGACAGGTAAAAGATCACGCCAATCCACAAAAAAACCGGCGCGAAGCGAATAATTCGCCCGCGCCAAACTTGTGAGTTTCGCATATTTTCCGAACAGAGCTAATACATCGAGCGCTAAATTGCCATTCCGCCGCCAAACATAACCAGCAGCAAGCCGACAACGGCCATTCCCCACTGCATCCATCCCGTCTTGTGCACGATGCAAAAGATCAACCCCGCGAGTACCGAGAAGATAAAGATCAGCACCGCCCACAAAGGTCCGGCTGTCTGATACGCAACTACCATTAGCCAGATCGATCCGACCAACAACAAGCCCAAGCCCAAGCCCCAAACGCTCAAAAACTCCATATTTTCATCCAAAATTGCCTTGGTAAAAGAAGACTCTTAAAGCAGACTGAACCACGTTTGCCGTTGTGTGAATTGATCGAAGGTATCCTACACCACAATTTATTTCGAAACATACCCTCGATCAAGCTAATAAACGTCGGTCGGCTCAGCTCCGTACTCATTTGGGCCAGCCACGCCCTCACCGACCAGAAATACTAACAGCACAATTCCGCCGACACAGGGAATGAGGGCCACCAAGAAGTACCAGCCGCTTTTACCCGTGTCATGCAGTCGTCTCACGGCAGCGGCAATACCGGGAATAAGGGTCGCCAGAACATATAATCCATAGATCGGCCCATATCCGACATCTTTCATCGCCAGCCCGAGAACATTGTCGAGAATTACCGCGATAATCGCGAAAATTACATTGAACAATACAAACATCCAATATTGTTTTCTGCTTGCCCGGCCGCTAAAAACCGCATAATTCTTTAGTACGTCCAAATAATATTTCATATCCAAATCCTCCTGATCATTATTCAATCCAAGTATCCATGATTCAGCGAAACACGACCAAATCCGAAACAAGGAGCATCCTGGTTGTCTTCAGTTGAAAAAGAAAAAGCAAGCCAACCATATATGAAAACCGAGAGGATTTCAAATAAGCTGCTTGCTTGGGTGATTGGGCGGTAGATTTTACGACGCCGCGGCACCCGAAACCACCTCGATGATCTCCTTGGTGATAGCGGCCTGACGAATACGGTTCATATTTAATGTAAGACTGTCGATCAGCTCGCCCGCGTTTTTCGACGCCGAGTCCATAGCGGTCATGCGAGATCCCTGCTCCGACGCGACCGATTCGAGCATCCCGCGATATATTTGCGTTTCGACCTGTTTTGGCAAGAGTTTGCCAAAAATTTCGGCGGGCGGCTGTTCGTAAATGTACTCGGCTTCGGAACCGGTTTCAGTGTCGCCTTCACTTGCGGTCCGGGTAATTGGCAAGAGCTGCTCGATGACCGGTTTTTGGGAAAGAACCGTTTTGAATTCGGTAAAAACAACGAAGACCTTGTCGATCGTCTCGTCATCCGTGAAAATGGCAATGACCTTGCGAGCTATCTCAACCGCATCCGAGTAAACAACCTGTCCCGAACCAGTCAGACCGACAAATTCCTCGGTAAATTTAACGTCGCGCCGTTTAAAGAAATCGCGGCCCTTTCGCCCCACCGGAATCATCGCGTCGATTTTCCCCGCGTTTTCCTTCAGAAAGGCCTGCGTCGCCTTGATGACGTTTGCGTTGAAAGCCCCCGCCAAACCTTTATCGGCGCTGATGAGCACGACCAGGTATTTTTCATCGCCGCGCTCGTCAAGCAGCGGATGCGAAAACTCACCAGCGACCTTTCCGCTCAAATCGCTAAGTACCTCGCTCATCTTGCCCGCAAACGGTCGCGATGCCGTCACGCGGTCCTGAGCGCGTTTCAACTTAGCCGCAGCGACCATCTTCATCGCTTTTGTGATCTGCTGCGTATTCTTGACCGACTTAATACGCCGGCGCATGTCTAACAAACTAGCCATAATTACATTACAAGTGCGCTCGGAACGTTCGGACTCGCCGGATTTACTGTAACCTCGCGCCTGAGCGGATTGATCACTAAATCCATATCCTCCAACGGGATAGCTCCCAATAGCACCTGTTCACCCATGACAAACGCGCCGGTGAAGCAAGATCGATTTCCGAATCGTATCCGCACCGGACCGACATACGGGACTGTGCGTCGCTTTCCATCCGCTGTCGTCACTACACGCTGTTCCGCTTCCTCTAGATCAAGTTGAATTCGAATGTTTTCAGGAATGCACAGGGTCGCTGCCCCGGTGTCAACAAGCGCATTGACAGTTACCGATTCAAGTTCCAACCGGGGCGGATTAGTCAAAACAATATCCGTGAAAACGTGGCCCATAATTAGCTTATGCCGAAGCCGCTCCAGCCGTCTCCCAGCGCGTTGCTTTGAAGTCTTCAACCGCTTCTTTCATCGCGGCTTTTAGATCATCGTCTATTGATTTCTTTTCACGAAGCGTATTCAGAACGCCTGGGTGAGCTTCTTCCGCGAAAACAGTGAGTTCTTCCTCAAACCGTTTCAGATCTTCCACCGCAACATCGTCCGCGAGGCCGGTGGTTACCGTCCAGATGATCAGCACCTGTTCGAGAACGTCCATCGGTTTATACTGCGGCTGTTTTAGGATTTCGGTGAGACGCTTGCCGCGTTCGAGCTGCGACTGCGTCGATTTGTCGAGATCGGAGCCAAACTGGGCAAAGGCAGCCAACTCGCGATACTGGGCGAGATCAATTCGCAGTGTACCTGCGACCTGTTTCATCGCCTTTACCTGGGCCGCTCCGCCGACGCGCGAAACTGAGTTACCGACGTTGATGGCCGGACGGACGCCGGAGTTGAAAAGATCGCTTTCCAAAAATATCTGACCGTCAGTAATAGAGATCACGTTAGTCGGAATATAGGCCGAAATATCACCCGCCTGCGTCTCAATAATCGGGAGACTGGTGAGCGAACCGCCGCCTTTCTTTTCCGACATCTTAGCCGCGCGTTCCAGAAGGCGTGAGTGGAGATAGAAAACGTCGCCCGGATAAGCCTCGCGGCCCGGCGGGCGTCTCAAGAGCAATGAGATTTCGCGGTAAGCGGCGGCCTGTTTTGAAAGATCGTCGTAGATCGTCAGCGCATGTCGGCCGTTGTCACGAAAGTATTCGCCCATCGCGCAACCCGAATACGGGGCCAAAAATTGCATCGCCGCCGGGTCGGAAGCCGTCGCCGAAACGATGATCGTATAGTCCATCGCGCCGTACTCTTCGAGCTTTTGCCGTACCTGAGCAACGGTAGACTGCTTTTGCCCAATGGCAACATAGATGCAGATGACATCCTTGCCTTTCTGGTTGATGATCGTGTCGATGGCGACGGCGGTTTTACCGGTCTGGCGGTCGCCGATGATAAGCTCACGCTGTCCGCGACCGATCGGCACCATCGAGTCGATCGCTTTCAAACCAGTCTGCAGCGGCTCTTTAACCGGTTGACGTTCGATAATACCGGGCGCGATACGCTCAATCGGAAAATAGGTATCCGTAATGATCTCACCCGCCTCGTCGATAGGGTTGCCAAGAGCGTCGACTACACGCCCGATCATGGCGTCGCCGACCGGGACGCTCATGATCCGCTTTGTTCGCTTTGCTTCGTCGCCCTCTTTGATCTTCTGAAAATCCCCGAACAGAACGCATCCGACCTTGTCTTCTTCAAGATTGAGCGCTAGGCCGCGAACACCATGAGGAAATTCGAGCAGCTCGCCGGCCATGACCTTTTCCAGACCGTAAATCTCGGCGATCCCGTCGCCGACTTTGATGACAGTCCCAACCTCGTCGACCGTCATGCTGGCGTCAAAATTCTCGATCTGTGCACGAATGATCTCGTTGATCTCGTTAGCTTTTATTGATTCCATTTTCTTAAAGTGACGGATGACGGGGTGACGGGTGACAAGTTTCGGTTTTTACCCGTAACCTATCACCTGTTACCCGTCACTATCCGTTAACCAACTGCTCTTTCAAATTCTCCAATTTCGTCTTCACAGAGCCGTCATATACAGTCGAGCCGATGCGGGTGACGACACCGCCGATGATGTCTTTATCAATCGCGTAATTTATTTTGACTTTCTTGCCGGTGATCTTTTCGAGATTCCGTTCGAATTCGCCGCGCTCGTCCGCAGGCAGTTCCCGGGCCGAGGTGATCTCGGCCGAAACAACGCCGCTCCGTTCTTCCAGGACCGAGGCGAATCGGGTGTTGATATCGCCCAGATCGGCGAGGCGGCCGTTTTGCAGCAGCACCTTCAGGAAATTCGCCGTTATTTTTGACGGCTTCGTTCTCGCAATTAGGCTGTTTAGGACCTTTTCCTTATTCGCGTGTGTTATCGCGGGGTTACTAAAAACGGTCTTCAAATCATCGTTATTTTGAAATAGTTCGCCCCAGCTCGCGAGCTCGATTTTTACGGTTTCGGTCTCGCTCGCATCTTTAACGACATCGGCGAGTGCGGTGGAATATCGGCGGGCAATTGTCTCTGTGCTCATATTAATTCAACCCTCCGATCTCTTGAATGCTCGCTTTTACAAGCCTCGCATCCGCAACGCCGTCGATCTGCGTCCTCAATTTTTCTTCCGCCAGACGAATACTTTCCTCCGCCGAAAAACGGCGAAGCTGAGCATACGATTGCTTTGAAAGACGATCCAGATCACCCTCTTTCTGCACCCGCAGCCGCTCGATCTCGCCAGATGTTTGCTCTGCAAGCCGCTTTTTCTCAAACGCGGCCTCGTCCTTGGCTTTTTTCAGGATGTTTTCTTTTTCAGTTTCGAGCTGTGCGAGTTTGGCTTCCGTAGATGTCAGTTGAGCAAGAGCAGCCTGTTTTTCGGCCTCGGCCTTGATGAGTTCCGCTCGTATCTGTTCGCGTTTCGCCTTAAAAGCTTCGCTGAGAGGCTTTTTCATCACATAGACCATGATCGCGATAAAAATGCCCAGGTTCAGAAACTTCCAGGCTTCAAATCCTGGGATATTAAGATACTGATTGTAAAAATGCGTAAACGCGCTCTCCTTGCCGCCCGAGGCCGCGAGAAGCAGATTCAACTTGTAAATAAACGCAAACATATTCGCTATCGTTCCGAGTCCCCGCTTCAGCGGGCCTCTTTGGCGGCTAAGAGCCAACTAAAGTTGGAACTCGAATGGCGGAAAACCAAATCAGGTCCTCATGATATTCGCGGCAATCTTCTCCGCGATTTTCTCCGCTTCTGTGCCGATCGTTGATCTTGCCTCGGCCGACTGCTTTTCCAAATCGGCCTTCCCGCTCTCAAACGTCGCGGCCACCTCAGTTTTAGCCTCGTCCAACTGCTTCTCCCGCGCCGCGACCGCCTTTTTTTGCTCCTTTTCGATCAGCTCATAACCAGCCGTACGGGCGTCGAGCATCTCGCGCGTGTAATTGGCTTCTTTAGTCTCGACATCCTTGAGAATCCCAACCGCCTCGCTCGAATGTCCGCCCTTGCTCTTCTCACGCAACTCGATAACACGATTGATCGGCCGGTAAAGCGTACGATTCAGCACCCAGATCATCAACAGGATCAACCCGACATGAATAAAAAGCGTGCCATCCGGAAAAAGCTGAATTGTCTCGGCAAAGAGAAGCAAATGCATATTCTAATAAAGTCCGCTCGTCACGGAGTAAACACAGCAAAATCCGCCCGATTCTCAAAAGATATAAGAGTACCATGCGAGCTTTTTGAGGGTCAAGGAACGTCGGTTCTCTCGTGGTGGTTTCGCGTTCGGTCTATTCGACCGGCTGCCTGATCGCGTATTAATCCACGTTCAGTTGTTCCTGCAAGGGGTTAGATGTATTATTATGACTTTTAAAGTTTTGTAGACATAACTTACTTCAACATCCGGTTGGTTAGCGGGGTTCCATAGCATTATGGCATACGCCAATCTCATTCAAAAGTTGGGATTTAGGCCAAAGGAAAACTTTAGCGGCGTCTTTCGGAAAGACTACGCTCTCGGTTATTTTATCGTGGTTGACTTTGACCACGAACGCATCGACTACGGGCGCTTTATTTCTTCCGATAAGAAAACCACTCAAAACTTCTCC
>JANPCJ010000305.1:0-3076 GCA_031430895.1 Chloracidobacterium sp. | reverse complement strand
CCGCCGGTAATGACCCCAATATTTCTCACACGAACGCCGATCTGTGAGGCCGTGGGCACGGCGGTGCCGTTACCGCCCCTGCCCTTAACAGTCAAAGCTCCCGCGCCCAGGACCGTCAGCTGCGCGTTGTCAACGTCAACGCCCACAAAAGTCCCCGATGTGGCACCGGACAATTGCTGGTTAGCCAGAACCATGAGCGCACCGCCGGCGGTTACCACGCTCGAACCCGTCGCGAGCGCGATATTCTGGCTGGCCGCCAGCGTCGCCGGCCCCGAGCCGGAAAGGATCAGGTTTGCACCCGCGCCAATATTTATCTGATCGACGTCGCCGGCGGTCGCATCGTCCTGCAGGTTTACATTGAGGATGTCATCGGGCATAAACGTGATATCAGCATTTAGGTTGACGGTGTCATTGCCGGCGTCACCGTTTATAAACAGGCTTCGTTTCAAGCCCGCATCGACTGACGTCATCGTAATTACATCATCGCCCGTACCGGCGTTGATCGACAGCGAGTTTGTCGGGTTTGCAAAATAAACAGATTCGCCCAGCGTCGAATCGATCATCGTCATGCCGTCGTTAGCCGTCACGTCCGTCAGCGTGATGGTTTCGGTCCCGCCGTTGAATATAAAAGAGCGGTCAACAGCGCTCATGTTGTCGATCACCGGTTCGAGTCCGGTATAGGCGATCACACCCGTTCGGCCCGCACCCGTCAGAGCGATATTGCCGTCATTCGCATTAGCAAAAGTATGCGTGCTCGTCGTAGCCGAGCCACCCGTCACCGTCAACGAATCAGTGCCGCCCGCACCGCCATTAAAGAACAGTCCACCGGACCCGCCGTCAACAATAAAGTCACAGCCCGACAGATTGACCGTCAGCGTGTCGTTGCCGCCGAGCGTGTTAAACGTGATGCTGCCGGTTACAGAAGCGACCGGAATGCTGACCGTATTTGAATTCACCTGTACCACAGGCGAGCCGCCCGAGCTGACCGAGTTATTCGGATCGGTTATCAGAATGTTCGGAGACGTACACGAGATGGTCAGCGTGTCGTTTGACACCCCGCCGTTCGCGTCGGTGATCGTCAGGCTGCCGGCATTGAACGTCACATCGGTCTCACCGGATAGCCCAGAACCGCTTACAGCGACATTTTGCGTGATCGCTCCGGTGCTCGCATTCGCGACATCGCCGGTCTTTAGCCCTGCTGACTGCGGTGTGAAGCGGACATAGATAGTCGTCGAGGAAACTGTTCCGCTCGTCGGCGACAATGTGACAGACGGCCCGAAGCCGCTGCCCGACGTCAACGACACCTGAAAATTGGTGTTAGGCGCCGTCACGACGATATTTGCGAAGAGATCGGTTCCGGAGACCGTGTAGGTTTGTTCGGCAGAGATCGAACCGACTTGTGTGCCCGGGAAATTCAACGGCCCGCCTACAACCGAGACGACCGGCGGCACGAGATCGACCTGCGATTCGTACGCACCGATGTCGCTCTCATCGCCGCCCGGTGCGAGCAACACAAACGGATTATCATACGGGCGCAGTTGGGCGCGCTGATCGGTAGTAATTCCGGCTATGAACTTGCCCTTGTCGATAGCAAAGCTTCCCGCCAGCAATGGATGCGTTGGCAAAGGACTGCCTGAGAGCGGCCCGATGCGCGCATCGACCGGCGAAGCGATCGTACCCACGTAGTTGTTGCCCGCGCTCGGCGTGCCGACAACCCAAAAAACACCGTCTTCATTGGCTCCCTCGATCGTGCCGAGTATGTTGTTGCCGCCGTTGGTAAATGAATTTGTGTTTAGCTCATTCCAGAGGTCGCGACGGGTGTTGCCCATTGGATTCCCGGTATGGGAATTTCCCGCGACAATGCTGTCCGTCAGCGTCAGATTGCTGTTCGTATAAGAATGGATGCCGCCCCCGCCGCTATTGATGGTTTGAAATACAACTGAGTTACCGGTGATCGTCGATTTGCGAATGTCGGCATTACTGTTATTTGCGACGCATACGCCGCCTCCGCGTTCCTGGGCCGTGTTGCCCGAGACCGTCGTGTTGGTCACGATGAGCGTCCCGTTTTCGATCAGAATGCCGCCGCAGGTGTAGGCAGAGTTGCTCGTGAACGTCGAATTCCTCACCGTGAGCGTTCCGCTCAGCTTGTAGACCGTACCATCGGTATAGGTCGAGCTGTTGTCTCTCACGACGACCGAGTCAAGTACCACATTGCCGGCCGAATCAGACTTAATTGCGGTCCCCTGAGGAGTACCGACGGCCGGAATAAAACTGTTCCGGATCGTAATACCGCGAATCGTCGTTGTGGTGCCGCCGCCATTGCTAAGGAAAAAAGGCCTCGCCACACCGCCGCCATTAACCGCAATCAAGTCGGCTCCCGGGCCGAGAAGAGTGATCGGTCGGGATGTAAAAAGACCGCTCGCGAGTGTGATGGTGCCGGTTACGCTGAACGTAATCGGGAAGACGGTCCCTGATACGAAATGCTGCTGCTCAGCCTCGGCAACCGCTGCCCGCAAGGTGCATATGCCATTCCCCGCCCCGGTCTCACAAATGCCGTTGCCGATATTTATGTCATTAGCATCGCCAAGGCTGTTGACCACAAATCCGCGTCCCGTACCGCTGACCGCCACATTCCTGGTAATGGCGCCGCTGCTGGTGTTTGCGACATTACCGGACTTTGCTCCCGGGCTTTGCGGCGTGAATCGCACATATACATTCTGCGTCGCGACCGTTCCGGCGGTCTGTTGATACGTCACCGACGAACCAAATCCCGAACCCGATGTCTTCGAAACCTGAAAATCCGTCGAAGGCGCATTTACCGTGATATCCGCCGTCAGATTCACACCTGAAACCGTATATATCTGCTCCGCCGAAACATCAAATACCGCCGTCGATGCAAAAGCCGGCAAACTCGCCACCGAAGTCGTGATCGTCTGAGCCGGTTCGGCAAGCGTCCAGTCGGAAAACGATGTCACGCCGTTGATCGTCGCGGTATTAAGAGCCGTATTTACCGTACCGCCGGGCTGAGTCAATGCCCCATCGTATTTAAAGATGGCAAAATTCGCCTCGGTGGCCG
>JANPCJ010000304.1:0-14056 GCA_031430895.1 Chloracidobacterium sp. | reverse complement strand
TAAAATGCCGCAAATTCAGGCTCCTCCGCTTTCGCATCCCAAAACGAGTTGTATTCGGTTTCGAAATTCTTGGCGAACTGATCCACACAATAGAGTTCGCACGTATCCTTTTTTTTTCCATAAGGACAACGGAAGCAGTACGGAAACGGTACAAAATGGGCCCTGTCTGAAAAATGTCCGAAGCGGCGGCGGTAGCGATAGCTCGATGTAATTGCCGAAGCTCCCAAAGTGCGTCCGTGATAGCCGCCCATGAACGAGAACACCAGACTTTTGCCGGTTTGGTTGCGGACGAGTTTCAGCGAATCTTCAACCGCTTGGGAACCACCCACGTTAAAATGAACCCGGCCCGTCTCACCGAACTTTGATTCATTCAAACGCCCGATCGCCGCCGCGAGCTCAACCTTTTCGGTGTGCAGATATTGCGAAGCAAGCTGCGGTAATTTGTCGATTTGATTTTTCAAAGCGTTGTTTAGCCGCTCGTTGCCATACCCGAAAGATGCCGCCGAATACCACATTTGCAGATCCAGAAATGGTGTTCCGTCGCGGTCAAACAAATAGCTTCCCTCTGCCCGCTCAAAGAATTTTGGCGGTTCGAGATAATGGACCGTGTCGCCGTGTGAACAATATTTTGCTTCCATTTCAAGCAGCTCCGCCTCGGTTCGTCGAAGCTGGATCTGGTGAAGTTTTTCGCTTGGTGTACTCATTGTTTTTTTGTTTATTCCTTTTGTCCTTTTTGTCTTTCGTCCTTATCCCGTCTTATTCGATTCAGAATCAAGCGTGCGGCGTGCTCGTCAGTTGAATAGTTCCTCGGAAAAAGCAGGGATCGAAAAGGGAATTCCTCGCTCCGCGTTAATCGTCATCTCGTCCATCAATTTCGAGAGCGAATGTGCAACATCGTACAGATCGCCGTACGGCAAAAAGTCTATTTGTTCCGCCGAGCAGTATTTAGCCAATCCATTTTTGGCGAAAACCAGATCGGCTGCTCGGGCCGCGTAACGGTCAGATAAACCGTCGCCGACAAAAATGGTTGGCAGCTCTTTTGGGTTAAGTTTCATCATCAACAGGGGCTTGCAAGTGGCGCAACGGTGTTCACAAAGGTCACTGGAATGAGGAAAATCCGTTTGCCATTTTCCGTCTTGAAATTCGAGATGGCTTGAAAAGAATGACGGTCTTTGGTGCGCTTTTATACGGGACAAAAGTCGTTCGATACAGTAATCAAAACCGTCGCTGATTATCTGTGTTTTAATATTGTGCCGACGCGCGTGTTTGAGAAGCTCGTAAAAACCATTATCGAGTCCGATTTCGTCAAGCAACCCATCAATTTCATCACGCGAGGCTCTGATTAGAGCAACCTGCTCGCTCAGACATTCACGCGACCCGATAGAGCCGCTTTTCCACCGTTCTTCAACCGCGATCCATTTTTCGTCGGCGAAGCGTTCCAGCATTAGGTCAATCGCATCCCGCGTGGAAACTGTTCCGTCAAAATCGAGAAACAGTACCGGCGCTCGTTTCGCCTGCAGTAATTTGGTTAATTTGGAATTAAAGGTCATATTTTTTTCGGTCTTGTCGCTAGAGTATTGGAGGCAAAAATTGCAAGTTAATACACTCGTCGTGAATGCCCGGACAGATTTCGGCAAGCGGAGATACGCTTAACCCTTTTTCGCGCAAGCCGCCCAGCAGGAGTTGAAGAGCCTCAGTAGTTCGCCCTCTGCTGTCTTTGCCTGTTTCGTCGCCATCGTGCAAAAGGACGATCGAGCCATTCTGGATCGTTTTCAGAATATTTTGTGCAATTCGCTGCGCCGGGATATTCTTCCAATCAAAACCTGCATCGCTCCACTGGATTGTTCTTAAATTTAGATCCTTTGCCGCTGAAAAATACCCGGGAGTTCTTACGCCGCAGGGAGGACGGGCAAAACGTGGTTCGACACCGGTTGCGTCCTTAATGCATCGTTGTGTTCGTCGCAACTCTCGCAATGTTCGGTCGTTGGAGCAAAAAAGATAAATGGGATGCGAGTATGAATGGTTGCCTAATTCGTGACCGTCTTCGACGATCTTTCTGGCTATTTCGGGATATTCTTCTACTTTTTTGCCAATTAGAAAAAAAGTCGCTTTTACGTTTTCACGGCGTAGAACATCCAGGATCTCCAGCGTATCCGGTGAGGGGCCGTCGTCGAAGGTCAAGGCGACCGAATTCGAGTTGCGGTCCCCATGCCAAACCGTTCTCCCCAACGTTTGAGAACGAACCGCATACGTCAGATAATAGATGCCGCCCCAAACCCCTAGCGCCAGCAAGATAGTAATTCCAGACGCAATCAAAATCGTCTCATTCATCGCTTGACCTCCAACTTTTCGCATAGCCAGTCAGCCAGTTTTCCAGCCGCATTTGTTTGCCTGAAGAATGAGGCGTTAACGCGCATTCGAGACAGTTCGCCTGAATCGCAAAGTAAGTTTTCCACTGTTAGCACGGCTTCCCGGACGGTTCGTACGGCCCGGCCAGTTCCCCAGCGTTCGAGTAGCTCGTACTGGACACGCTCGCTTCCCGGCGGAGGTAAAAGGGCTACTATCGGCAAGCCGCACACAATCGCTTCGTCGAATGTATTGCCGAGTTTGGAGATCAAAACATCAGCCGCACGAAATATCTCCGGCACCAGGTTTGTCCAGCCAATGACGCGGACGCGATTTGCGGGATCGCCCGAACGGACGACCGTTTCGCATCTCTTCCTTAGCTTCTCGTTGTGGCCGGTCAAGACGACGATGTGAGCGTCATGATTTTTGACCGTTTCAAGCAGGTGTGAAACAATCTCCTCGATCTTGCCCATCCCTTCACCGCCGCCCGCGACGACGATCATCGGTTTTTTCTCATCCAGATCAAAGTGTTTTGAAATATTGAGCCGTGCTTCTTTTCTTGCCCGATCATCTGGTTCAAAAAATTCGGGCTGCATCGGTACGCCCCACGCCGCGAGCTGTTCGCTTTTTGCTCCGTTGCTTTCAAAGGTCTTGATCAAACTTTCGTTCGCCAAACAATAGAAGTCCGTTTCCGGCTGTAGCCACGCCCGGTCGGCATCGTAATTTACATTGACGGCGATCAATGGAATATCCAGATTCAAATCTCGTTTTAAAAGCGCCGCAATTTCGCCGCAGCCAACCTCTGTCGCAATGATCGCGGACGGGTTGATTTGGCGGGCAAGGTCAAAGAGAGATCGACATTCGCGGCGATAGAACCATTCAGGACTGGTGTGAGATCTGCGTTTTTGAAAACGGTCGATTCGGTCCCAAACTGACGGAAGATTTTTGACTAGCCATAGATAGGCAGTCACGTGGGTAAACCGTGCGAGCGGCGACATAAAGCCGGAGACTTCTACCACGCGAGCGGGAGTGGCGTGCTTTATTCCGCTCCACGCGCCAGCAATTGCTTCGGCGGCCCGCGTATGGCCGGCACCGTTGTTTATTGTCAGAATCAGAATCGGCCGCTCCGTCGTGGTGGTCGCAAACTTCGGTATTGATTGGTTTGTGGCTTTGGCGACAGCTAAATTCATTTCACTTTCACCTCTGCACTAGTTTGCTTTCGCAGATTGAATTTGCTCCAAACAGATCGTGGTGTGTTTGGCTCAGAAGACAATCGTTTTCCGATGGTTTCAGGGCTCTTGAGTTCAGCCAATATGAGGTTGACAAGTCCGTTCGAGGATTTTGGTTGAGCAAGTTCGCGGCAGCAAGTTGCCATTTCAAAAAGAGCGTTTTTGTCGTTTATGAGCCGCAGAACTTCGTTTACCGTCTCCTCGGACCCGTTTGTCTGGACTCCCGCACCCGCATCAACAAAACGAACCGCATTAGAAACTTCCGGACCCGGAATCGCATCGAAAAAGACTATCGGCAAACCGCAGACGGCGGCTTCGCTTAAAGTTACGCCGCCGGGTTTTGTCACTAAAATCGTTGCTGTCTGCATCAAAGCGGCAACCTGATCCGTCCACCCAACGGCTCTTAACGATACCGTCTTTGAATTTCTCAACTTTTCGAGTTCACGACGCATCCGCTCATCCTTTCCGGTAAGAGCGACGATGTTCAAGTTTTCACCACTTTCCAGAAGCCTGGCGGCGACAATATCCATTCGAGTCGGTCCCATGCCGCCGCCCATCAGTAGAACTATCTGTCTCGTGTCCAAACCAAAATAATGTTTTACTTTTTCCGCATCATGCCGCTCGGAAAAGCTCTCATCGAGTGGAATCCCGCAAACCTTGATTCGGTCAGCATTCGCTCCCCATTTTTGCAATTGCAGGGCGACCTCTTCACTCGGCACCGAGAACATTGAAATTTCAGACTTGACCCAGATCAGTTCGGCGTCAAAATCGGTAATAACGTTGATGATCTTTGCCTCGGTTAAGTCTTCGCGTCGTGCAATCACAGCGATTTCACACGCACCGACTTCGCACGCCACGATCATGTCGGGCCGGAAATTTTGAATTTTTTCAAAAACGCTTTTGCAGCCAGTTCGCCAAACCCACACGGGTGCGGTTTGTTTATCGCGCCTTTTTTTTCGGGCGTTAAAAAACTTGTTCCAGAGGTTTGGTGAGTAGCGGATCATTAACCAATAGGTCCAAACGTAAAATGCACGAAATGCGAGCGAGCAGTTTTTTAGGGCATCGACCAGTAACAGGTCCGCTTCGGGAAGCTGCCTGCGAAGTTCCGCAACTACGCTTTCGGCCGCCCGAACATGTCCGGCGCCGAACGAAAGAGTTAAGATAAGAATGCGTTTTTTACGGCTCACTCCTCCCTCCAATTCATCAGACTAAAGCCGCCTGCCAGCGTAATAGCTGCCATCGCAGATAACACCAAAAGCTCGCCGCCGATAAAGGGATTTCCCGCTAGAATTTTGTTTACAGCCCCGGCAATATATGTCGTCGGCAGAACGTAGCCTATCCAGCGGATAAAAAACGGCAAAGTTTCCGACGAATAATAGACCGGAGCAAGCAGGACGATTCCGGCACCGAGTGCGTCGGTGTAAAGCGATCCTTCGCTGAAACTTCGGACACGAGCGGCGATAATGACACTAGTTCCGCACAATGAAAGTAGGGCGATAAAGACGGTCAAAGTCAGTTGTAAAACGCCGGAAAATCCGTCTATATGCGTTTCCACGCCCAAAAGTCTGGCGGCAATGATCATCGAGACAGTTCCAATGGCCCCTTGCATCAGTGCAAAGATCAGGACTCCAAAAATATATGAAGAAGGGGCAAGTGGAAGTGTCGCGAAAAGCTTCAGTCGGCCCGTAAAACGATTTTCGAGCAACAAATATCCGAGCCAGCTTATCGCCGTCAAGCTTAATGAAAAAACCAGCGAGGCCGCCAAAAAATGGACCTTGTATTCATTTGGAATAGATCCGGCCAAATTCTGTTGGGCGATACCGCTGGCAAAAAGATACATTCCGACCGGAAAGACGATCGCCGCGAGCAGGAACGGCCCGGTTTCACGCCGCAGACGTGCCAGATGTATTTGAAATACGCAGTAAATGTCAGATAAACGTTTTCTCATTGTTCAACTGCATTCCGATCAGTCGCTCCACCCTCGGATCGTTCGCCGACAACCGAAAAGTAAACATCTTCGAGCGACGATGTTGCCAATTGATATTCATCAATCTCATTCGTCTTAATAAAATCTTGTGCTGACGCAAAATCAGAGAAAAATTCAGTGTGAGGGATGCCGATTTGCCCGCCGCCGTTTAGATAATTGACGCGGTATTTGTTCGGAAATCCCGCACGGAGTTCCTGCAATGTCCCGTCAGCGATAATTTTTCCCGATTTGATAAAGGCTATCCGGTCGCTTAAAAATTCAGCTTCTTCCAGATAATGGGTCGAAAGAACGACAGTTGTGCCGCCGTCAATGATCCGTTTGAGCAATCGCCAAACCGCCCGCCTGGAGATCGGATCGAGTCCCGTAGTCGGCTCATCCAAAATGAGCAGAGGCGGCTTTCCCAGAAGGGCAAGACCGATCAGAATTCTCCGTTTTTGTCCGCCCGAAAGTTCGCCAACCTTTTGTTTTGTTTCGTTTTCGAGTTCAAGATTCTTAATAATTTCAGTTGCTTGGATTCGGGCGAATGTTTTATCTAAACCCTTGAATTTCCCGAATAATTCGAGGTGCTCGCACACAGTCAATGTCTCAAAAACTCCGGCTTCCTGCGGGGTTACGCCCATACGAGTTTTCGCTTTATTAGGATTCTTCACCGCATCCACGCCGAAAATATTGACCGATCCGCTCGTCGGTTTTAACTCGGTCGTCAATTGCCTCAAAAAACTTGTCTTTCCCGCGCCGTTGGGTCCGAGAATTGCGACGGCTTCGCCCTGTCGCACCTCGAAATCAATGCCGCACGTCGCCTGTGTGCCGTTTTTATACCTCTTGAATAGGTTACGGACGCTGACAGCAAGCTCGTTTTTGTGTGTACCAGTCATATATCTATTCGCTACACCAACTGCATAAACTCCATTGCACTCCAAATGGCCGTCCATGGATTGTTGCGATACGCCGAAACTTCATACGGGCAGCCGATCTTGCAGCCTTTGCAGAAATCCCACATATCGGACGATTGTTTGATAATTTCGACAACTTCGGGCGAGGCGTATATATCCTTCAGGGTCATTTCGGGTGCCCCTTTGTGTTTCGATACAAAAGCACACGGAAACTGGATCGAACCATCAGGACGCATATTTATTAAATGCGAAGCCGAACGGCAGGGAAATTTTTTTGTAAACCCGTCGTTGCGATAAAATTTGTAATAGTCCGTATAAAAGCGGACGCATTTGTACTTCTTTTTCAGATCCAAAACATAGACGGCGATTCGGTCGAGCCCTTCGTGCTCGATTTCGACATTCTCCGTTTCGTAAGTCGTCCGCACGACATTGTGAACGGCTTCGGTATGCAGCAAAAATCCCCGTTCCGTGCAGAATTCGGCGAGTGCCGGCAAATCTTCCAAATTGCTTTCATCAACCGCCGCATTGATTTGCACGAGGTTGTGTTTGAGTTTTTTCTCGGCGATATAATCAAGTGCGAAAAGTATTGTCGGCAAACCGTCTATACCTCGTCTTTCTTTGAATTTTTCACGGTCGAGCGTGTCAATCGAAACTTCCAGTTGATCGAGTTTGACGCAGGATTCGGCGTATTTCTTAAGTGCCAAACCGTTTGTCGGCATCGAAGTAAAAAATCCTTTCTTTGAAGCGTATTCGATATATTCGGGAACATTCGGATTCATCAGAGGCTCACCGCCCGACATGCTCCATGCAAAAACGCCCATCTCGGCGGCTTCATCCATCCGGCGAAAAACACGCTCGCGTGTCGCTTTTTCTTCCGGCTGCTGATTTTGCCAGATGGCACAATACCCGCATTTCATATTGCAGTGCAGAGTGGTTTCAAACATCACCATAAACGGGCGATCAAAACCGTGCCGCAACTGTCTGATAGCGTTTTTGAACATCAAAGTTTTTTTCATAATGTTGCCACCGGAACTTTCTGCACCTCGCAAAACCATTCCGGAGCGAGATTCGCAACGACCGATCGCAGCATCCGTCGATGCTTGGAAGCTTTTTCCATTCCCAAGTCTTCAAACGAAAGAAGCGACAAAAATACGGTGGCTTCGGCAATCGGCACACCGCTACGGGAACTTTTGACATAAAGCCTGGCGCCGGCTTCCTGAATGTCTTCAAGACCTGCGAAAACGTCGAGGCGATCCCCGGGCTTGGCCCGGCCATACACCCGCATTTGTTGAACCTTGGCAAGAACGGGCTGTGCCTTGTAATCGATTGTCATGGCAACGAGCAAACCGGCGGCCTGTGCCATCGACTCCATAACGAATGCCGCCGGAAACGGCATCCAATTTGCCCCGTGCGGCCGTCCCACGCCATCACTAAAAGTGACGTTCTTTATGGCTTTCAGCATTTTCCCGGACTCATATGCAGTTATCCGGTCGATCAAAATGTAACGCATCGTGTGAACCTTCAACTTCCGTTTTGGATATTCTTTAAGTAACCGCTCTCCTGAGCAAATGTTCCGAGCAAATTGAGATAATTACCGTCGATCCTTGGCATATCGATAAGCCGCTCAGTATTTGCTGTTTCAAATAAATGCCGCGAGTTGAAATACGGTAAGCAAAACGAGACCGATTCAAGTAACTCGGTTTCTCGAGCCGAGCATTTTTGCCAATTGAAAGTTTCGGGCGGGAATAATTTAGGTTGCTGCTGCTCCGACTGAAAGAACTTTTTGCAGGCAAACAGCTCGGCTACCGTCACCGGAGCGGGCGAGGTCAAATTAAATGTCTTGCCGCATGTCCATTCCTTTTCCAAGCAATCAAGAATTGCCTCAACAACGAAATTTATCGGTGCAAGATGAACAAAACCGTTTGGATCCGCCGGAAAATGTGAAATGTAACCCCGCGACAGTATGCGTATCAACGGATAAATAACATTAAACTCCCGAGTCCAACCTGTCTGCGTATCGCCGACGACCATACTCGGCCGAAAGATCGTTGCCGGTAGATTTTCTTTGATCGCCTCGCGGACTAGTTTTTCAGCATCGTATTTGCTCGATTCGTAATAGTTAAAATGATTTGGCAAGTCCGGCAGCCCATCCTCAAGGACCCGCGTCGACGAAACATCTCCGACTACAAATACCGTGCTGAGATGGACGAAACGATTTAGTTTCCCGTTCTTGCGGCAAGCTTTTGCCAGATCAAGTGCGTTCCGTGTACCGCCGAGATTGACGCTTTTACACAAGATCTCGTCCGCCGTAAGAGAAGTTGTTGCGGCTGTGTGGATTATAAAATCGAGTTCATTTGTCAGGTTATCGATTGTCTTTTTATCCAGCCCAAAACCTTCTTCCGCCACATCACCTTCGAGAACGGAAATTCGGCATATTTCGCCTATGGTCAAACCAAGTTTTTCAAACAAAAGGGAAGCGCGATCTCGGAAACTGCGATCGCCTTTATTCCGAAACAGAACGAATACGCGATGGGATGTGCCGCGAGCCAAAGCAAGCAGCAATTCGCTTCCGATCGTTCCGGTTCCAGTCAACAAAATTGTTCGTTTTCTATCCATTTAACTCCCCTTTTCTCACAAGGAGGGCAACATTTTGTCCGCCAAAACCGAATGAATTTGACATGGCCACGTCAAAGTGTGTGGCGCGAGCTTTATTAGGCACATAATCCAGATCGCATTCCGGATCGGGTGTTTCGAGATTTATCGTCGGCGGAAGTACCTGTTCGTTCAGAGCTAGGATTGAAGCAATGATCTCGATAACGCCTGCGGCCGCAACCGCATGTCCAGTCATTGATTTGATCGAACTGACCGGAATCATCGGCGCATATTTGCCTAATGCCGTATGAAGTGCTTTCGTTTCAGACCGGTCATTTTCCAAAGTGGACGTTCCATGAGCGTTCACGTAACCGATATCTTTCGGATCGATCGCGGCATCATTTAGAGCAGCGTCGATTGCGGAGACCGCACCGAGCGCATCAGGGTGCATATCCGTCACGCGATACGCATCGCTGCTCGCTCCGTATCCAATTAACTCAGCATAAATTCTCGCACCGCGCTTTTTTGCGTGTTCAAATTCTTCCAGGATCAACATTCCCGCTCCCTCGCCCAACACAAACCCATCGCGGTTTCGATCAAATGGCCGTGAGGCTGTTTTTGGATCGCCGTTGCCCGGCGACAATGCCGAAAGCAGCGCGAATCCAATAACGTCGAGTGCAGCCGTCATCGTATGAGTTCCGCCCGCTAGAGCGATCGGGCATTCCTCGTTCTGGATTCTCCGCATAGCCTCGCCGATGGCTTGTGAACTCGCGGCGCACGCGGAAAGGGAAGTCATTACTTCGCCGCAAATACCATAGTTCTTCGCAATCAACGATGCTGGAACGGTTGCTTCCATCAACAGGTCGTGAAGGGCGAATTCTTCGGCCGCGGGAGACGTAAATAATCTTGGTTCGTCGCACGTACCGTCTTCCTTAAGCAACGGAGCAAGCAGCATTGAAATCAGTTCGACACGGTTTGGCCCTTCGCCTGCACCGAGGTACACGTTTGCATCAGCCAGGAGATCTTTATTCAGCTTGGAATCCTTCAAAGCTTGTTCAGTCGCTGCGAGGGCGAATTTCGTGCGGCGGTCAAACCCCATCGACAGCGAACTACTAAACGCATAAGGCTTTCCGAAATGTCCGTTGGGACTGAAATTGGTCACCTCGGCTGCGATTCTCACAGGCAGACCTCTCGCATTGTATTGGCTGATTGATCTAACTCCCGAAACTCCGTTGCTCAGCGCTTGCCAGAACGTGTCAACCGAACACCCAAGCGGAGAAACGATTCCGATGCCTGTAACTGCGACGCGTTTTTTCATTTTTCGCACCCCTGTATCAGTAGCGCACCGGCGTGTCCACCGATTCCGTAGCCGGTAACCATTGCCGCCGGAATTGGCCTTGCCCGAGGCTTATCAAGAACAAAATCGAAATCGTCAATCGGATTCTCGAGATTGATCGTCGGCGGGACGATGTTGTCGTTGAGAGCTTTGACAGCCGCGATCGCATCCAGCGCAAACGATGCCGCGTGTGTGTGTCCAAGTAACGAGCGGGTGGCGGTGACCGTAGGCGTGATTCCATAAGCATTAAAGGAGACCTTTAATGCTTGTGCGGTAGCAGCGTCATATTCTTGAATGCCGTTTGCAGAAGCAAAAACAGCTTCAGGAATTTGAATATTCTGATCGTCCCTGCCGAGACAGTTTGAAATCGCCTTGGACAGGCCTCGCCCTTGTGGATGCGGATGGAATACATCATAAGCATCGTTGCCGGCGCCGCAGCCGCTGATTTCGGCAAGTATCGTGGCACCTCTCTCGACCGCATGTCGATATTCTTCCAAAACCAACACTCCCGCCGCTTCGCCGCTTACGAAACCAGCGGCATTTCGATCGAAAGGCTTACAGACGGTCGCGGGATCATCGTCTGTTCCTTCGACTTGCCAGCCGAGTTTTATGTATCGCAGAACGGACATCGAGTTAACCCGGGAATCAACACCGGCCGCCAACATAACATCTGCTTCGCCACGTTCAATGACACGGATGCTTTCGCCGATGGCAAACGCCGCCGAAGCACACCCGTTCATGACGGTGTTCGAAACGCCACGTATTTTCAGCATGATTCCGGTATGTGCGGCAACCATGTTCGGAATATGCCGCAATAGCCATAGCGGGAACATCTCGGTCGCAGCCGCCCTTGAAAAATATTCAACATCGATCTGGTCAGAACCGTTTGGCAATGAGTTTTGAGCGGACTTAAGTGTTCTGACGAACTCTGAAATATCTGCGTTTAGCATTCCAACCCCGACGACGATCCCGCATCGTTCCAACAAGCTTTCGTTCGTATTTCCATCGAGGCCGGCCATTCGGCCCGCTTCCGCCGCCGCCGCCAGCATCAGTTGCGCGGGGCGTCCCATCATTTTTAATTTCCTCGACGGAAGACCAATTCGACCAGGGTCAAACTCTTTGACCTTTGCGACATAGGTGGGCAGCAAGTCATCGGATGTTTCCGCCTGCATGACCGATACGCCCGAACGCGCCTCGACAAGCGACCGCCAAAACGACTCAACATCGTTACCAACTGGCGTTACTGCACCCAAACCTGTGATCACAATGCGTTTTTTCATTTCCGAAACACCTGCTTACAATTCGAAGGCCTTATCCGTCAGTTTTATGTTTGTCTTTAGCTCTCGGAAAACATGGCGTTCGAGCAAAACCTCGCCGTTGCCGTAAACCTCTACTCGTATGGGAAGTAGTAGTTCCGTGTCTATCCAGACCAATGCTTTCCTTGCTCCGCTCGATCCCGTCAGATTGTGTCCGTTGGAACCATCAATTTCTATCTTGTATGCCCCGCGGCCTTCGTCGGTCTTTTCACTACCGTGAAAAACAACTTTCGTGTCGTCCCTTTTTGCATCGCTGTTGATTTGCTTGATCAAATTCCCAAGGCCGGCCTCGGTAATCGGATGTTTTGAGTCCTGAAGTGCGATCGGGTCGGTTGGATTGACTTTAATGACACCCGCTAACGAGCCGAGAAAGCTGTTGGCTTTTCCGAGCACCTTGCCGTCATTTTTTCCTTCCTGATAGACCGCAGATTGACTGACCTTGTTATTGTCACCAAGCCAGTCCATACGGATATCGAATGGCTTGCGAAATGAGAGCCTGATAACCTGCTTTTCGCCCTTTGAAATATCCTTTTCCTCTTTTTCGTAGAGAGATGTATAGCTGGTTATTTTTTCGTATCGATTTGAAATATCATCCCAGGAAAACGGAACGGGATTGAGTGGCAATTCGTTTGACCCGTTTGAACCTCTCGCCCGGTCATCTGATACCGGTACTTCTGACGACCTGCAGGCGGTTAAGCTAAGAGCCATACCCCCAAATAGGATGAAAACTGTCGTGAAAACTGAAATTGTGTTCATAAAAATATGGTTCCTCTGAGGGTTAGTCTTTTTCAGCAACTGCGGTAGCGACAACAATTTTCGATGTTCCCGTAATACTCACAACGATCCGAGAAATGCCCATTCGATGCGCGACGCGTGCGCTTCCACCAAAGAGCCGAGCCGTTGTCGAATCGCCGAGAGGTATCTCGATTTCCGACCATTCGACTTCCGGACTCCATCCTGTTTTAAGTGCCTTCATAACGGCTTCCTTGCCCGAAAATGCCGATGCGTAAAATCTAAGTCTTTGTCCTGGCGACAAAATCGCCGCCGCCGCCTGTTCGTCCTTAGTAAAAACCCTTTCTATATGATCGGCATGTTCTTCTAAAAGCCGTTCAACGCGCCCAATAATTTCCATGTCAATGCCTATTCCGTAGATCATTTCTAAAACTCAATCCAACCAGCGAACAACTCTTTCAAACCGGATCCGGTGTGGTACCGTGCGATGCTCTTTTAACGGGTAGCCGATCGGAACGACCGCCGCCATTTCCCACGGCTCTTCAACTTCGAGCAACTCATGAAGCTGCTTTTTGGCAAATAACGGTGCCGTCATCCAGCAAGTTGCCAGGCCGAGTGACTGCGCGGCGATTTGTAGATTCTGAATCGCTGCCGAAACGCTTTGCATTGCCGGGTTGGCCGCTTCTTCCTGATTCTCTGGATACATTATGTTTTCGCGTCCCATCAAGCTCGCTATCACCTGTCCGTATTCACGGTAAAGAACATTAATTACGATAGGTGCTTTGCAAAATGTCGTGGCGTAATTCCGCAAATATCCACCGACTTTTTCAGTGTACTTTCCACCCGCCAGGAGCTGTAGGATCGCTTCAATTTCCTCGCTAACGCACTCGACCATCTTTCTTTTGATATCTTCGTTGGCGACAACCACAAATCTCCACGGCTGCTTGTTCATTCCTGAAGGTGCATGTGTAGCCGCTTCGATAGCCCGTAGGACTAATTCCCGGGGAGGAACTTCTGAAGCGAAATGGCGAACGCTTCGTCGCTGCGAGATAGCGTTGAGTACAGGCATCGCCCGCTCGATTATGGTTTCGGGCGAGAATACATCACCTGGCGGATCATTCTCATTTGCTGATACATGCAGCTCGAACCCGTTTCGAGCATCCGCATTGACCGCATCTCGTAATTGGATCGTTCCCATTTCTACGCAACTCCGACCGCCGCTTGCAGCTTGCTTGCAACATAGTCTGTTATTAAATTGACAGTTAACATCTCGCCCAGTTGGCTCTGAATGTCCCCTCCGGCATGCAGGTTAGCGAGATCTGTGAAAGCAAACTTCCGGCGCAATTCGTTCACCCCGGCGGGAGTCAATTTTCCGCCAACGACAAATTCGGGGTCGCGAAGTATTTCCTGCGGGAAGAGTTCACCGCGGGATATCTCAATACCGAAGTCATTCTCTAGCCGAAACATTATGTCGAGAAAATCGATTGATTCCGCCTCAAGATCTCTTACCAAGGATGTTTCGGGCGTTATCTCACTGCGACTCACGCCCAAGGCCTGAACGAGAGCGTTCATAAAGTGCTGCAAGAATTCCAATACAGGCATTAAGTCCCGCGCCGAGATCGACG
>JANPCJ010000303.1:0-6537 GCA_031430895.1 Chloracidobacterium sp. | reverse complement strand
CTCTTCGTCACGGCAGTCAAAGAGCGGGGGCAGAGCCACCCTTCCTGACCTGCAACTGTGGTTGGCTTGACTGGTGAATTTTAGATAATATTAGAAAGAATGGAAATTTTGTTATTGTTGCTCAGGCTATCCTTGTTCGGCATTTTTGCGCTCGCCGGAATTGCGAAGTTTCTCGATCTGCAAGGCTCGGAGAAGGCATTCAAAGGATTTGGTGTTCCCGATAAGCTGGCGAAACCGTTCTCGATTGCCCTTTCGGTTTTCGAGATTCTTATTGCCGGTCTTTTCCTGTCCGTCGAAACCGCATGGTTCGGCGCAATTGGTGCCGCGGCTCTCTTGCTCTTGTTTATAGGCCAAATGATCTACCAGATGGCGAAGGGGAATACGCCCGATTGTCACTGTTTTGGACAGCTTCACAGTGCTCCGGTGGGGAAGATAAGCATTGTTAGGAATATTGGTTTTGGCGCCCTGGCAATGTTTCTCGTGTCGCGTGGTCGCGAGGGTCAGGGGATGAGTTTGGCGGATCCTAAGCTGGATGCTATGCAGTTAGCTTTTATAATTGTTTTCGTCGGATTTTTGATCGCGGTTATTTTCTACTTGAAGAAGATTTCCGAACAGCAAACGCAGATAATGCGGCGGATCGAGCTGATGGAGCTTGTCGCGCGCGATGGCGGAGCGGTTGAACGAGAGGATGCGGGCCACCCGCATGAGGGACTTCCGATCGGGGCAGTGATGCCTGATTTCGAGCTGCCCGATCTTGACGGCGGTGCCGTTTCGCTCGCAAATCTCAGAGCGGCCGAGAAACCAACATTGTTCTTTTACGTCAGCCCGACGTGCAATCCGTGCAAAGCGCTCGTGCCTGAATTCGAACAGTGGCAGACCGAGCTCGATGGCAAAGTCAACTTTGTTTTTGTCAGCAACGGAAGGCCGGACGATAATCGGGAAAAGTTTGGCGGCGACAATTCAAAGTTGATTTTAATTCAGAAAGACCGTGAACTTGCCGACAGCGTAAAAGCAAAATGGACGCCGACTGCCGTGCTGATGGATTCGAGCGGACGGATTGCGAGTCACGCCGCAGCCGGCGATACGGCGATCAGGAGTCTTGTCGATCAAATCAAGGCTGACGATCTGAACCGCGAATTTGCCCATTTCGCGAATCTCGATGGACACACGCACGCCAATAAAATCGGCGAGAGCATTCCGCAATTCTCGCTTCGTGATTTCAAAGGCAACGAGATTAACGCGGATTACTTCAAGAATAAGCCGACGCTCGTGACTTTTTGGAGCCAGGGCTGTCCCTATTGTCTTGAAATGATGGACGAGCTTCGCGAATGGGATAGGGTCAAAGGTCAGGACCAACCCAATCTACTCGTGTTTTCCGACGGCGATAAAGAGGCCCATGAGAAATTTGATCTCGATTCACCCATCGTGTTCGACGAAGGCCACAAGACATCGACCGGTTTTGGCATGTTCGGCACACCGTCGGCGGTGCTCGTAAACAAGGACGGCAGGATCGTCTCCGAAACCGCCGTCGGAGCGCCTGATATCTGGGCTCTCGTCGGGAAAAAGTTTTGAGTCCCGCCTTCAGGCGGCAACCGCCGGCGAAGAGGCCTGCTGAAGCAGGGACTCAAAACGCTTTATGAGACCAATCGATTGGAAAGTAATCGCGACCGATGGCGAGGCTCGCGCCGGGATACTCCGAACAAGGCGCTCGGTTATCGAGACGCCTGTTTTTATGCCTGTCGGAACGCAGGGTACGGTAAAGGGTATTCGATTCGAATGGTTAGAAGACGAGCTTGACGCCCGCATTATCCTGGGCAACACCTATCATCTTTTCTTGCGACCGGGCGTCGATGTCATTAGCCAGTTTGGCTCCTTGCATGGGTTTACGTCCTGGAACCGTTCGTTTCTGACTGATTCCGGCGGCTTTCAGGTATTTTCTCTGACCGATCTTAGAAAACTCACCGAGGAAGGCGTTGAATTTCGCTCACATCTCGACGGCAGCAAACACTTTCTGTCTCCCGAGGTTTCTATGGAAGTTCAAGCCGCTCTCGGCTCCGAGATCGTGATGGTCTTTGACGAGTGCCCGCCGGGTGATGCTGGATATGACGCCACACGCGCGAGCCTCGAAATGACCGCGCGGTGGGCGGCGAGATCAAAGGCGCGGTTTGAGGACGTTCAGAGTTCAAGCTTCAGCTTGCAAACCATCAAGAGTGAGCACACTGAAGCGTTTACTCTAAGCGGGAGCCAAGCGCTTTTTGGCATTATTCAGGGAGCCGGGCACACTGACCTCAGAAAAGAAAGCCTGGAACGAACGGTCGAGATCGGCTTCGATGGTTATGCTATCGGCGGTTTAAGCGTTGGCGAAGAAAAATCTGTGATGTACGAGGTACTCGACTTTATCACGCCGCAGATGCCCAAGGACGCTCCAAGGTATCTCATGGGCGTTGGTACGCCTGAGGATCTGTTAGAGGCCGTAAGCCGGGGCGTCGATATGTTCGATTGCGTGATACCGACTCGGAACGGACGAACAGGCAGCGCTTTTACGTCGCGTGGAAAACTCAACATTCGGAACGCAAAATTCGCCCTGGAAGACGCTCCGCTTGACCCCGACTGTGGCTGCTCCGTCTGCCGCCGATACTCGCTCGGCTATCTGCGGCATTTATATCAGGCGGGCGAGATGACGGCGTCGATTCTGATATCGCATCATAATCTGGCGTTTTTTATGGACCTGATGAAAAAAGCTCGAGAAGCGATCCGACTTGGCGGATTTGGAACATTTAGGCGTGAATTTTCGGATAAATTGGTTCATAATGAACAACTATGAACACGCAGGTTTTGACACGCAGGCCACATTTTCGCGACAAGAATTTTATCCCGCCTCTCGAAAACGGAGATCACCTGACACAACAGGAGTTTCACCGACGTTACGAAGCAATGCCTGAAAATGTCAAGGCGGAACTCATCAATGGAGTCGTTTATATGTCGTCGCCGGTCAGAGTCAAGAATCATGGAAAACCACACAGCCTTGTGATGAGCTGTTTCGGAGTTTATTTCTTGTCAACAAAAGGCGTTATGTTGCTGGATAACACTACGCTTATTGTAAGCGACAAACACGAACCTCAGCCCGACGTTATTTTGCGGATTGAAGAAAAGAACGGCGGCAGGTCCAAAGTCAACGACAAGGACTACCTGGAAGGGGCACCTGAATTGATCGTTGAAATTGCGTCCAGCACCGCATCGTACGATTTGTACGACAAACTCGAAATGTATCAGCAAAAAGGCGTGCAGGAGTATATTGTGTGGCGTGTTCTCGATGGGAGAATCGATTGGTTTAGTCTCGAAGGGGGCACGTATCAGAGATTGACTACCAACAAACTTGGTATCGTCGAAAGCAAGGTTTTTCCTGGGTTGAGATTGAATATTAAAGCCCTGCTCAACGATGAGATGGATGTCGTTTTATCCGACTTGCAGATTGGTCTGAGAAGTAAAAAGCATCGTGAATTTGTGAGGAAATTAGCCAAGTAGCTGCCCGCCTTTGATAATCCCCCTCCGTTTTGCGATAATATCCGTTTACGTTTGCGCTCTGGTTATCACATGAATATTTACCTCTTTCTGTTTCAGGACGCGGGCGGCACTAGCGGCATTATTTGGACGCTGCTGCCGTTCGTGTTCATTTTCGGGATTTTTTACTTTCTTGTCATCATGCCTCAAAAAAAGCAAAAGCAGCAGCTTCAGGAAATGATCACACAGCTAAAGATCAATGATGAGGTCGTAACCAACGGCGGGATCATCGGGCGGATCAAGGAAGTAAAGGAAACGAGCTTTATCATTCAAAGCGCCGAGAAATCTTTTCTTGAGGTAGGAAAGAGTGCCGTTGTCGGCAAAAAAGCGGAGTAGGTGAACGGTAACAGGTAACGGGTGACTGGAAATCATTCCGCTAACCTGTCACTATTCACCGTTTACTGTTCACGATTTTTATGAAGAACACCGGTTTATTGATCAGAACGGCGGTTATCGTCGCCATCACGCTTCTCGGGATTTATCTCGTATTTGGGCCTCGCCGCACACCGACGACGGCTGATTTTACCTATGAGGGCATCAAGAGCAACCTTGCGGCTAACATCAATCTCGGTCTCGATCTCAAAGGCGGATCGCATTTGGTGATGAGGGTCGATACCGAGGACTACCTTAAGAAGCTGACCGAGAACAATGCACAGGCCGCTCTTACCGCCGCACAGGACGCAAAACTGCCGGTAGCGAGCAACGTAATTACCGCTGAAAAAGGTAATTATTCGGTTGGTCTCGTTCTGACGGACCCGGCGCAATCGCAGGCCGTTATCGATGAGGTTAAGAAGAAAGTCGATTTTTCTAATTGGACGGAATCGACAGCGGGAAACAACGTCACATGGTCGATACCCGCGCAGGTACAGGGAGTCTTAAAGCTTCAGTCCGTCGATCAGGCACTTCGGATCATCGAGAGCCGTATCAACGCGTTCGGCGTAAAAGAACCAACGCTTCAAAAACACGGCGCCGAATCATCGGGCCAGATTCTGTTGCAAATGCCCGGCGTTGATGACCCTGAACGCGTAAAGAAACTAATAGGTGACAAGTCCGAACTTGCCCTGATGAAGATCGTCAGCCCGGCAAATCCGGCCCCTGTCGAGACTTATCCGACCGAGGAGGCGGCCAAGCAGTCGCTGGGCGGCACAACCGTGCCGCCAAACAGGCGTATCCTGCCGTATTCTGACCGCGACGAGCCGACGGCGGCACCTTCGGGGACGCCTGACCCAACCAAGCCAAAAAAGTTTGTCGTAGTTGAATACCCGGCGATCGTCGATGGCAGTGAACTGCGCGAGGCGAATGCGATTTCGCGAACCGGCAGCGACCGTGATTTCGAGATAGGATTTTCGTTAAAGCCGGCCGGGGCGGCGAAGTTCGGTGACTGGACGGGAAAGAATATCGGCAATTACATGGCCGTCGTTTTAAACAACGAGGTCAAATCGGCAGCATACATTAAAGGACAGATTTTTGACCAGGGGCAAATATCGGGACGCTTTACAAAAGCATCGGCTGACGATCTGGCGTTGACGTTGAAATCCGGTGCCTTGCCGGCCAAGATCGAGTATCAGGAAGAGCGAACAGTGGGACCAAGCCTAGGTGCCGACTCGATCAAGGCTGGTGTTGAAGCGTCGCTCGCCGGGATGGTGTTTATCGTTATCTTCATGCTCTTCTATTACCGTGGAGCTGGTATTAACGCGGTCATCGCCCTGATGCTAAACATGCTGCTCACGCTTGCTGGGCTGATAGCGATCAAATCGACTCTAACGCTGCCGGGTATCGCCGGGTTAATTCTTGGTATCGGTATGGCAGTGGACTCCAACGTGCTCATATTTGAGCGAATACGCGAGGAGTTGCGTGACGGAAAGCTGGTGCCGCAAGCCATCGCACAGGGTTTTGACCGCGCCTTTATCACTATTATCGACACACATATCACGACGATCCTTTCGTCGCTGATCCTATATTTATATGGATCGGGGCCGATTCGCGGATTTGCGGTCACCCTGGTTTTAGGATTGTTGATCAACCTTTTCTCCGCCGTCTTTGTCTCGCGGACCATTTTTATGTGGCTGCTTGAGCGAAAGACGAGAATGGAGACGCTTAGTATCTAGTTCTGAGTCCACCGTTCTGAGTTTCGCCTTTAGGCGGCAATTCTCGAACATGTGAGAGCCGGCTAAACCCGGGACTTAAGAAAGTAAAGAGCCGGCTAAAGCCGGGACTCAAAACGCAAACGTAGAAACATGCTGGAAATTTTTAAGAATATTAATGTCGATTGGATGGGTTTGAGAAAGCCGCTGATCATAGTTTCGATAGCGGTTTTGTTCACCGGTCTGGGCTCGGCGATCGCCCGACAGGCTACGCCGGGCGGGACGGAGGCGTTTAATCTCGGGGTCGATTTTCAGGGTGGAACGGTTATCACGGCCAAATTCAGAAATAAACCCGCCGAGGATGATATTCGAACCGCCTTGCAGACGCAAGGGGTGACCGACGCTGTCATACAATCTTCGACAGATAAAAACGACGAAGTTCTAATCAAGGTCCCGCTGTTCGAAGGCACGGTTGAGGCTCAGACCGTGAATCCGACTGCCCCGGTTGACGGCACGACACCAGCTCCCGCTGCGGGAGACGCCTCTCAGGTAAACATGGGCCGCGCAATGGTCAAGAAGGCACTCGACACGTTTGGCAAAGAGGCGGAAGGCGCCACGGCCCTTGGCGACGACGAGACTGCGGCCTACAAGATCGTCGGAACGGATTCGGTCGGCCCGGTCGCCGGAGCACAGCTTCGCAACCAGGCGGTTATCGCCACGCTTCTCGGCCTGGTCGGCATCCTGTTGTTTATTGCGTTTCGTTACGATTGGACATATGCTGCCGGTGCGGTTATTGCCGTTTTTCACGATGTTTTAATCACGCTGGCCTTCTTCTCGGTTTTCCAATGGGAGGTGAGCTTGACGGTTCTGGCCGCGTTGTTGACGCTCGTCG
>JANPCJ010000302.1:0-4337 GCA_031430895.1 Chloracidobacterium sp. | reverse complement strand
CAGCCGTGTGATCTCACTAAGCGGTCTCGCCTCGACATCGGCGAAGGCTTGCGTGTTGTCGCGTCTACAGGCGGAAACCGGCAAACATTTCGTCATCGTCACGGATTCGAATTCCGATGCCGACGCGTGGCAGGGCGATCTGGAATTCTTTGAGTCGTCAATTGCCGGGCGTAAATCGTCTATCGTAACGCTTCCCTCTTTCGAAACCGATATTTATTCCGGCGTGTCTCCACACGCTGAAACACTTGAACGCCGAGCGCTGACCTTGTGGCAGCTTGCGGCTGAACAACCCGAATTCGTCTTGCTTCCGGTACGCTCGCTAATAACCCGAACGCCGTCGCCATCGGAGATACAAAACCTCGGCGCCGTGTTGAAACTGGATGAAGATTTCGCGCCTAACCGGCTCGTGGAACGGCTCATAGCGGCCGGGTACGTTCGCGAAGATCCCATTTCGAATCTCGGCCAGTTTTCGCTGCGCGGCGGCATCGTCGACGTTTGGTCGCCGGATGCGACAAATCCGGTGCGGATCGAGTTCTTTGGCGACACGGTCGATTCGATACGCAGCTTTGACGCAGAGACGCAGCTTTCGGTCGCTCAACTAAACAGCGCATCAATCGCCCCGATGCGTGAGTTTGCCGCCTCGCCGCAGGATTTTAAGGAGTGGGCTTTCTTTGCGGTCGAGCGATTCGGCGGCGATCAGTTCGCCCGCAACCTGCGCGACCGCACCGATTTTGCCGCCGAAGGAGAGTCGTTTAATGGTTGGGAATTTTTGTTTCCGCTCGTAAAACCGATCACTTCGAGCATTTTCGAATATCTGAGTGATTTCGTCTTCGTGATCGATGAGCCGACATCGGTAGAAAATACACTCGGGAATTTTTATAAAGTCACCGCCGAACACTACGAAGCGCTTACTGATCTGGGCGATGTCGGACTAGACCCGAAGGAACTTTTCCTCGAACCGACCGAGCTTCGCGAGCGTCTGGGCGATATCCAGCGAATCGAATTGCGCTCACTTGGACGCGTCGCCGCGGCGACAGATGAACAGTTCGAAGGCGGAAACCTGAGCGGTAGCGAGGGTGCCTCTGGCGACGATGCCCTACCTCGAGCGGCGAAAAACACACTCCCTACCGGTCGTGTTTCCGCCTCTCCGCTCTTCCTTTTCCCAACCGCCGAAAAAGCCTCAGAGGTCGAGATACAGTCCCGCTCGTCCCGGAAATTTCACGGCGTCATCGCGGATTTTGCGGGCCAGTTAAAGGCAGCGTCAACCGATGGCGAGACGCGGCTTGCCACTCAAACGCATGGAATGGCCGAGCGTCTCGAAGAAATTCTTAGAGAATATCAGATCACGCTCGCCGCCGGCTCGATTGTTATCGGCGATCTCTCGGGCGGGCTGGAGCTGCCAGCGTTTGGCCTGACGGTCTATACGGAAACCGATATCTTTGGCGAATCAATCGGCTCGATGGTGCCGTCCGCAAGCCGTAAAACATCGACCGGTCGTAAATCGCGATTGGGCGCATTTATCTCGGATTTTCGCGACCTCAAGATTGGAGATTTCGTAGTCCATGTCGATCACGGCATCGGGCGGTTTGACGGCCTGCAAACCATCTCATCGCAGGGAACGGAACGCGAGTTCATGCTCCTCATCTACTCGGATAACGCCAAGCTATTCGTCCCCGTTGAGCGGATGGATCTGGTATCGCGTTATTCGTCTGGTGAGGCAACGGCACCTGCGCTCGACAGGCTTGGCGGCATCGGATGGCAGAAAACAAAGGCAAAGGCCAAACGCGCGATGCGCGACATGGCGGATGAGCTTTTAAAACTCTACGCCGAGCGAAAACTCGTTCGCGGCCACGCATTTCCACCCGACGCACCGTGGCAGCATGAGTTTGAGGACGCATTCCCATACGATCTGACAGTCGATCAGGGCACGGCCATCGAGGACGTAAAAAGCGATATGGAGGCGGCAACGCCGATGGATCGCCTGATAATTGGCGATGTCGGCTATGGCAAAACCGAGGTCGCGATGCGGGCCGCTTTTAAGGCGGTGATGGACGGCAAGCAGGTCGCCATTCTCACACCGACGACAATTCTCGCTTACCAGCATTTTGAATCTTTTACCAAACGCTTTGCCGCGTTTCCGGCAAAGGTCGAGTTGCTGTCGCGCTTTCGTTCGACCAGTGATCAGAAATCCGTAGTAGCCAATGCCGAAAAAGGCGAGGTCGATGTGCTGATCGGCACGCATCGCATACTTTCTAACGATGTAAAACTGCCAAAACTCGGTCTCGTCGTCGTCGATGAAGAGCAGCGGTTTGGAGTCGGGCACAAGGAAAAACTTAAGCAGCTAAAGAAGATGGTCGATGTATTGACGCTTTCTGCAACGCCGATTCCGCGCACACTTAATATGTCCCTGCTGGGAATGCGCGACATGTCCGTTATCGAGACGCCGCCGCGCGACCGGTTGGCGATCAACACGCAGGTTGTACAGTTCTCGGACAGTGTGATACGTTCGGCCATCGAGCTCGAGCTGGCCCGAAACGGCCAGGTGTTCTTCATCCATAATCGTGTTGAAACGATCGAATCCGTCGCCGCGTTAGTACAGAAGATCGTTCCAAATGCCCGCGTCGCCATCGGTCACGGGCAAATGAACGAAAAGGAAATGGAGCAGATAATGCTCGATTTTATAGATTACAAGTACGACATCTTAGTCGCGACGACGATCATCGAGAACGGCATCGACATACCGCGGGCAAATACGATCATTATCAATCGCGCCGATAACTACGGTCTGTCTCAGCTTTATCAACTTCGCGGTCGCGTCGGACGTTCAAATCGACGGGCGTATGCATATTTGCTGATTCCGAGCGAGATGGAGTTGACGCCTATTGCACGGCGGCGTTTGTCGGCGATACGTGAATTTTCCGATCTGGGCGCGGGATTCCGTCTCGCGGCGCTCGATCTCGAGCTTCGCGGCGCAGGAAATATCCTCGGCGGCCAGCAGTCCGGTCATCTCGACGCTCTCGGTTTTGATCTTTATACAAAGATGCTCGAGCGTACCATTGCCGAGATTCGAGGCGATGAGATCGCGGATGAGACAAGCGTTTCGATCAATCTCGGCGTCGATGTTTCAATACCGAAAGATTACATCGCCGAGGCAAGCCAGCGGCTTCGGACCTACAAACGCATTTCGTCGGCCGAGACCGAGGAGGCTTTGATGCAGATCCACGCCGAGATCGAAGACCGCTATGGACGTATTCCCCGTTCCGTCGACAACCTCTTTGAATACGGCCGGTTGCGAAAACTGGCCGAACGCATGGCCATCGTCTCTATCGACAAGGCGCCAGACGGCATAGCGATCAAGCTCGGCGAATCGGCGCGGGTCGCGCCCGACAAATTGATGCATCTATTGGAAGAGAATGAAGGTGCGAGCTTTTCACCGAGCGGGATTTTGCGCGTCCCCGTCAAAACAGCCGATCCGATCAAGACCGCAAAGGATAGTTTAGAAAAGATAGGAATCTAACCGAGACTTATTGACGCTTCTCGTATACCTTATACGCCGCGTTTTCATAGGTGATCTTGTATTCCTGGGTCAACAACCTCGGTAAATACTCATAAAACGCCGGAAAGTGTATCTTTGAGGCCGACCATGAGTTTTCAACCGCGCTGTCTGTGACGATGTATCGCGGCCGCTTTCCGGTGAGATAGCCAAAGCGCCCGTCGGCGATCAGATTTGAATCCATGCCAAGCCCAAATGCCAGATCGGCGCCGCCCATGACTGCGTCACTTTCTCCCGAGTTTTCCCCTAGGTACGCGATCATCGGGTCAAAAAAATTGCCGCGCGTATTCTGCTTGATCTTTAGGGCCATTCCGCCAACGGGAACGGCGATCACGGCAAGAGCGGCTCCGACAAGTATAAACCTGGACAATAGTCGCTTTTCCCAAAAATGGCCAAACACGGAAGCGAGGAAAACGATGTAAAGCGGCACGATATGTATCAGGTAGGTCGTCTGTTTTTGTCCGTCCAGGAGAGACATTATCAGGAAATAAATCGCCGTCACGACAAATAGGGCACGATAGTTTCGGTTGGTTCGTAAATCTCTAACCAGGAAAAAACCAATGATTCCTGCGGCATAGCCGATCAGGATCAAACTCTTTAGATAAATCGGCCCGGAATGTCCGCTTGAATTTACCCCGAGCCCGAATGCATTCGGGTAACGCTCGGTAAACTCGCGAGCAATATTGGCGAGCGGCGAACTCATACCGCTCATCCGGCCGCCCATTATCGCGTTCTCGATGAACTGATCCTTAAACGCCTCGGGATCCTGTAAAACCCATAATCC
>JANPCJ010000301.1:0-18410 GCA_031430895.1 Chloracidobacterium sp. | reverse complement strand
GGGGTAGGAGTCGGTGTTGGGGTTGGTGTCGGGTTTGGAATTCCGTTTACAGCCGCCAGGACATCGATGCGACCGTAGCCGAATGTGTTATTTGGTATCTGTGTCGAGGGAGTTCCACCGCAAGTTTGAGCTGCCACCGTGACTGCCGGATTAGCCGTGTTTTGTAATAGTGTCCTTGTTGCGGCGATGTTGCGTACCAATTCCGGACGCGCCGACCAGAGCACTGCCACGACCCCGGCAACATGCGGCGAAGCCATCGATGTGCCGCTCAAGTTGGTGTAACCGCTGTCGCTTGAGCCGGAGGCCGAACGGACGTTTACGCCGGGAGCGGATAGGTTTGGTTTAAGCAGATTCGGATTATAGAACGTGCTCGGGCCGCGGCTGCTGAAGGTTGCGAGCGCGTTGCTGATACTATATGCCCCGATCGAGAATGCCGCATCATAGATTGCCGACGGTGACGATACGGTGGAGCAGCCGGGACCTGAATTACCGGCCGAGACCGAGACAAATATTCCCGCCGCCTGAGTATTGCTGGTTATCAATTCCAATTCGGCCCCCGTCGTGCAGCCCTCGGAGGCGGGACAACCCCATGAATTATTAATAACATGCGGCCTGAGTGATGGATTCGCGTTCGCGCCGGTTAAATCCGTTGGCGCGATCATAAACTGAAAGCACTCGGTATAGGTTGCGGGCGTACCGTTTCCCTGATCCATATTTCGACAGCCGATCCATTTTGCACCTGGTGCCACGCCTACTTGATTACCGCCGCCATCGTCGCCAATGAAGGTCCCGGCGGTGTGAGTGCCGTGGCCGTTGTCATCGCACGGAGCAGTAGTGTTTGGACCGCAGCTGCCGCCGCCCGAGTGGATGGCGTCGTGCCAATTAAAATTGTGGTTGGCGGTGACGCCGTTCCATCCGCGATATTTTGGCCTGAGAGAATTGTGAGTCCAGCGAATTCCAGTATCGAGACCGCCGATAACCATGCCCTGTCCGTTAAAACCCAAAGCCCATACTGACGGAGCATTTACATTTGTCACGCCCCACTCGACGGCCTCAGGAGCCTCGACACCGGCTTTGACGCCGATTCTTGCAACGTCCGGTTCCTCGATCCACCGCGTTTTGTGATTGGAATCAATGCGGGCCACGTCTTGGCGTCCCGCGATTTCCAGGAGCATTCGCCGGTCAACATCGGCGACGATCATGTTCGCCGCCCAAAAAGACTGATAAGTCCGCCCGGCCGAGGAGAGATAGGATTTGAGACCGGCTTGCGTACGTTCGGCATGTTGGGTAAGGGTGTTGTAAACAAACCATCCGCGCTCGTCCTCGTCCTTAATCTCATATGCGGTGCTGACATCGGCTTGCTCGGCCAGCAGGATAACCACCGACGCACGCTTGCCATCCGCCGTTTCGGCCATCACCCTCAAGGACACTTTATCGGCGGGCTGCGGAATACTTGGCGCCAAAAGGCTTGTAAAATTCGGTCGGGCTGCATCGGACGGCGTATTCCCAGCCAAGTCGGCGAGACTTTGTATGCCGCTCAACGAACTGGAGCGAGCGTTGGAACCACGCGCCCTTTTCTCCGAAAACGCGGGTTGAGCGATATAAAAAAAGGCGACGACCATTCCTAGACCCAAAATTAAAGACATTAGGATACGCGATATGACGACACGCACATTTCTATTTCCGTTCGATCCGCCGTTCTTCCGTTTTCCCGACAAAAACCCGACCAGCGAGGTTATTCCATTTGCTAATAAAATGCTCATCATTTTCCGTTCACTCTCAATCGATCGTCCCGTTTATTTTCAATCTTCCAATTATACCCGACCAGGAACGTTTTCCCGACAGCTCGTTTCGTGCGGTCCAGATAACCAATTCAACCGTCGACCCTAACAACAATGCGATGCCGGCGCCATCTGGAACAGTGGTCCGCTTACCATGACTGGCTCAACTGTTTCCAATAATACGGCGGGACGAAATAATACGGCGCTCGGACAGGGAGGCGGCATACGTAATGACGCACCGATACTAAATCTCCGAAGCACCCTTGTCGCCAATAACTCAAGACTTCCAATCCGACTTCCGCCTTCGGCGACCTTTGCCTTATAATCCTTCCAATGAAGGACGCCTATAACCTCGTTCAACAGGATTTCGATGCGCTGCTCGGTCTTTTCTCTGGCGACAGGGAAGAGGCGGGGCGTTCCTATGAGAAATTGCGCAACGGGCTGATCCGTTTTTTTCAGTTTAGAGGCTGCAATGATCCGGAGCAGCTTGTTGACGAGACGTTTAACCGCGTGGCGTCGAAGGTGGCCGATTACGAAAGTGCGAAAAACTCGAATCCCACGGGCTATATCTATGGTTTTGCCCGCAACGTTCTGCTCGAACAGGCGCGAAAGAAAGAAACGCAGCTCGAGCCAGAGCACTTGGGAATACAGACCGTCGCCGAAACGTATGACGACGCGAGGGAACTGGCGTTTGAGTGTCTAACCAAATGTCTGGACGAATTCCCGGAGAGGGAACGCAGCCTCGTGATCGAATACTATTGCCGCGAACGCGTTGAAAAGATCGCTGACCGGAAGAGGCTGGCCGCAAATGCCAAATGCAGCCAAGCGGCATTGCATCTGAAGATATTTCGCATAAAAGGCCGTTTGAGAACGTGTGTGGAAAATTGTAAGGAAAATAACGTGTAAGATTTTTGTGTATTTTGTCAATAATATGTAGGGAAAGGTGTGGGCCCTAATTTTGGGTGCCAAAATAATTAGGCATCTCATTTGTGACCGATGGGCTTGCGTGAAACTATCGTCGCTGAGGAACGGTCACCAGCCACAAGATTAGGGGCAGTACCTTCGGTAATGGCTATCGACTATGGACACTGACTGGAGAAAATTAAGAAAGTATTTGTTGAACGATCTCTCGGAGGCCCAAATGGGCGAGATAGATCTCTGGATCATCTCGGACGAAAAGTCGAGCGAATCGCTGTCGATCGCCGAGCATGATCTTACCGAAGACTATCTGGAACGCGGTCTTACTAAAGATGAAGAAGACCGCTTTCGTTCGAGCTTTTTGATCTCGGTCGAGCGTCGCAGCCAGATGGACGAGATCGTGTTGATAAAACAATTTGCCGCTGCGGAGAAGGCCGGGGGCGTTAAATTGCCAATTGAGCAGCCACGCTCCTCGTTTTTAAGCAGATTTTTTCCGTTGTCCCGTCCGTTGACCGCCGCCTTCGCCGTGTTGGCGATCGGTTTGATTGGGTTTATCGGGTGGAGGATCTTTTTGTCTCCGGCGGCGACTCCTCTAGAGATAGAATATACGGCTTTGAATAATAACGATCTCGCAACGGCGGACAACGTGTATTCGTCCGTTCAACTCTCATCCGGTACGCTCCGCGACACAGCCCGGGCCACAAAAATCACGGCGGGGGCCCTGTCGGAAAGCGTCTTATTCAGACTCGCGTTGCCATTTAAGCCATCCCCTGAGTTTCGCCCCAAGTTAGAGCTTGTTCAGAACTCCGGAACAGTATTCACGATCCAGAGCGGCCAAATCTACGCAACCGGAGCCGGGAGCGAGGCCCGTTTGGTAATCCCGCGATTCATTCTTGTTAGGGGGCAAAATCAGATTAGATTGACTGATCGCGGAAATCCCGATTCTGCGTTGCTGTACGTCTTCACGGTCGAGTAGCGTGTTCAGAGTTCAAACTTCAGTTTGTCCTCTTCAGAGTATGCAAGCTGAAGCTTGAACTCTAAACGCTCGCCTCCGCCACAAGTAAATACCCAAAACAGCTAACGGAACGACTGCCAATCCATAAGCCCACGCGGGTATGCCATTCGCGATGTCCGGCCGGACATTCAAATCGCCCTGTAGCGTAAACGCCGCCCAGTAAAATGGCGAACTGTAACGCGGGTCGCGGGCCAATTTCATCTGCGCCTGTCTCAATGCCTCGGATGGCGTCAAACCGCCGGAGGAGATTCCGTTGTAGAATTCCTTCATCAAAATCTGCGAAGCGCCATCCTCGACCTTCCAAAGACTGGCCAACACGGTTCGCGCTCCGGACTGCAAGAATGCGTTATTCAGGCTCATCAGCCCCTCGCCCCGCACCTCTTTGCCGACGCCCGTTTCGCACGCGCTCAGGACGACGAGATCGGCATTCAACTTCATGCCGTAAATATCCTGAAGCCGGATAAACTCGTTCAACTGCTCACCCGCGCCGCCGTAACGCGACATTACGATTCCCGACAATTCGGGACGCTCATTATTGACTACGCCATGCGTGGCAAAATGCAGAATCTTGTAATCCGAAACCTTCGTCTCAAGCAGCCGGTCCCGCGTCGCCCCAAAACCCGAAAACGAATCCGTCGCCGAACCGCCCACAATATCCGTAATCGATGTGGCCTCTGTGCCCGAGCCGGGAAGTCGCGCCAACGAGCCAAGCGATTCGACGAACCGAAAATTGTCCGACCGCGTAACATCAGCCGGAGCCGCCGCGACCTCGACTCCCGACAGCCGCTCGTCATCCGCCGTAAAAACAGGGTCCGAAAAAATCAACAAATCACGCTCGGCCGGCTTCTTACTCGCCGACATTTTGGTCAACAGCGACAGTGTCTGCGCGCTCGGCTGATAAACCACTTCATTGGTCAAAACCATCGGCTCGTTATTTACCGCATCCGGCAGCGGAAGCGCCGACAACGGAAAATAATGCAGCTTCCCATCCGGAACTACGATCAGCCGTTTCCCCCTGATCTTCTCCGCCGCCTGCCCCAGGATCATCGTGCTCAATTCCCGAGCCGCCGGCCAATACAGTGCCTCCGCCTCAGCCACTCGCCGCTGATGCTCATCAATCGATTCCCCTTCTTTCATCTGCCGCGCCGCCAACAACCCCCTCAACCCCTCAACCCGCTTCTCAATCTCGTAGCGCCCCGGCAACACATAAGCCGCAAAATCCGCTTTCCCGACCACCCACAAATAACTCTCTTCCTTCCCCAACGAAAATTCCAACAACACCGACCGATTATCCAAAACATTCGCCTGAAAATCCCCCAAATCAAACGCCGGCGGATCCTTTATCGCCGAATAAACCGGACTCTTCTGCTTCAACTCCGCCTTTATCTCTTCAAGCTGGTGTTGGAGTTCATTGATCTCGGCGTCTAATTTGTCGATCTGACTTTGCTCCGCACTGCGGCTCAAAAGATCAGTCAGCTTATCAGACTTCGCATTCAAGCTGATCCGCATTCTCTCCGCTTTCTGCACGGCTTCCGGAACCGCATCTGCCGTAAAATTCCCCTCCGCTAGCGACAGACTTTCCAACATCGCTCGCGTACGTGACCGCTCAGCCTCCCGCAATGCCTCAGTTGCAAAGTTACCATTTGGTTCTGACGCCTGCGCTTTCATCAGCAGATCGATATGGAGTTCATACCGGTCAAAAGCGTTCGAAACAAAAGATGTTTGAAGTCTTGAATTCGCTACCTCCGCTGCGAGCGATTCCGTAAGCGCGACTGATCGTCGGCACAATTCCAACCTATCGCCGAAGGCCCCATGTACCGTCGTTAATGTTGCAATCTGAAAAAGAGTTTCGGCTTCCGCAAATTTGTCCTGGACCTTGTGGTTGATGGCCAGAGATTTAGATAAACTGTTGTACGCGTCCAATTCGCGCCCTTCGCTAGCATAGGTTTGGCCGAGCTTTCGAAGAACTCGCGAGAACTGTCGAGCATTAGTATTCTCGTTTAAAAGCGCAAGTGCCGCCAAATGGTACCTAGCAGAAAGCTCCGTTTTGTGTTTTGTAAAAAAATAATCGGCTCGATACTCGCTGATTAAAGCTCGGTAGTAATTGTCACCAAGTTTGATTGCAATACTAAGGGCTCGATCAAAGTAATCCAGCGTCTCATCGTCTTTTTCGCCAAATGTTCCTAATCTGCCAAGACTTGTCAAGGTCACGAGCTGGCCAAGGTTATGGCTCTCTTGTTCAAAAGCCCACAGGGCTTTTTTCCTATAATTCGTCGACAGGGCCCAGTCTCCGTAGTATTCGTAAATCGAGCCAAACCCATTAAACAGAGTCGCCTGCTCGAAAAGGTCGATCTCGTTCGGCATCGTAACTTCAGCGAGTTTGTAGTATTCGAGCGCTTTTTGCTTTTGATTCGAAACATTCAGAACCGTGCCCAAACCCTTTAACGCCATCGCCTGTCCACGAATATCACCAATTTTATTGAAAATTGACAGGGACTGGGTTAAAACATCCGTAGCAGAGGCATAACGGTTTTGATCAAGGTAGACGAATCCCAGCTTTGCTAGTGCAGATGCCTCCCTATTTTGATCCCCAATGCTTCTCGAAAGTTCTATCGATTGTTCGTAGGATTTTGCGGCACCGTCCAAGTTCCGTTGAAAAAAAAATAGTGCACCAAACCGGTCAAGTGAAAGTGATTTTGCGGCCGAGTCGTCGGATCTTACGGCGAGCGAACGAGCGGATGTTAACAGAAGTTCGCTTGCTTTGTAACTTCCGGTACCCAGACTCAGAGAGCCGAGCTCGCTGAGTACTTTTGATTGCTCCGCAAGACTTCCCGATTCCGAGGCAATTCTGGCCGCTATCTCTAGATTAATTCTTGCGTTCTTCTTATCACCAAGTATTGCCAACAATTTCCCGGCCTCTCGATAACAGGATGCGGCCTTCGCTTTATCAGTGTTTTGCCAAATATCCGCCGCCTTCAAATAGATAGAGACAGCTTGCGACACCTCTGAAAGTTTCCAGTGGAGGGTACGTCGCTCAGCTTCCGCCTCTAGCTCGGCGGCGGAGTTAATCAACCGGGAATCGGCCAATATTCCCTTAGGTGTGTGGAAACTCAGAAAAAGCGCAATGGCTATGTGAATCGTCAACAATAGATGATTATGGCCAAATCCCTTAAACATCTTTCAATCCATCTTCCAGTAGGCCCGAGTCCGGTCCTTATTCGGAGTCTACCGTCATTATCGTCGTCTTTTGTTATTGGGTCTGCCCTTGAATGGGCCACGCCCCAAAGATTATTTTTCCTTCGAGCAACCACTCTTAGTTGTCCAGTCAAAATTTTTCATTCTGCTGAAGTATTTTTTGTAATCGCCCGACAACATTCCCTGATCCGGCGGGTCGAGCATCCCTTGATCTGGTGGATCGAGCAGTGTTTTGTCATAAGTTAACCAACCCTTTGTGTGAGAATCGAATGGTGAAAACCGTAACTCAGGCTCCTGTCTACGTACGGATTCATTCAAATAGCAGTACAGAAACGAATACCACGGGAGTGGGCTGTGCTTACGTTCATGTTGATCGCAGGCGAACGAGAACACCTCATAGATCCTCTTCGAGATGTGCAAAGTGTAGAGAGTCCACGGGAAAAATAGGGACATACCGTTCGAAAATTGATAGTCGGAGCCGCTAAAACAGCTTGTTTGAACGCAGGCATCCACACTTTCTATAACTGCATGGCATTTTTCACTGATGTCGTCGATTAGGCTTACATCAGTGACGGCCCGCTCGATCCGCAATACATCATCCGGCCCGACATCCGCTGAATACGTGACCTTCGCCGCCTCTCCCTCTGCCACAGGTTCTTCCTTTCGCCCTGCGAATCGAATAAGCCTATTCAAATTATCTTGAATCTGAAAACACTCGCCGCTCAAATTCTGACAAAAATCGATAATGTCGATCGATTGCTCATACAAATAGGTTTGGCACCGCCAATGCGCCGATAAAATTGCCTTCATTACCGATTCTTTCAGCGCCAGTTGATCAGAGGATTTCGCCTCTTTCGGAATTGCGCGTGAAAGACTCGCCCCTAAAAGGTGAAGGTTATCAAAGATCGTTTTTAGTGCCTTTGGTTCAAGGTTAAAGACACTCATGTCTAACGAACGGGCGTTCAAATCAAAGTATTCGTCGTTTGGATTAATTGCGCTATCGACGAACAACTTCGTGATTTCATATTTGGGAATTGGCTTACTGCTGTCCAACCGAACAAGACCTTCAACGATGTCCGTGTAAGACCAGCCGGACTCTTGCATATTTCCCTGTGAGCCGACTAGAGTCTCAACGTGGATTTGCAGTTCGTATGCGATCTCAAACGTATTCATTACGCAACTATCGAAAGCAAGTATCTGAAACTGCTGGTCGGATATAATCTGCTCTCGGATTTCCTTGAGCGATTGCTTTAAGCCTTTGACAGTTAAATAGCCCATCGAAGTCTGATCTTCCATAAAGCTATTTCGCTGAAAGCCGTCGCCGTGTCCGGCAATTATCAGGGCATAATTATCGGCCTTGGCGCCCTGATCTTCGATGCACCATTTTACAAATCTCTTAACCGTCCACGGTGACGAAGAATTCTGTTCGACCACGAGTTTCACGGGTTCAACAGGAATGCGGGTTGAGAGCGAGGTCGCGGTCGGCATTCCGCCCGTCATGTTTTCATAGCGAGTCTTGATTGTCGGATTATTTCCGTCATAGTAGACCAGTAAATTAATATTAGTTACGCGGTCGCGAATGCGCCGCATGTCCAAAACCCGGCGGGCCATCGTCTCGCTAAGGTCATTATCCCCGGCAAGGTACACCATTATAGTCCAGTCTTTCGCATCTGACATTGTGATTTCCTCCTAAGTCGTTTATCGAATTTAGCCGATTTGTAATGAATTGCCGTAACAATACATGAAACCGGTCTATTAGTAAATGATTTTTTTCGCAAAATCTTTCACTCAAGGAGCGAAATATTTTTACATGTTGGTTGGCTGTGCCGGTGCCGACGCGAGTTTATTGACGGCGATGATTTTTCTGCGCGGATTTTACTTGCTAAATATGGGGGATTACCTGCTATACTGGTAGGCAAAATAAGGGGAAAAATCTACTGATTAGCCGTCGATTGATGGAATCGAGTTAGCAATAGCTATTTGTTTTCTCGGTCTGATGCAAATGGAGCCACGATATGAAACATGAGATTTTCGATGCGACAGAGATCACGACTTCGGACTCGAGCGGTGTGAGCCGGAGAAAGTTTATTGGTAAATTAGGAACGGCGACGGTGGCGGCGGCGGCGATTGGCGCAGCCCGACCACTGGTCGACAAGAGAGCAAGCGTCGCGGCGCAGGGCGGCGGGAATTCGTTTTATCACCAGCGGGCACAGGCCGCCTTTCAGTATCGGCTTTCCTGTGCGAAAGATAATTTCAAGCCAATCCCCGCGATGTTCGACCGGCCGGGGAATGGAGACGAAGAACTTTACCCATCCCGAATCGGTAGCTTTTCAAAAGGCCTTCCGCATCAATCAAACGGCGAGGTTGTCCCTTCGGCCTATAACGCGTTGCTCAACGCTTTGAGAACCGGCAACCCGGCACTGTTTGAACAGATACCGCTCGGCGGCGTGACAAGGTTGACAAATCCGCAGTGCGGATATGCCTTTGACCTTGAAGGAGCAGACGCATTCTCGTTGACCCAGCCGCCGCCGCCCGCGTTTGCGAGTCGTGAGTTGGCCGCTGAGATCGCCGAAAATTACTGGATGGCCCTGCTTCGGGATGTGCCTTTCACGGACTATGGCACAAATGCGATCGCACACGCCGCGGCGGCCGACCTGACGGCCTTCGGAGCGGATTTTAAGGGGCCGAAGAATCAGAATGGACAGGTCACGCCCGAACTTCTGTTTCGAGGCCTGACCGCAGGCGACCGCAGCGGGCCGCTGATGTCACAGTTTTGGTATCAGGAGTGCAATTTTGGAGCTAACGCGATTAACCAACGGGTCAGGACAACGATTCCGGGCACAAATTACATGACCGATTTTCCGACCTGGCTTGCCATCCAGAACGGTGCGGCACCGGCGGGCGGCGATGTCTTTGATCCTACGCCGCGATATATGCGAAATGCTCGGGATCTAGGGCAGTGGGTTCATGTCGATGTCCTCTTTCAGGGATATTTCCAGGCATTTCTCATTCTCGCCGGCCTGGGCGTACCTTTTGATGCTGGAAACCCGTATACGAATTCCGCCACCCAGTTTGGATTCGGCACCTTTGGCGGGCCGCACATCGCGACGCTTCTGTGCGAGGTTTCTACGCGTGCCCTGAAAGCGGTGTGGAATCAGAAGTGGCTGGTCCATCGTCGCATGAGACCCGAGGTATTTGCGGCGCGAATCGATCGAACCGCCTATCATGGCGCTCGATATCCGGTGCATGCCGAAATTCTGGCTTCGCTCAATTCGTCGTCCCGGCTCGGCGGCTATATGGGCGGCGGAAACGCCCTATTGCCCATGGCATTTCCCGAGGGTTCGCCGACACACCCGGCATATGGTGCCGGACATGCGACAGTGGCCGGAGCATGTGTCACAATCCTGAAAGCGTGGTTTGATGAATCGCAGGTGATTCAAAACCCGTTGGTCCCGAATGCGGCCGGGACATCTCTATTGCCGTACGGCGGCGAATCGCTGACGGTCGGAGGCGAGCTTAACAAGATCGCGTCGAACGTCGCGAACGGTCGAAACATGGCCGGTGTTCATTGGCGCTCGGATGCAACCGAATCGCTGAAGCTGGGCGAGGCATTGGCGATCGCTATTTTGACGGATCAAAAACGATCCTACAATGAGCCTTTCGCCGGTTTCAGCCTGACGAAATTTGACGGGTCGACTGTTACCGTTTGATCTTTTACACACTGCAATTCCATACGCGCGGTTAATGGTAGCCGCGCTTTTTCTGTATAATCGAGAGTTTGCTGATTCGTTATAGATGCCGAGACGCACTGATATCCATACAATCCTGATCATCGGCTCCGGCCCGATTGTCATTGGGCAGGGCTGTGAGTTTGATTATTCGGGGACGCAGGCTTGCCGGGCTTTGAAGGAGGAGGGGTTTCGGGTTGTGCTGGTTAATTCTAATCCGGCGACCATTATGACCGACCCCGAGATCGCCGACCGGACGTATATCGAGCCGCTCAATCTTGAGACCTTGACGGCGATAATTGAAAAGGAGCGGCCGGACGCTTTGCTGCCGACTGTCGGCGGGCAGACGGGACTTAATTTGTCGGTCGAACTGCATGAGCAAGGAATCCTCGAAAAATACGGCGTAAAGCTGATCGGGGCGAATATCGACGCGATAAAGGTTGGCGAGGACCGCGAGCTGTTTAAGGCGGCGATGGATGAGATCGGGATTCAAAGCCCGCGTGGCGGATTTGCTCATACATTTGAAGAAGCCGAAAAAATCGTTGCTGAGATCGGTTATCCGGCTATCGTCAGACCGTCGTTTACTCTCGGCGGCACGGGCGGCGGGACGGCGTATAACCCGGACGAATTTGAGGACATTGCCAAAAATGGCCTGGCGGCATCGCCGAATTCGCAGATACTGATCGAAGAGTCGATACTCGGCTGGAAGGAATACGAATTAGAGGTGATGCGCGACCTCAACGACAACGTCGTCATCATCTGTTCAATTGAAAATTTTGACCCGATGGGCGTACATACCGGCGATTCGATCACAGTCGCTCCGGCGCAGACGTTGACCGACCGCGAATATCAGAATCTGCGCGACATGTCGAAGGCGTGTATCCGAAAGGTGGGAGTTGAAACCGGCGGCTCGAACATACAGTTCGCGATCAATCCGGCGAACGGCGATGTGCGGATAATCGAGATGAACCCGCGCGTGTCTCGCTCCTCGGCTCTCGCGTCGAAAGCTACCGGCTTCCCCATCGCCAAGATCGCCGCCAAACTCGCGGTCGGTTACACGCTTGACGAGATCCCAAACGACATCACAAAAAAGACGCCCGCATCGTTTGAACCGACGATTGATTACGTCGTGACAAAGATACCAAAATGGGCGTTTGAAAAATTCCCGGGCGCCGAAGACGTCCTCGGAACACAGATGAAATCCGTCGGCGAGGTAATGGCCATCGGCCGCACTTTCAAGGAATCTCTTTTTAAGGGATTACGTTCGCTTGAAGCTGTTAAACCATTGCGTTTACAAGATGTTCCGGATGCTGTTCTTCAACGAAAACTGGCCCGTCCAAATTCGCAACGGTTCTCATATATAACGTACGCGCTGCAGAATGGCTATTCAATCGAAGAAATTCACCGCCTGACAAAAATCGATCCGTGGTTTCTGGACCAACTGGCTCAGGTAATGGAGCTTCAGGCGAGAATCGAAGAAGTCTCAGATGGTGAGCTTTATTCGATCCCGGACGTTGAAGTGATAGATGTAGTTGGAAATGAATTTAGAGGCAGCCGCAAAGCAGCCTTTGACTGGGCGGTTAGCAATTTGCGAGGCAAGGCGTTTAGAAATGATGCTACGGGTTTTGAGATCTTGGTGAGCAGGAGAAGTCTCGAAAAGGCGCTCGGAGAAAGAGCTGTAAAAGAAAAGTCAAGCAGACATTTACATTTTGAACTCGTGCGTTACATGGATCTGTTGCTCCAAAAGGCGATTCTGATCGAAAGCGCTGATGACCGGCACGGGGACAAGAATATAGCGAAAATCCACCGATTTTATAGCGCGATCTTTTTTGACGACTCTTTTTACAGGGTAAAAATTACCGTGAAGGAGATTATTCTCGAGGGGGCCAGATTTTACACGTATGAGGTAGGAAGTGTAGAAACGCTTGATGCCATCTGGACTACCGGTTTCTCCCATGAGGGAGTCATATTAGCCCGCCCACCAAGCATTTCTACATACAGTTTACTTCGGGGCTCTCCAAAAAGCAATGGAAGCGGGTTTTTTGGCGGTATTTCAGAAGATGATCTGCTCGAGGCTAAGGAGTTCGCGCTGTCAGACCGACGCATTGCGTATCTCACCCATTCGAGCGAGCAGACTGTTCGTGACAAGCGTAAATTGCTCGGTATTACTCCGGTTTACAAGCGGGTAGATACCTGCGGCGCGGAATTCGAATCCTTTACGCCGTATTTCTATTCGACCTACGAAGAGGAATGCGAGGCCGAACCGACGACGCGACGAAAGATCATGATACTCGGCTCGGGGCCGAATCGCATCGGGCAGGGAATCGAATTCGATTATTGCTGCTGCCACGCCTCGTTCGCCCTGCGCGACGCTGATTTTGAGACGATCATGGTCAATTGCAATCCGGAGACGGTTTCGACGGATTACGACACTTCGGACCGGTTGTATTTCGAGCCTCTGACTTTTGAGGATGTAATGAATATCGTCGATCTCGAGAAACCGGACGGCGTGATCGTGCAATTTGGCGGACAGACGCCGCTGAATCTCGCCGACAGGTTACACGCGGCGGGTGTTCCGATCATCGGTACATCGCCTGATGCGATAGACCTGGCCGAGGACAGAAAACGGTTTGGGGCGTTGCTCGCCGAACTGAAAATTCCTTGTCCTGAGAATTCCAGTGTTACTTCAGCAGGTGAGGCGAAAGATGTTGCAAATAAAATAGGTTATCCGATTGTCGTTCGACCGAGTTTCGTGCTTGGTGGCCGTGCGATGGCGATAGTCTATGACGATCAGTCGCTGGACGAGTATATGCGGATCGCCACGGATGCATCGCCGGAAAAACCGATCCTTATCGACAAGTTTCTCGAACGCGCATCCGAGATCGATGTCGATGCACTCGCTGACGAACACACGGTTGTCATCGCCGGTATTCAGGGACATATCGAGGAAGCCGGAATCCACTCCGGCGATTCGTCCAGCGTGCTTCCGGCCCAAAAGATCGCTCCCGAACACCTCGAAACGATCGAACATTACACCAGGTCACTGGCAATGGCCTTGAAGGTGAAAGGCCTGATGAATATCCAATTCGCGATTCAGGACGACCGAGTATATGTGATCGAGGTCAATCCGAGAGCCTCGCGAACCGTACCGTTTGTCGCAAAAGCGACGGGCGTTCCGATAGCCAAGATTGCGGCTCTCGTAATGGCAGGCGAAAAGACCCTTGCAGAATTTAACCTGCCGGACGTGCTGCCGGTTCCCAAAATATTTGTAAAATCCCCGGTTTTCCCGTTCAAGAAATTTGCCGGTGTCGATCCGGTCCTCGGCCCGGAAATGCATTCGACTGGCGAGGTCATGGGTGTCGGCGACACTTTTGGTGAGGCGTACGGCAAAGCAATGGAAAGCGCCGGTCTAAAACTGCCACTTAACGGAAAGGCTTTTATTTCGGTAAACAGCACCGACAAGGGCCAGGCAGTCGTCCTCGCCCGGCGTCTGAATAAACTCGGTTTTGATCTGATCGCAACTTACGGCACCGCAAACCGTCTGCGCGAGGTCGGACTCACGTGCGAAACCGTCTTCAAGGTCAACGAGGGCCGCCCGAATATCGCCGATCTCATAAAACAAAGCGAGATCGCTCTCATCATCAACACGCCGCTCGGCAAAACTTCATTCTACGACGAACAGGCCATCCGCAAAGCCGCTCTTCAATTCAACACTCCGTGCGTTACGACCATCACCGGCGCCGAGGCATTGATCGAGGCAATCGGCACAAAACTTTCGCAGACGAACATCACGGTCAGAAGCTTGCAGGAAATTCATTCGCTCAAATCTCTCGAAGTCGAATCGGCAATCTAAACAGATTTTACTTTACCGCATTGCGTATATTGCGGTAATATACAAATCAATGGCGTCGATTCTTGAAAGTTGCGAAGGATTTGAATGGGATGACGGGAATGCCGGCAAGAACTGGCACCAGCACCGTGTTACGGATGCAGAGTCTGAGGAAGTTTTCTCAAACGAGCCGATAGTTATTGTTCGTGATTCGTCTCATTCAAATTTTGAGAACCGGTACGCAGCCCGCGGCGTGACAAGGTCCGGGCGCCGGTTAACAGTCATTTTTACGATGCGAAACGCCTTAATTCGTGTGATCTCTGCGAGAGATATGACCCGCCGCGAGCATAGAATATATGAAGAAAAAATTAAAAGACATTCCTAAATTCAAAACCGAGGACGAAGAACGGCAGTTTTGGGCCACCCACGATTCGACTGATTATTTCGACTGGGAAAAGGCCGAGTTCGTTGTTTTCCCAAATCTCAAACAAACAACTCGCACGATCTCGTTGCGTTTGACCAGCTCCATGCTTGACGGGTTAAAGGTTGCTGCCAACAAGCGGGATGTTCCTTATCAGTCATTGATAAAAATGTTTCTCAAGGAGCGTCTGGACCAGGAACTAAAGCCTTCGTAGCGTGGCCGAATTTCGCTTACGACGAACGGGCCATCCGCAAAGCCGCTCTTCAATTCAACACCCCCTGCGTTACGACCATCACCGACGCCGAGGCCTTGATCGAGGCTATCGGAACGAAAATGTCATCGAAACACCTGACGGTGCGGAGTTTGCAGGAAATTCACACCGAGAAGCAAGTTGCGGCTGGCTGATGAACGGGGTTAATCCTCCAGTTTATCCAGACCTACAATTGATCCTAAAATCCCATGATGGATTAGTCTCTTAGGTTTTTCTTTAAGTATGACAAACTTTCAATCGCAAATTCATTTGCCTGACGTGCTTAAACACGACTTAAATCAGCATTTTCCTGATCTACTTCAGTTTGAATCTATTGACGACGCAAAAAAAAGCGATGTTTATGTAAAAATTAAACCAACCGTTGATCGGATTTTGAGTGCCGTTGTCTGCGAGAATTTCTCACCTTTGATAGAAACTAACGCACAGACTTTTGATTTGGATTCAAAACCTCTACACGCTGAGGACGGAAACAAATTATATGTCCAACTAAGCGACCGCTCGCAGGCTGCTGAAATTTCGGTCGTCGCGTGGAATATTGAACGCGGGCGAATGTTTGAAGGTATTCTCGAAACATTAAAGACCCATCATAAATTAAAGGAAAAAGATATTTATCTGCTTGCTGAACTCGATTACGGAATGATTCGGAGCGGAACCCGATTTGTCGCACAGGAAATCGCTGGAGAACTAAAACTAAATTATGCTTTTGCTCCTGTTTACATAGCTCTGCAGAAAGGAAGCGGAATTGAATCCGCATTAGAAGGCGAGAATACTCTCTCGATTCACGGACTTGCGATGTTTTCCAAATTCCCACTCAAAAATGTTCATGCCGTTGATTTGCCAAACGGAAAGGACAAAATGCTTGGTCCGGAAAAACGTCTTGGGTATCTTCGTGCGTTGATTGCGGATGTTGAACATTCGGCGGGAAATTTTCGTGCGGTTACGATTCATCTGGATGCTCATAGCTCAAGAAAACACCGGGAAAATCAGGTCAGAATCGTATTAGATCACCTAGAGAAACTTCCAAAACTTCCAACAATTGTTGGCGGAGATTTTAATACTATTTCTTACGATGCACAGAGTGCAACCCATTCAATTTTGAGCCTGTGGCACCGAGCCTTAAGAGCCAAAGATGTTTGCGAAAATCAATTTCCTCACCCGGACAGACGGTATGAGAAAGGACTCTTTGACCAATTTACAAAATTCGGATTTGAATACGAGAAATTTAACGAACTTGGCAAGGGAACACTTCATTACGACATTGATAATATTTCGCACAACGCAAATCTTGGCGATTGGGTTCCTGCGTGGTGTTTTCCGTTTATCTTTTGGGCGGCGAAAAAAGCGGGCGGAAAATTTTCGATGAGACTTGATTGGTTTTTCGCCAAGGGCGTAGATATTGTCAAAACTTCCGCACCGCAAACGGTTGGAAAGTTAATAGATTCCCACGGAACGCCGCTTTCAGATCACGACGCGATTTCGCTTGATTTTGTTTTAAAGAATTCGCAAATTTAAGATAAGTTTTAAAATGGATGGGAGTTTTGCCTTAGTTTAAATGACCGTTGACCCGCTGCCGACTTATCGCCGATATTTACCACATCGAACCATCCGTCACCAATTACCGCTTAGTTCGTATTGCTGTTCATGTACAGGGAAACCACACTGGCTTGTGGTGAAAACCAGAAAATCAACCCAAATCTTGACCAAAGGCACTAAGTAAAATAACTTAGAGTAAAGTTTTTCTGAAATTTCGCAGTTATAAAAGAATAAATGAGTGAATCGCATGACCGTGAGATCATTGGCGGGCATCTGCTTGTCATCGGCGGGGCAGAGGACAAGTATAACGAGCGGCGGATCTTGAAGAAGTTTCTGGAGCTTGCGGGCGGCGACAGGGCAGAGGTGCTGATCGTGCCGGTGGCTTCGGATTTTCCTGAGTTTGCGGCTGATGTTTATACTCAGGCGTTTAGAAATCTCGGCGTTGCTCATCCGCGTGTACTGCGCGCGACATCGCGGCAGGATGTTGTTCAGGCGGATGTCGAGAGATTACTCGACGGCGTTACGGGCGTGTTCATTACCGGCGGCGATCAGATGCGGCTGGTCAGCTTGCTTGGCGGGACGAAATTTGCCGAAAAGCTTAGAAGGATGGTTCGCGAAGAAGATATTGTTCTTGCGGGAACCAGCGCCGGCGCGGCGGGGATGAGTACATCGATGATTGTCCGTGGCGAACCGACTTCGCACCCGCACAAGAATGCTGTTCGCCTCTCACCCGGTCTCGGTTTTCTAAAGAACATTATCATCGACCAGCATTTCAGCGAGCGAGGGCGCATTAGCCGGCTGATTACCGCCGTGTCGTACAATCCGTACAATCTGGGGATCGGAATAGACGAAAATACGGCGATAATATTGAATGGTAAAGGAATACTTGAAGTATTCGGCGAAGGCTCGACAACCATTATTGACGGTTCACAGATCAGTTTCAATGAGATCGCAGAAGTTGCTGATAATGAAAGCTTTAGCATATGCGGCGTTCAGTTTCATGTATTACGTGATGGCCTGGTTTACAACTACCTGGACCGGCATCCGATACAGCCGACGAACGAATTCTTGCTGCCTGACCTTGGATAAGGTGTATTTCAGATTTCAGATTCCAGATTCCAGATTGCGGATTGTAGTTTCACGAGGAATTAGCTATGACAAGGTCGATTGAACGATTCGAACATTTAGATGTATGGAAGCTAGCGGTCGAATGCGCAAACTCTATCTATAATGTGACCTCAGTTGGGAAGTTTAGTCAGGATTACGTTTTGCGAGATCAAATTAGACGAGCGGCCCGTTTCAATTTTTTCCAATATTGCAGAAGGGTTTGAGCGAGATGGAAACAAGGAATTTTGTAATTTTCTGAGTATTGCTAAAGGCTCTTGTCGAGAAGCGAGGGCTCAAGCAATGTTCGCACGTGATCGCAATTATATTTCGGACGCGGAATTTACTCTACTCTCAGAAAAACTTGTGCAGACTAACAAGCAGATTTCAGGGTTCAGAAATTATCTTCGGAAAACAGACTTGAAGGGACGGAAATTTTCTTAATCTGGAATTTGGAATTTGAAATCATGAATATTTTAGAAACACGCACACTTCGCGGGCCCAATTATTGGAGCGGTTATTGGAAAAAACTCATCATCATGCGCCTGGACATCGGCGAATATGAGGAAAGGCCGACTGATAAGATAGATGGTTTCGACGAGCGCATGCGTGAAA
>JANPCJ010000300.1:0-19974 GCA_031430895.1 Chloracidobacterium sp. | reverse complement strand
AAGCAAAAAATCCGGCAATAACGCCCAAAATGATTCGTAACATAGATCTCACCTGATTATTTCTCTGAATGTTTAAACCGAATAATGGCGCTTAACCGTTGGTAGTGGGTCAGTCTTTATCTGAGTCTTCTACTCCCGCCCATTCGAGAGCCTGGTGTTCGTCGGCGAAGGTGCGGAACTGGATGGCTTTGCCGTTGCGGAAAGTGAATACGTCGGCGGTGCGGCCCTCGAGCCAGTCTGTATGGGCTTTTAGCCGAACGCGGATGTGAAGCGAGACGAGGATCTTGTCGCCGACGGTGAAGAAACTCGTCGGCTCACAAGAGCCTTCTGCCCAGGTCGAACGGCCTTGGGCGACGTGAGCTTTAACGGCTGCGAGGCCCCGATAGAATCCGGCGGTTGGAGATCCCTCGAACTCGATACGAACGATCCGCGGGTCAAAATCTTTGACGAACCCGTCAATGTCACCGCGATTGAGTGCGGCGTAGGCCTCTTTGACAGTTTCCGTCAAAGCGGTTTTCTCGATCATCGCTTGTATGGTTTCGCTCTCGCCGATCTCATATAGGCTGATCAGGCCTTCCTCGATCGTGAAGATCTGGCGAACCGTCATATCGGCTAGAACGTTCCCCTGTAGATCCTTTACGACCTGATGAACAGTGACGATGTCGCGGCCGCTAGCGTCTGTCTCAAAATTCAACGTTTCAAGCTCGGGCAGGATATTTTGGAATTGAGAGATCCAATAATCGCGTACGGCATCCGGTCCGTAAACAAAACCGCCTTCGAGTCCGTTTGCCCATTTCACGTCGGGCCGCATCAGTGAGATGATCGTCTCGATCTCACCTTCGTTAAAAGCGTCGTACAAGCTCTGTAAAAATTCTTGATTCGTACTCATATCAATCCCAGTCCTTCTTCAGCAGCAGTTCTTCGATCCTGTATGAATGGAGCATCTCATGATTGAACAGATGCCGGAACATGATGAACACGGAATAATGATCGAACGCCTCGTGGACGGCGGTTTTCTGCCACTCGTCCGGCGATAGATTATTCAGTCTTTCGACGAGAGCGGCTCGTTCGCGGACGTACCTGTCGAGACTCTCGTCCAGATCTAATTCGAGCAGCGCACCCGCCTCGTCCTCAGGCGAGTTCTCGATAACCTCGATGAACGGCTCGGGTGTTGAAAGAATAAGATCGAGCCGCGCGCGAAACGAAGCGTCAGATTGTGACAAATGACACGCGTGCTCGTAAGCCGACCATTTCGCCGGGCTCGGACGACGTTTGAGTATTTGTGGCTGCACCTCGCGGATCAGGGGAATGATCACTCCGGGCGCCGTCTCAAGCGCGGAGATCAAGATGGTTGTATCGCTCATAACGTTTTTGCTGCAAATTTTTTTGACAAACTTTTTTACTTCCCAGTGGCTATCAGTTTACCGCCAATGATCGCCATTGGAAGCAGGATCGCCGTAAAGATAACGTGATACCAAATGGGAACATACGGCCAGGACATTACTGCCTTTAGTATGCCTAAGGCCAGCAGCAGACAGCCGACGACTAGCGGTGCGCGCGTGTTTTCACCGGCGATCAGCGAGGCCAGAGATCCGGCCATAACCGAGACTATCGAACCGATAACAAGATGCGATAGCAGAAGCCTCGTTTCCGCCGTGAACTGAGGCACCTGATTTTCAACGGCGTGTTGGAACGCGAGTTGAGGCGCTCCGTACCACTCCGGCAAAATTGCGATGAGGACCTTCTCGATCCCGACCCACACTATCACCCAACCAATAAATCCGCCAATAACGCCCAAAACGATTCGTAACATAGATCTCTCCTATTTATTTCTTTGAAGTGCCTTCACCAAGAATCGGCGGCCCATTGGACTGCGTACTCCAATGAAACAATCCCTGTCTTGTAAACTTTGTGACCGGTCAGCTTCAGTTTCGTTTGCTTGGCCGGAGGTGAAAGGAGCGGAGTCCCGCCGCCTAGAAGAACCGGAATGATGGCAACCTCAACACTATCGACCAGTTTGGCCTTGAGGAAACTACCAAAGAGGGAGCCGCCGCCGAAAAGCCATATGTCCTTTCCCGGTTCCGCGCGTAGCCCGGCCACCATATCCTCTGCCTTCTCTCCGACAATTGTCACTCCGGGGTAGTCCTGTTGCCGCAACGTCCGTGAGAAAACAAAGGTCTTCATGCCGGGCGTCTCGCCCCTACCTGCCCGTGACAGCATCTCAAACGTTCGGCGTCCCACGAGGAACGTGTCGAATTGCTCGAACAAAGCGCGGAAGTCTATGTCTGGATCCATGATGATCCAGTCTGCCTCGCCCTTCGGACCGGCGATGTATCCGTCCAGACTTGCTGCAACCGAGTATCGAATCCTTCTCATAAAAACCTCCGTCCAGTGGAGCATGTAGTGGCCTATTTTTCCGGCGTCGGAGCCGTCGTATTCGGCGACGTAGGGCTTGGCTGAGTTCTAATTGACAAGTGCGAATTTTATACTCGATTTGTCTCCGATTCTCCTGATTTCATTTCTTGCTTCGAGGTCAAGCTTAACCCATTCCATATGCCATTCGATAGAACCTTCAAATCTTGCTTTGTTCTTTTCAAAATCCTCAGTTATCGCCTGTAGAATTTCCTTATGAGTGGATTCGCCTTTTGTCCTTAGACGATCCAGAAGAATTGTTTTCAGAACGTCATACTTAGTTTTATCCATGCTTACGGCTTTTTTTCCGGCAGGATGTTTTAGTTGAATTGTTTGTTCCATAGCGATTTTCCTAATTATGTATTGGTTTGTAAATTAGCCCGACCAAGAGTCCTGCTGTTAGCGATTCGGCAAGACCGGAAACTAACCCTGCAACGACCCAATTGACGGGCATTGCATAGTATCCGTAATAGTTTGTTTGAGCATCAGTCATTTGCCCGACCAGATCGATCAAGGGTTTCTCTCTAATAGAATTTATATTTCCGACTTGAGCGTTGATACCCATCGAGCCGACAAGTAAGGCTGACAACATAACCAAGAAAAGACTTGATAATTTCATATTTATTCTCATACCCCTCTCATATCTATTTCTCATGAAATGTCTAAACCCGCGAATCAGCATGAAAAGCCAACGGCGGCTATTCGGCCAAAACCTCCTTTTTCCTCAAGATCGCGGAGCTTAGCAATGTCACTATGATCCCGACAGGCAGTATCTCGAACAGCGTCATGCCAAAACGAATGACCGGATTTTTATACATTTCCTGCATCGAAGCCATTTCGCTGGTAGTCTTATCGATCTCTTCTTGCGAGGCGCCTTTTTCCTTCAGCTTGCCTAGATAGTGCTCGGTGTATTCTTCCATGAAAGTGTTTTGCGGATTTATTTGCATGTATGTCTCCCAGCCGCCTGCGTACACGAACGATGCAAGCAGACTGATAAGAACGCCGACCTGGGCACCCTTCCAAAATCCGATCGATTTTCCGCGTTTGTTATCACGGAATGACTTGATGCCGAAAAACACCATCGAGAGTGCCACCAGCATCGAGCCGTAGCCAAAATACTCGCCGTTGTCGAAGTTAATGATCCCCTTTTGCCAAAGGTACATCGAAAGCAAAAACAGGCACGTGATGATAGTTCCCGAAATAAGTCCATAAGTGATAACAATTTTTCGCATAATTCTTTCCTCTGGTTTTTCGAGAATGTTACGCGGAATTAGCTGAAACACAATCGGCCAAAAGTATGAATTCACAGTATCGGGCGAAAAATCATACTAAAGTGCTATGGAATTATTTGCAGTTCCTTTGCTCTTTGCAGTGCCTGCGTTCGGCGGCTGGCGTCTAATTTCAGGAAGAGATTTGATGTATGAGTCTTAACCGTGCTGTTCGAAACAAAAAGCTTGTCAGCGATCTCTTTATTGGACAGCCCTTGGGCGATGAGGCCCAAAACCTCATATTCGCGTTTCGTAATGCCAAGTTTTTTCAACTTCGCTTCATCCCGCGTAATTTCGGTTGAGGGTTCGATAACCTTTACACGAGTGAGCCGTCGTCCGACCCATACTCCCAGACCTACGAAAAGGACCGCGACCAATCCGAGATATAGTTCAAGCGAGAGGTCATGGACAAAGAAACGGTATTCCGCAAATTTGAGGACGCCCATCAGCAACGCCATCGCGACGCCGTAGAGAATAATGCTTTTGCGAAGAGTCATGACGTAAAAAGGCGGAAACACGACCCGTAGGGAGTGTGTGGGTCGCGAACACGCAACACACTCGCTACCGCTCGTGTTTCCGCCTAAAGATGATGGCGGAGACGACAGGATTCGAACCTGTGGTAGTCTTTTGGACTACAACGATTTAGCAAACCGCCGCTTTCAGCCGCTCAGCCACGTCTCCGAACGAATCGTAAAAGACTCGCTTTTCAATTCTAGCCTTCAGGCAAACTTTGTCAAGGCTTGCGGCATCCTAAACGGCAATGACAATACCCGTTCACGCTTGACAGCCTTGCTTTTTAAGGACAAAATACGAAAGTTACTAGTATTGTCTGTTTTTCGATGGGTTTTAGGATCAAGATAAAACAATCTGCACGACTATTTTTCGCGTTGCTGATTTCGATTTCAGCGGCATTTGCATCCGCGCCGGAGGCTTTTGCGCGTGTCGCGGTCGAGAATCCGGGCAATCTCGGCATCATTAAGGGCATTGTACGCGACGATGGCGGGTCTCCGATCGCGGATGCGTCGGTTGCCATTTTTCGTGGCGGAACATCGAAACTCCTAAAACAGGTCACGTCTGGCCGCGATGGCAGCTTTTTGGCGAGGATAGTTCCCGGTTCTTATACGGTTTTGGCCGTTGCTCAGGGTTTTAATCCGGTTACGCTTTTGGGCGTCGAGGTTGGACGCTCGTCAGAACTGACATACGGTTTTCAGCTCGAACGCTCGGGCAATGGCAACACACTGCCAGAAAAACGGCTCGACCGCAACAGCTCTAAATGGCGCATTCGGGCCGCTCAATCTCAGAGATCGATATACCAGAACCGCGATGGCGAAGCACCGGTTGACGAAACCTCGGTGGTTGTCGAAACCAACGCCGCTACGGAAGACAAATCCAACAGAAAAGGCCAAACGGTGGTCGAAACTTATTCTGCGGGCTCGGATCGCGGCAATTACGCGGGGGTTAATTTCGCGACGCTGCTTCCGGTTGGCGACGATTCGGATATTGTGCTCGCGGCACAGCTTGCAAAGGGGAAAAATGCACCGCAGCGGATCGAGGCCGGCATCCGGCTCAATCCTTTTGACGGCCATCAACTTCGGCTAAATGCCTCGGCCGGGCGGCTTGGAAATGTTACGTTTCCGCACGGAGAAAAACCGCTCGGGCAGATATCCTTTCAGGCGCTGGATGAATGGAAAGTTCGCGGCGGCGTGATTTTTGTTTTTGGCCTCGACTATTCCCGGTTTGTCGGGGCGGGCGATGATTCGTCGCTGTCGCCGCGCATCGGGCTGCAATACGACATTAATTCAAAGACGCGGCTTCGCACCGCATTTACAACCCAAACAGAAGAAAAGTCCTGGGAACGGGCTATAGATCTTGAAGGCCAGAGCGTTGCGTTTGCCGAGCCTGTCGCTGTCGAAGATCTTGTTATGACGGCTGGAAAGCCGGTGATGAACAAGAGCCGCCGGCTCGAATTTGGCGTCGAGCGTGTCATTGACAATCGTTCGAGCATTGAAGCGAATGTGTTTTTCGATACGACGCTCGGTCGCGGCGTAGGGCTTAATAGTTTTTCATTCGACACCCTCGATGGAGATGGTTTCAGCGGTTTTGTGGCGAATCAACAGGGCGCGTCGCAGGGCGTGAGATTTGTATTCACGCGGCGTTTGAACGGCGTCCTGTCCACCGCCGCCGGTTATTCGTTCGGCACTGGCCAGAAGCTCTCGCAATCTGCAATCTCCGATCCGGCAGGCGTCTTTGAAAACGATTTTTTCCATTCGTTCTTTGGCCAATTGGCCGCCGATTTTAAGACGGGTACGAGTGTTCGGACGGTCTATCGGCTGTCATCGCAAGCGACGGTCTTTGCCATCGATCCATTTAAGGGCAGATTGGCGATCTACGATCCGGGGCTGAGCGTGATGATCACGCAGAGCTTGCCAAGTTTTGGGCTGCCGTTCCGTGCAGAGGCCGTCATCGACGCGAGAAATATCTTTGATTTCCAATCAGGTGTTGCGGGTGAGGAAGGAAGCCTCAGATTAACGGGCAGCCGCCGCATGTTCCGAGGCGGAATACAGGTAAGATTCTAGAATTTGCCGCTCGAGAGATCGGTAGTTTGTGTCGAGGGCGATTGGGCCTGCGATGACGCCGCATTTTCAGCGGCTAAATTTTTGTCCAAATTCTCGGATTGTCGAGCAAAATACTGAATAATCTTGCCGCACCAGTGTATGCCTACATACCGTGAAGGCCCGTTTCTTCGTGCAATATTCGCTCTGGTAACCGGCATTTGTTTTTTTGATGACTGGAACGTATTTTGCATTAAAAATACACCGGCGAAGTATGCCTTGATCGGATGAAGGAAAAGATGTTTACAAGTTGGAGCCTGATTTGGCTCCTGGCCTCTGTGCTGTTCGTCGCGGCGGCGGCTCTAAACTTGTCTCAAAGGGCTTTTCAAAATCTGCCTCCGACCGATGGCATCCGTTGGGCTCAACGAGCTGACGGCATTTTCGCCGATAAAGTTACCCCCGAATTCGCCGGCTCGCGCGCTGGAATCTCGGTTGGCGACAAACTGATCGGTATCGGCTTCGATGGCGGAAAAACTGAAGAGATCACCTCCGTCGCCGATGTCCAGATGTATCTCGAATCGGCTGGCGTTGACGGCAGCCTGACCTACTTTTATCAAAAGCCAGCCTACTCTTTCTCAAACAATTTCTATTTTGCCGATCTGCGGCACATCGATTCCATTCCGCGATGGACGCCGTCGATAATTTTTCTCGCGATCGTCGGAGTGATTTGGCTGGGCGTCGGTATTTTCGTGCTGTTTAAGCAGGGCAGCCGGTCGCCTTTTGTTCTCCACTTTGCCACGGTGTGCCTGGCGGCATTTATTTTTCACACATTCCGCTCGCTTGGAATCGGCCGTGATTTCGATCTCGCGGTCGACCTTCTGGATAACATTGCTCTGGCGTTCTTTGTTCCGCTCTTCCTGCACTTTTGTATCAGATATCCGGTAACGAGCGCGGTCTTTGCCGAGCAGCGTTGGAAAACTCTTATCCTCTACGCGCCTGCGACCGTTTTTTCGCTCGTTCTGACCTTTGTGTCGCTCGTCCCTCAGCTTTTGCCTGAAACAGGTCTGAGCGCCGGAATCGCGTCGATGAGCGACAGATTTAACATTTTTGGGTCGCTCTACCAGGCGAACTTCTACCACTTTGTCTTGGGCGTTTCGGCCGGTGCGGGTGTGCTTGTCTGGCGCGTATTCCGCAGCCGGCAGCCGATGGTACGTCAGCGTCTGAAATGGACGATGTGGGGCACCATCGCGGCGGTTGTTCCGCTTGTGCTGATGCAGCTTATCGAACGGCTCGCGATACAGATCCCCGATGACAATTTCAGCACGGCCGTCACGACATTGCCGCTCGCACTGATACCGCTGAGCTTTGGACACTCTGTTGTCAGATATCGCCTGATGGATGTCGATGTCGTCGTCCGCCGGGCTCTAGTGTACGCAATGACGACCGTGGCCATCGCGATGATGATCGGCGCGGTTGCGTTGGGCCTTGTTTTTCTGGCTGTCGGTAGTAATCTTTCAACCACCGAAATCACGCTAAGGGCATTTATCGCGATCATCGCCATGGGAGCCATTGTGATGTTGAGCGAGCCGCTAAAGAAATTTCTGCAGGAACGCGCCGACCGGTTCTTTTACGGCGAGCGTTACGACATGCGGCAGGGCTTGCTCGATTTTGGAAAGACACTTTCCGCGACGACCGCTCTCGACCCGCTGCTCGATGGATTGGCGGAACGCTTGAGACAGGTTTTAGATGTAGAAAAGGTCGCTGTCTTTCTGGAGGACGAGGCCGAGAGTGAGCATTACCGGTTGGCCAAATCAGTCGGTTTGAGCACGGAATACAGGATACCGCCCGATTTTCGCACGATGATCCGGCAAAAGAGCGCGGCGAGCGGGGTTGTCCGCGCGGACGAATTCGAAGCGTCTGAAATCGAAATAATCCACACCGGACCGAACGGAAATGGGAACGGTAACGGCCATGGAAGAGCGGTCGTTCGACAGGAATTGCACTATTTCGTTCCGTGCGTCGCGGCCGGCAAAATGGTTGCCGTGATCGGCCTTGGCCGGGCGAGCGACGGTTCGCTATTATCGTCAGAAGACCTCGATATTTTGAAAACGGTTTCCGGCTATATCGCCGTCGCCATCGAAAACAGCCGCCTCTACGGCCAGCAAAAACAGCACACCGAAGAGATGGCGTTGCTCAAAGATTTTAACGAGTCGATCGTCGAATCGGTCAACGTCGGACTGCTTGCTGTCGATGAGACAGGGCGTATCACGCGCTGTAATTCGCCATTCGAGCAAATGATGGGGATGCGGCGCGAGGAAGCGGTCGGCAAATTGGTCGAAGACGTTTTTGACGCGAGCTTTGCGCTGAATCTCGAAAACATTCTCGGGAAATCGCGTTGGCATCTGACCGAGGTTCGAAACGCCTACAAACTTCACACCTACGATAAGTCGGGCAGATCGTTGATCATAAACGTTGCGGTGGCGCCGCTGAGATCGGTTTCAAACCAGCAGACAGGCGCCATTATCGTTCTCGAAAATGTGTCATCGCGCGTCAAACTCGAGGAGACATTGCAGCAAAGCGAAAAACTGTCGAGCATCGGCCTGCTCGCCGCCGGCGTTGCACATGAGGTAAACACGCCGCTAACTGGCGTTTCCAGTTACACGCAAATGCTGTTAGGCATGATCCCCGAAACCGATCCCAAGCACGCACTCCTACAAAAAATGCAGCGTCAGACCGACCGTGCTTCAAACATCGTCGGCAATCTCCTGAATTTTTCCCGCACCGGCAACTCCGAAGAGTTTGGCGAGATCTCGATCAACAAACTCCTCAACGACACGCTCCAGCTACTCGAACCGCAACTGCGAAAATCGAATATCGAAATCGTCAAAGATTACTCGGACGACGCGCCGCCAATCGAAGGAAGTCCCGGGAAATTGCAGCAGGTGTTTACAAATTTGATATTAAATGCCCGCGACGCGATGTTTAACGGCGGAACGATCACGCTGCGAACCACCGGCGCTGACGATATCGATGGCGTTGTGGTCGAGGTCTCGGACACCGGTGAAGGTATTCCCGCCGAAAATCTAAAGAAGGTCTTTGACCCATTCTTTACGACAAAGGGCGTCGGCAACGGAACCGGTTTGGGACTTGCGGTGTCGTACGGAATTATCCAGGAACATGCCGGAACGATCGAAGCACAAAGCAAAGAGGGCGAAGGCACGATATTCAGATTGGTTTTCCCAACCGCTCAACAAGTCCAACCTAAGCGTGCCGTAAGTTAACTTCCTCGTACGACAGACTGCCGAGTCTGTCGATCAAGTCGGATAATCACTCAACTTTTTTCTATAATAATGTTGATGAAACCAACCTCAGCAGCCTATTCTACATTTGTCTTTTCCTTCACCGACCTCGCAAAATAGATAGCCGCCAGAAACGCAACAAACATAATGGCGGACGCCGCCCAATAGGTGCGGAAAATCGTGAAGCGGTCGACCTTATTCAACGAATTGTTTAAGAGGACGCCGCCGATTGTCGGGCCGATCGCGCGCGCGAGGCTTGCTCCTGATTGCATGACGCCCATGACGCGGCCCTGTTCGTTGTCGGCGGCATTTTTTGACGCGAGACTTGAGAGGGCAGGTGAGGCAAAGGCATTTCCGAAGGAAAGCAGTGCCAAAATTGCAAGAAGGCCGCCAAGTCCGCCGACGTCCGGCGCCGAATAGGGCATGACAAACAGGCTTGCCGTTAAAACGATACAGCCAAAAACGGCGAGACGGGCCTCGCCAAACTTCTTTGCCGCGACGCCAAAAACGGCGCCCTGCATTATGATCGCGATGAGGCCGACATAGGCAAAAAGGTATCCGTTTTCCTCAGCATTGTAGTCGAAAGTAAACGCCGTGAAGAGGACAAACGCGTACGTCATGATCGAAAAAGCGGTGATCAGCAGAAAATAGACGATTGAGATGGTCCGGAATTGCGGATCGCCAAGCGATTCGAATATCTCGGCGATCTTGCCCTTTCGCTCCGACTCCTCGGCGCGGGAGCCCGGCTTCAGCGATTCTGGCAATATAAAATAAAGCGCGACCGCGTTAGCCAGCGACAGAACGGCGGCGAAATAAAACGGCACATGAACGCCGTATTTGCTCAGAATCCCGGCAAGCGCCGGTCCCAAAATAAAGCCCAGTCCAAACGCCGCGCCAAAAAGCCCCATTCCCTTGGCCCGGTTTTCCCTGGTGGTCACGTCGGCGATGTATGCCTGTGCGGTGGAGATATTTCCGCCGGTAATGCCGCCGATTATGCGGCCCAGAAAAACCAGGACAAGCGTATTTGCAAAACCGATCACAAAATACCCGGCGGCCGAGCCCAGAAGACTGATGAACAATATGGGCCGCCGTCCGTATGTATCCGAAAGCCGTCCGAGAATAGGCGAAAAGAAAAACTGCATCCACGAATATATGGAAAACAGTATTCCGATCTCAAACGGTGTCGCCTTAAACTGCTCGCTTGACGCGTAAAACGGCAGGATCGGGATCACCATCCCGAAACCGATCAGGTCGATAAAGACGGTAACGAAAATAATGATAAGAGGCGTCGTGAAAAACTTTTCGTCAGTCGTCTCGGCTTTCATTCTTTTCAAACTGTACGCGGCGATATAGATCGGGTAAGGGAATTGAAAAGTCGATCGAGGTCAGTTGAACATGATCCGACGGCTCATTGAAGTAATAGGTAATCCAGCCGCCATTTGGTTCGCGGCGGTGAACCTCGACATTCATCCGATGCTGATCAACGATAACGTATTCTTGAAGGTCGGGGATTTGCAGGTAAAATAGAAGTTTCTCACTTCGGTCAACGCGTTTGGTTGATCGAGAAGTCACCTCGATAATCAGGATCGGACGGTTGCGAAAATACGGGTTTTCCGGGTATTCCTCGCAGGATACAAGGATGTCGGGGTAATAGTACACGGTTTTTGTCACCCGAACCTTGATGTCGCTGAAGAACGGTAAGCATGTAGAGTTGCGGAGATGGTTCACTAAATGAGCGTATATCTCTCCAGCGATCAAGTTGTGATCATCGCTCGTCCCGGCCATTGCGAAGACTTCGCCCTCAACGAACTCGTGTTTGATTAGCCTTAACTCTTCATCCGCGAGATAATCCTCAACGCTGATCTTTGGTTTCAATTTTAGGGCGCCCATAACTAAAGTTTAGCAAAAATTTGATTCATAGTAGAATATTCACCTGGAACTAGCACAGTAGGGGAGTTCGCGAGAGAAATACATCGAATGTTAAGAACCAAAGTTTTACTAGCCGTATTCACATCAATTTTATTTTCTATGTACCAGGAAACACCCGCTCAGAAGAAGCCGAAGGCGGCGAAAACGCCTATGGTCGAGGTAAAACCCTCGCCGCCCGAGATATCTTATTCCGTTTCGATGTCAAAGCCGTGGACGCATCTGATCGAGGTGGAAATGCGCGTCAAATGGGCTCAGATGCCCGACAAAACAGAGCTAAAAATGCCGGTCTGGACGCCGGGCAGTTACTTGGTGCGCGAATATGCGCGGCATGTGCAGGATTTCGCCGTCAAAGATACGGGTGGAGCGGGATTGACTTGGCGCAAGATAAACAAGAACACGTGGCAAGTTGATACAAAGGGCGCAAAGGAGCTTGCCGTCACATATCGCGTATATTCAAACGAGCTTACGGTGAGGACCAACGAGCTAAATGACGAACACGCATTTTGGAACAACTCGGCACTGCTGTTGTTTGTCAAGGGCCAGTTGAATGCGGCCTCGACCGTAAAGGTCAATCCGTACGGAGACTGGAAAGCCGCGACCGGTTTGCCTGCCATCGAGGGACAAACGAATACCTTTCGGGCCGAGAATTACGATGTTCTCTATGATTCTCCGTTTGAGGTCAGCGATTTTACCGAGATCAAATTTAATGTCCAGGGTAAACCCCACCGTTACGTCATCACGGGCGAGGGAAATTATGACCCGGCGCGTCTCGCGACCGACACGGCAAAGATCATCGAGGAAGGTTATAAGATTTTTGGCGAACTGCCTTATAACGACTATACGTTTATCCTGAATCTACGCGGCGGCGGCGGGCTTGAGCATTTGAATTCGACGGCGTTGCAGATAAATCGGTTCTCATTCAATCCGGATTCGAGATACAAAAGTTTCTTAAATCTTGTCGCTCACGAATATTTTCACGCCTGGAATGTGAAACGCATCCGCCCCGACGCGCTCGGGCCGTTTGATTACGAAAACGAGAACTACACGCGCCTGCTGTGGGTAGCCGAAGGCTCGACCGCGTATTACGAGGGAATCCTGCTCCGCCGCGCCGGACTGATCACGGACAAGGAGTTTTTAAGTACAAAAGCCACGCAGATAAAACAGCTTCAGGAACGACCGGGCCGCTTCGAGACGAGTCTCGAAGAAGCCAGCTTTGACGCCTGGATCAAATATTACCGCCCGGACGAAAACGCCGTAAACAATCAGATCTCCTATTACGACAAGGGCGAAATCGTCAGCATGATGCTCGACGTCACTATTCGAACCGCGTCCGGCGGGGCGAAATCTTACGACGACGTGCTTCGTTATCTCTATACCGAATTCTTCAAAAAGGGTAAGAACTACACGCCGGAAGATTTCCAGCGGACGGCCGAAATGATGGCGGGAAAGAGTCTCGACGATTTCTTTTCAAAGTATGTCCGCGGCGAAGCCGAGATCGACTACACCGGAATAATAAACGGTATCGGCCTACAGTTTAACGCCAAAGACACGGCATCGAATCGCGCCTATATCGGCGCCGACCTGGTCGAAACCGACGGCCGCTTGACCATAAGATCGATCCCGGCGAACACGCCTGCTTTTGAACAGGGACTAAACAGCGCCGACCAGATTATCGCCATCGACGGCAACCGAGCAAGCCTGACCTTCATGAACAGCTACATCGGCGAAAAAAAACCCGGCGACAAGATAAAGCTCTCGATCTTTCGCTTCGACAAACTGCGAGAAATAACATTCACCCTCGGCACCGACAACCGCAAAACATACGATTTCACCCGCGTCACCGAACCGACAGAGGAACAGAAGAAACTCTATCAGCAGTATCTGAATGCCGAGCTGTAACGGTCGGAGTATCCCATGAACACTCTTTACTACGGCGACAATCTGAAGATTCTCCGCGATTACATCAAGGACGACTCCGTCGATCTGATCTATCTCGATCTGCCGTTTAACTCGAACCGCAATTACAACGTGCTGTTCCGCGGGCGAATCGGGCGGCGACAACGAATCGCAGATAACGGCGTTCGAGGACACGTGGCACTGGAACCGCCAGGCCGAGGAAACCTATCACGAGCTGATAAACGAACCGGACCAGGTCGGTCGAATGATCGAATCGTTCCGCCACTTCGTCGGCAACAACCAGATGTTCACCGCGTCCTAAAACCAACCGGCTCGCTTTGTTGTGAAAATTGGAGAAGTGGTTTATTTTGATTTCAGATATAAGACTGAAAGGAGTCGGCCAATGGAACAAGAGAAGGACTTATTTGAATATGAATCGCCATCACGCTCTACAAAAGCAAAAAAGCATTTCATAGTCATATTTTGCGTTGCAATCGTGGTTATTGGGATGTCGATATTTTATTTCCAAAAACGAGATGTTTGGTCAATGGAAAGAATGGAGAAAAAAATTGAAGAAGCATCCATATCCGATCTCAAAACCCAACTTGATAAGGGTAGCATCAATAAAACAATCCGCCCTGGCATTATTGGAAATATTTTTGCTTCAGAGATTGAATATGTAAAAGGCAATGATAAAAGAGCGGACGAAATCCTAAGGCAATCAATGGATCTTATCTCAAACGCGAAATTGCCTTATGGAGCGGATAAGGTTGAGATGGTTAATGAGGCAGTTTATTCTACTTTTCTTTCTACCGCCCTGACCGAGGAAGAAAGAAAGCAACTCGATCAAATGAGGAGCAAATATGGCTACTGGCAAAGGATAAAGAACCCGCTCGATTTTGGTCTTAAAGCGGTTCCGTTTAAGGAAGCCATATCGGACAATCAAGCAAATAGCGACGACCCTGTTTTGTTGATGTATGGTTCGGGAGGACTGCTTGACGATAAAGCCAAAACTCCAAGGCGCGTTTGGACTGTTAATGAGGCTGAAAACGATATGGGCAAAACGATGAAACAGGCGGAGAAAATGTGGGAACAGTATGGGAAAGAAATAACAATGGTTGGCAAACTCGCTCTTGATAATAAAAATATTGATTTACGAGAGCCATCGAACCGAGAACTGTTAGTTCAAAGATTTGTGGAAATGTTTGGGGCTGATAGAGCAGGTAGTATAGGGATTAAACTGTGCAGTTCAGATAATAAGCAATGCTACAAGTGGCATTAGATCCGAAAGTGACGCACTTCTCAAACGCATTATTCAGGCATCGTCGAACGAAGGCGACGTTGTTCTTGATCCTTTCTGCGGCTGCGGAATCCCGATAGCTATCGGGACGGCGGCGCAGAAACTAAACCGCGAGTGGATCGGCATCGACGACAGTCTTTCGGGCTTCGCCCTTCGATGAGCGGCGTGTGCTCTGCCACGCCGGACGACTCTCCCATTAGATTTCGCGGCTGTGCCGCCGCTTTTAGCTGGGCATCGGAACGGCGGCAGAGCAACTCCGGGACCGGTAATGCTTAGAACCCAGAGTGATACGAATGACGAATTAGACTTAGACCCAATCGCGCGACATCAGCGTAAGGAGTCGACTGGGATTGAACGTGAGCGGATCGAGGTATGGATCGGTAATATGACGGAGCTACTCGAACGCTTGAGAGAATCTGCGATAAAAACGGCGGGAAAATAGGACATTTGAGCCTCGTTCACGAGGCTTTTCTTGTATAGCCACGTCCCTTTAGGGCGTGGTTCGATTGCGGATATATTGATCGAGGGCGTTTTAACGTCCTTTTTTCTTTTGGCTTAAGCCGCGAGCGGAGTAAGCCCGTTGAAACGGGCTGACGATCAAAATTCGCAAAACAAATCCACGCCGTAAACGGGCGTGGCTATGGGCCGCGAGGACGCGGGAAGACGGCTGAGGCCGCCTGCATAAGCGACGAATCAAATAATTTCTTGAAATCGCTTAATATCTATGTTAAATTTCCCGTGTTTTACGAACGACAGGCGGACATAATTTCGGAAGACCGGGCTACGGAGCGGGAGTTCGGCTGAACGACGGAGATTACGAGTGTACGACGCGGAAATACGAGTGAAAGACGCGGATTACGGGTGAACGACGCGCAATTACGTGTGAACGGAGCGGAAAACGAGCGAGCGACGCACAATTACACGTGGACGACGCGGAATTTCAACTGAACGGTGCGGAATTACAGGTGAAAGATGCAGAAATACGAGTGAAAGATGCGGAAATACGAATTGACGACGCGGAAATACGAGTGAAAGATGCGGAAATACGAGTGAACGACGCGGAATTACGGGCGAACGACGCGGAATTACAACCGAACGGCCCGGAAAACATAATTGGACTGACACCCGGCACATAACCACACACAGGAGACCGAACTAGGCGGGTGGACCGTTGCCTCACACCTCGAACGCGCTCCGAAATCAAACACGCCCACGCCACCACCACCGCCACCAACGCCGTAGCTTGCACACTATTGGTCGGATCGGTAAACTCGGAACAAAGGTTGTGGAAAGTTTCTATCAAATATTTAAAAAGCGGGAGAATTGGAGACGTGTTATTGCGACCGTCTTCCTTCTCTTCCTGCTGGTGGAATGGGGATCGCATTCGGTGATCGAAGCGACGCCGTTATCCGCCGATGCTCCCGCAGTCTCCGCCAACGAAGGCTTTCACGGCGACCCGTGTGACACGCTCGTACTTTGCAGCGATAACGGGCGAAACGATCGGCAAAAATCGAATCTTGGCCGCGAGGTCACGCAGCATAGTGCTCCGCTCGATTTGCCGTCATACCTTTGCCAGCGAAGTTATTTGCGCGATGCCGCTCGAATAGAGTTTTCTACGGCACACGGCCTTTTCCGCTCCGTAAGTCCACCATTTCACCCTCCCGAAATCTCTTAAGCTAAGCAAAAAGTCCAATACCATCTTTACCGCGCTTTAATAGCGGTTCTTTTTGATATGCTCCGGCGATCACGCCGGGAGTTTTTGAGGTTGAAATCATGAACAAAATTATTTTTATTTCTACGATCCTTCTAATAGTTACTTTTTCCGGTTTTGCGCAAAATGCGGGCACGGTCGGCGGGACGGTGCGTCTTGCCGGTGAGGACACGGTGTTACACCAGGCATCGGTTCAGATTGTCGAGCTAAAACGCAATACGGTTACGGACAATGACGGCAATTTTCAGTTTACCAATGTTTCGCCCGGACGTTACACGATTCTCGTTCACCAGGAGGGGTTTGCGGATTCGTCAAAGCAGATTCAGATCGACGCCGGGGCAAACGCCGTCGCTGATTTTCAGTTGACGATCCTGGGTTTGAAGGAACAGGTCACCGTCACGGCAAGCGGGGCGGAACAGTCGATTTTTGATTCCATCGAATCGGTGAGCGTTGTTAATTCGACGCAAATAACCGAACGCGCGGCCATCGGGTTGGGCGATGTTTTGAATAATGAAGCCGGCGTTTCCAAGCGGTCGTCAGGGCCGGGAACGTCGCGGCCGGTTATCCGCGGTTTTGACGGCGACCGCGTCCTGGTTTCGAGCGACGGTGTGAGCGTCGGTTCGCTGGCGTCGCAATCGGGCGACCACTCGGAACCGGTTGACACGCTGGCCGTCGAGCGTATCGAGGTTGTGAAAGGCCCCGCGACGCTGCTCTATGGCAGCAACGCAATCGGCGGCGTGGTCAACGCGATCAGCGGCCATGACGAAGGCGCTCATCCAGGCGTTCGAGGATATTTCTCTACTATTGGCGGGACAAACAATAGTCAGGGGGCGGTGAGCGGCGGCCTCGAATACGGCGTAAACAACTGGATGTTCTGGGGCAACGCAAGCGGACAGCGAACCGGCGACCACAAGGCCGGCGGTAGTTTTGGCAGGGTCCAAAATACGTTTACGCGGAGCGCGACGGGCAGCGGCGGATTTGGCTATTTCGGAGAAAAGGCATTTTTCAACGCGACTTACAGCTACTATCAAAACCGTTACGGCATCCCGCTCGATTTTCGCGAGACCGACCCCGCGCTCCGCAGCCTGCGTATGCATCGCAACGATCTGAAGTTTAATTTCGGCTACAACGACCCGGACTGGCTCATCAGCGCTATCAAATTCACGCTCGACATCAGCCGATATCAACATCAGGAACTGGCCAATGGCGAGGTCGGGACAACCTTTAAGAACAACGTGTTTTCGTATCGCGGCATGTTCGAACAGAAAAAGATCGGCAAGCTGAGCGGGCGGTTCGGCTTTAACGGTTTCAAGCGAGATTATTCGACCATCGGACTTGAGACTTTGATCGATGGCCCCGTTCGGCAGAATTCATTTGCGGTGTTTGGACTCGAAGAATTGAAATTCGAACGCATGACGCTGCAATTTGGCGGACGGGTCGAGAATAACCGATATGATCCGGTAAATCCCGCATTGCCCGATCGCGCGTACACCGGCTTTTCGGGTGCGATTGGAGCTCGTTTCGATCTGTGGACAGGCGGGGCGTTTGTCGCCAATTATTCCCACGGTTTTCGTGCACCGGCGCTCGAGGAACTATATAATAACGGCCCGCATGACGGGACGCTGGCCTTCGAGGTCGGCAACTCAGCACTGACGCCCGAGATCAGCAATGGCATTGACGTGTCGCTGAGGCATCAAAATTCAAAGCTCAAGGCGGAGGCGAACTTTTATTATTACAGTTTCAAGAACTTTGTATTTCTTGCCCCGACCGGAGAAGTGGATGACGTCAGCGGGTTTCCGATAGCGCTATTCTTGCAAGGCGACAGCCGTTTTACCGGTACCGAATTGAGCCTCGATGTGACCGCTCACAAATATCTGAACGTGCTGACCGGCCTCGATTATGTCAACGCCGAACTAAAGGACGGCCGGGCGCTTCCGCGTATCGCGCCGCTCCGGGCACGCTTTGGCCTCGATTTCCATAAGGGGAACCTGAGCATCCGGCCGGAATTTGTCGCGGTCAGGCGGCAAGACCGGATATTTGCAAACGAAACGCCGACCGCCGGGTACGGCACCGCCAACGTCACGGGATCGTACACTATCGCGCGGCAGCATTTCGCACACATCTTCTCGGTAAATGCGTACAATCTCAATAACAAGCTGTTTTTCAACCACATCTCGTTTATCAAAGACATCTCACCCGAGATCGGCCGGGGCGTTCGGTTTAGCTATACCGTCAGATTTTTTTAGTAGGTTAAATCTACTGCTGGTGCGCAAGCCCGCGCGTAAGCAAGGACGATACTTTCAACCTGCCGGTTTCGCCCTTGCTTACGCGCGGGCTTGTGCACCTCATTAAAGCGGTTTCACGGTCGGTTCTGGATAATACTATAATGGCAGAGGTTAAATATGACTCTGCCTAAAGAAAAACTTAACGAATTTTTACCATATATCGCGTGGGTCATCGCTCTTCTATCGGTGGTTGGCAGCCTTTTTTTTAGCGAGGTGATGCAGCTGCCGCCGTGCGTTTTGTGCTGGTATCAGCGAATCGCGATGTATCCGCTTGTTCTGATAATCGGGATCGGGATCGTGCTGCGCGACGCGCGGATGAAGATCTATGCGCTCGCATTTGCGCTCGCGGGTTTGGCAATCGCGATCTACCACAATTTGCTTTACTACGGATTTATCCCCGAGAGCATCACTCCCTGTACCGAAGGAGTTCCCTGCAACGCGGTTCAAATCGAGTTGCTCGGATTTATCACGATACCGATGATGGGGCTCGCGGCCTTCGTCGGCGTGGCTTTGTGTCTGTTGTTTTATAAACCAGAGGAAAAATAGTGTTATGTCAAAGGAAATCAAAATACTGGGTGTTGTGGCGATTGTCATCATCATAGCGGCGGTTCTCGGTTCAAATTATTATCAAAACTCGGTCCAGAACGCGCGAAAACCCGTGACGGCGGCGTCGAATTCGAATACGGCGGCAGCGGGACAGCTCGTTCGGCCGGATAGCCCTTCGCTCGGGCCGGCAGATGCCAGGATCACGTTGGTCGAGTTTTATGATCCGGAATGTGAATCCTGTGCGGCTTTTGCACCGGCCGTCAAGAAGATTTTGAAAGACTACGAGGGCAAGATTCGACTCGTTACGAGATACATGCCGCTTCATCCAAACTCGAGGACCGCCGCGACTTTCACGGAGGCAGCCGGGGAACAGGGAAAGTATTGGGAGGCCCAGGAAATCCTTTTCGAGAAACAGTCTGAATGGGGCACCAAACATGGTGCGCCGCCCGACTCATCGGCCCCCGGCATTAATCAGTTGTTTGATAAATACGCTAAAGAGCTTGGCCTGGATACAGAAAAAGCCAGTCGCGCGATCAATGAAAGACGGTTCGAGGCAAAGATCGAACGCGACATGAAAGACGGCCAAAGCCTCGGCGTGCGCCGAACGCCAACCTTTTTTGTCAACGGCCGCGAGCTTGTCCGATTTGGCGACGCCGATTTGAGGCAATTGATCGAGGAGGAATTGAAGAAATAGTTTTGACCAGGAAATCAATTTTGCAATAAGATCGAAAAAGTGTCCCCAGGGCAGTGCCGAAGGGGGGTTTTACCCCCCGCGT
>JANPCJ010000299.1:0-27388 GCA_031430895.1 Chloracidobacterium sp. | reverse complement strand
GCTCGTCCTGCGACGCTTGGCGCCGGCGGTCCCGGCGGTGGGCAAGCGGCAGCCGCGGCGGCTACGCAACCGACATCGAGTTCGAATTATCCGGCAGGCCTCAGGCCTGAGGACGCGACATTTGAAGAGCTTCGAGCAGGTGAGGCCCAGTTTGAGGCTAGTCGCAACGTCGGTATCACGACCGTTTTGACGACGGGCCGGACGGGCATTTTTACGGGGCAATCGGCTGTTATTAATCTTGCTGGCGATTCGGTATCGGCTATGGTAATCCGTTCACCGTTTGCACAGCACGTGACGTTTACGACCATCGGCGGAGGCCAGTATCCGGCATCGCTGCTTGGAACTTTTTCGGCCTTGAGACAACTCTTTAACGACGCCGGCCGGCTTCAGGAAATTCAGAAACAATACGCTGCCGATCCAAAAGGCCTAAAGAGACCCGATTCGGACAAATCGCTTGAGGCACTTTATCCGGTGATAAATCGCCAGATGCCGGTTGTCTTTAACGCGAACACCGAGATACAGATCATCCGGGCCCTGGATCTCATTAAGCAATACAATTTGCGAGGCATAATCGCCGGTGGTCAGGAGGCGTGGAAGGTTGCCGACCGGCTGAAAGCTCAGAACGTACCGGTTTTGCTCTCTCTTAATTTTCCAAAACGAACAGCGTCGATTTCGCCGGATGCCGATCCCGACAGCATGGAAACTCTGCGTCTTAGGGCGGAAACACCCAAAGGCGCCGCCAAGCTGGCGGCGGCGGGCGTCAAGTTTGCTTTTCAATCTGGCGGCGCCACCGCTATTGGCGATTTCTTTACGAACGCTGGAAAAGCCGTTGAAGGCGGTTTGAACAAGGATGCGGCTATCCGCGCGATGACGCTCGGCTCGGCAGAGGTGCTGGGCGTAGACAATCGGCTCGGCTCGATCGAACCCGGAAAGATCGCGAATTTGGCGATTGTAAAGGGCGACATCTTTGGCCGCGACAAGTTTGTGCCGCAGATACTGGTTGACGGAAAGGTTTTCGAGCAGAAAGAACCGGCACGACCGGCGGCGGGCGGCCGTGGTCCCGGTACGGGAGGCGTCGCTCCGCTGACGGGCGCGCTTCCCAATGTAGGCGGAACTTACTCGATCAACATTGAGATTCCCGGACAATCTTTGGCGGCAACGCTTGTGTTTGTTCAGCAGGGAACAGCGTCATTTACCGGCACGATGACCTCGCAACTTGGAACTACGCAGATCGCGGACGGCCGCGTCACAACCGAGGGATTCACCTTCGGCGGTACGGTAGAATTTGGCGGCCAGACAGTCAACATCACCGCCCGCGGCACCGTCACGGGCAATCAAATCAGCGGCACCATCGATTCGCCGCAGGGGACGATTCCCTTCTCAGGCACCAGGAATCCGTAAAGTTTTGAGGCCTGCTAAAGCAGGGACTCAAAACGTAACACATTAGGCTTAACATGAAAAAAACGACAGTTTTATTTTTACTAGTTTCGATTTGTCTCATATCCCCGACGCTGATGTTTGCTCAGGCGAAAGCGGACGACGTTTTGATCAAAGGCGCGACAGTTATGACGGCGGTTAGAGGAACCTTGCAAAATACCGACATACTGATCCGTAACGGCAAGATCGCGCGGATCGGTGCGAATATTGCGGCCCCGGCGGGTGTTCGAACAATTGATGCTACCGGCAAATACGTGACGCCCGGCATTATCGATTGCCACTCGCATTCGATGCTCGACGCCATCAATGAAGGCACGTTTTCCGTCACATCGATGACCGCCGTTCGCGATATGCTGAATCCCAACGATATTGCGATCTATCGTGCTTTAGCCGGCGGCGTGACGGCCGCAAATCTGCTCCACGGTTCGGCAAATTCGATTGGCGGTCAAAACTCGACTGTTAAATTTAAGTGGGGTCACCCTGTCGAGGATTATCCAATATCGGATGCTCCGCCGGGGATAAAATTTGCGATGGGCGAGAATGTAAAACGCTCAACGTCGTTTGCTCCGCCCGGTACCGCCGTACGCTATCCACGTACCCGCATGGGCGTGATTGAAACGATGCGCGACGCTTTTTTACGGGCACGCGATTACAAACAGTCCTGGGACGACTTTAAAGCAAAGAAGACTAGAGTGATGCCCCGCACCGATCTTGAACTACAGCCGCTCGTGGAAGTTCTCGAAGGAAAGCGCCTCGTCCACGCTCACGGCTACCGTTCGGACGAGCACCTTAACTTACTGCTCCTTGCTGACGAATTCGGATTTAAGGTCGCCACGCTGCAGCACGGCCTCGAGGCATACAAGATCGCTCCTGAGATTGCGAAACGCGGCACGGGTGTTTCCATCTTTACCGACAGTTGGAGTTACAAACTCGAAGCCTACGACGCGATTCCCTACAACGCCTACATTCTTTGGAAAAACGGTGTCAACGTTTCGATCAATTCCGATTCCGACGAGCGTATGCGCCGCCTAAATCTCGACGCCGCAAAGGTTATGAAATACGGCGGTGTGCCCGAGGAAGACGCCTTGAAAATGATCACGATCAACCCGGCAAAACAGCTCGGCATCGACAAACGCACCGGCTCGATCGAGGTCGGCAAGGATGGCGACATCGCCATTTGGACGGCCCATCCGTTTAGCGTCTTCTCCCGCGTCGAGATGACTCTGATCGAGGGTGAAACCTATTTCGACCGGGCAAAAGACGCACAAATGCGGACCGACATGGCCAAAGAACGCGAAACACTCGAAAAGCTCGACATCAACAAACCGCCCGCAGCCGGCGGCGGCCCTCCGCGCGTCCCGACCGAACGCCGCCGAGGCGACCGCGACGATGCCGAATACGGCGACGGGGGTAATAAATAATGGGATACGGAATCTTCACCGCAGAGGCGCAGAGTCGCAGAGAAACTTTTATGCAGCAAAGAATGGATAGTCGATCAGAATATTATCAGCGGGCCCCAAAATGGTTTTACGCTTTTCTCTCTGCGTCTCTGCGTCTCTGCGGTTCAATTCTCCTAATCGGACTGACGTGCTTGGCGCAGAATGACGGAACGGAGCAGAACGCCACTGGCAAGGCCGGGACGTTTGCTATCGTGGGAGCGAGAATTGTCACGGTTTCAGGCGAGGCCATCAATAATGGCACGGTCGTTATTCAAAACGGCAAGATCACGGCCGTCGGGGCCAATGCAGCCGTTCCATCTGGAGCCGAGAGAATTGACGGAAGAGGTCTGACGGTATTTCCCGGCATGATCGACGCGGGCACGAGTCTTGGATTGGCTGAAATCGGTCAGGGCGTAAATGCCTCGGTCGATGTTTCCGAAATCGGCACGATGAACGCCAACGCCAAAGCAATAAAGGGCATTCACCCGCATTCGTCGCATGTAAATGTAACGCGGGTTAACGGCATTACGACCGTCATGTCGGCCCCGACTGGCGGCCTCATGCCCGGCCAGGCGGCGGTTATTAATCTCAACGGCTCGACGGCGGATGAGATGGCGGTCATTGGAGAATTCGGTCTGGTCATCAATTTCCCGCGCGTTGTCGCGGGCGGCGGTGGCGGATTTGGAGGATTTGCCCCGCCGGGGCCGCCGATAGAATTCACCGAGCTTGTCCGGCGCCGTGATACGGCGGTCGAAGATCTCAAAAAGGTATTTCGCAACGCCGAAAACTATCTGCGGGCCAAAGACGCCTACGCAAAAGACAAAACGCTTCCCTACGTTGCGGCCGATCAGAGATTCGAAGCGATGGCCCCGTACATTCGCGGCGAGCGTCCGGTGATCTTCACAGTCGAACGCGAACGCGACATCCGCGCTGTTGCGAAATTTGTCGGCGAAATGAAGCTAAAAGGCATCATCCGCGGTGGACAGGAAGCGTGGAAAGCGGCCGACGACCTAAAGAAAAACAACATCGCGGTCATCTATACCCACGTTTACAGCCTTCCGGTCCGCGACGACGATCCGTATGATCTTTTCTTCGAAGCCCCGTCAAAAATGCAGGCGGCGGGCATTAAATACTGCATCTCAACCGGCGACGCCGGCGCCGAAGTCCGCGACCTGCCCTACCACGCCGGCATCGCCGGTGCCTTCGGCCTCTCAAAAGACGACGCCCTAAAATCCGTCACCCTCTTCCCGGCGCAAATCCTCGGCATCGCCGACCGAATGGGCTCAATCGAGATCGGAAAAGTCGCAAACATAGTCGTCACCGACGGCGACCTGCTCGACGCCCGAACAAACATAAAATACCTCTTCATCAACGGTCGAATGCTGCCCTTGACGAGCCGGCATACGAGGTTGTTTGATAGCTTCAAAGATCGGAAATAGAACGGGCATCTGTGATAAAATGCTGATGGTATAGAGGATTGAGGTGAATACATATGGGCACCTCTCAAAATAGAAGATTTAAACACAAAGGACACAAAGGGAAGACACGGAGAACACAAGAAATCATTTGATAATCAACACTTTGTGGTCTTTGTGTCTTCCCTTTGTGAACTTTGTGTTGAAGGTTTTGTAATTTTAGAAGTCCCCATATGATCTCAGTAGAAACTATTCACAACAAGATTCGAATGCTGCCGAGTTCGTCGCAAAAAGAAGTGCTTGACTTCGTCGATGATTTGCTTGAGAAATCGACAAAATCAAATCGAAGGGAAAGGGCGTTGGCCTGGGAAGATTGGGCAAAAAGTCATTCGCGGAACACGGCCATTGTTGAGGACAGCCGTGAAAATATTTACGAGGACGAGTAACTGTGGAAGATATTCAGGCCGACACAAATATATCGCCCTCATTGATCCACATACACTGTAAGTTTCTTGAAGGTCGGGGCTGCAAGTTTTTAAAGGCGTGTAATTGAATACATCGCTCAGGAATCACGCGCGGAAAATGAGATCATAAGTTAAGCACCTCGTCATTCGGGTGCTTTTTTCGTTCATAAAAGTTCAAACGGCGAAACCACAAGGTTTCATTGCCGCTTCGTTTAAGTTCGCGGTTAAGCTCTCCCAATTTTGCATTGAAGGCTCTACGCCGTCATTTTGTATCGTCCGCACATATATTCTAAGATAATGCGGATACAATAAGCGGTTGTCGACTAAATCCCATGAACAAACTATATTACGGCGATAATCTTGATGTGATGCGGAAGTTTATCCGCGACGAGACGGTTGATCTTTGTTATATTGATCCGCCGTTCAATTCCAAACGCAATTACAACCAGATATACAACAACATCGGCACCGAAGACCGCGCCCAGGCACAGGCCTTCACCGACACATGGACGTGGGACGACCACGCCCACCAATGTTACGAAGATTATCCTGTCGAATAAGAACGGCGTGCAGACGCAGCAGTCAATCGCGAACACGGTACAGAGCATTCAAAGGTCGAAACGCACCTAAAGAAATTAATCCATAAAATAATGAAATTTTAAGGGCACTCAGAATTATGGACTTTAGATTACCAATTCCCAAAAACTGGCAGGACTTTGAAAGCATTTGTCACAGGCTCTGGAGTGAAATATGGAATGATCCTAATGCTCAAAAGAATGGAAGGCTGGGACAAGTCCAAAATGGGGTTGATATTGTTGGCAGGCCTATATATACAAATCAATTGGCTGGCGTCCAATGCAAAGACAAAGATGCAAGGCTAGGTACGTCACTAACCACAACGGAATTGTCCGCGGAATGTGAGAAGGCTACTTCATTTTACCCGAAAATTTCGTCGTTTACATTAGCCATCACGGGGCCAAGGGATGCACGTATCCAGTTGATGGCTAGACAGTATTCAGAAGATGAAAAAATTCCCTTTAGTGTTCAAGTGTGGGCTTGGGATGATATTGAATCCGAAATTGTATATCGGCCTGCAATACTTGAACATTTTTATGAGAATTTTGTTTTTCCCGATTCTATCCAATCCACAATCACATTGAATCGTTTTTCTAGCCCTGATCGCCTTCATGCATACTTTTCGCGGCCTGCCATAGAAACAAAACTAACCAAACAACTTAGGGCATCGCTTATCACCTTAGCCTACGAATTAAGTGATAATGCATACAATCACGGCAAAGCGACTGAATTCAACATTGAATCTGGCGAAAGAACGATCATATTCAAGGACAATGGTATAGCCTTCAATCCTATTGAAGACCTAGATTCGACTATTATTTCGCCCTCAAAAAACGTTGGATCCGCTACGTTTGACGCATTCTTACTTCGGTTTACTGGTTTAGTGACTCCGAAGTATTTTCGGAACTCAGAACATGAAAATATTCTCGAGTTTCGTTTGGCGGACAATCTAGAGCCTACTGAAATAATTGAATTTTTAGAATTAGAGTTTGATCCAAGGACAGCTCCGACGGGACGGCTTGCCGTAGAAGAGTTCGCAAAATCTATTGCAATTTCAACAGACATTAAAGAAATTATTCTAAATCTCGTTGCTGGATGCGGATGGGCGCCAAGTCAGGTTTTAGAACTCATTCTTGGAATTTTGCGAAGACTTGATTCGACGCAACGTCTCATCGTCTACCTTCCAAGAGAAGATCCGTATTTGTTTGAAATGTGTTCGAATCGATTTAAGGATGAAAGAATTACTTTTTACATTCGTTAGTTCAAGTCTCCACAATTTGCCTGACCCCAAACTCTACTTTTCCATATTAGATAAAAATCGTTAGACAGACAGTCTCCAGAAAGCCGGCCACTATCAACGACAAACGTCCAGAGGCGCCGACAAAGGCATAGACGGCGTTTCCTACACAAGAAAATCGAAAGACGAAGTTCTGCCCGTTATTCTTTCCGTTAAGACAGGAAAGACTCCAAACGTAAAAGACATCCGTGACCTCTTCGCCGTCGTCGAAAGCGAAAAGGCCGCTTGCGGTATTTTGATCACCCGTTACGACCCAACCGCTCCAATGACGACCTTCGCCAAACAACAAGGCAAGTTCAAGCCCGATATGTTCCAGCCGCTTAACCGTATGCAGATCGTGACGGTTCAGGAAATCCTCGACGGAGTAAGAATGAACCTGCCGCTCGTCGAAGAAGTAACCAAGAAAGCCCAGAAGGCAAAGAAAGACGACCAGCCGAGTTTGTCTGCGGAATAACCGCGTAATTGCGGCTTGCCGCGTTGCCGAGCGGCGAAGCAATATTTCTGATCTCGCACCTCGCGTCGCCGAGCGGCGAAGCTATGCTTCGCCGTCGCGTTACCAAACATTCTTGCGGCTATGCCGCCAGTCCGGGAACGGCGGCATAGCCGCATTACGATTATTGCACCTCCGGCGAAGCATAGCTTCGCCGCTCGGCGAAAGAGCAAAGCCCGGTGAGACGCCGGAGAAAGCCATTTCCATCGCGGCTTCGAATGCTTTTCGATAGACGTCAAGGTCTTGGTGTCGTGTAATCATTTTTCCAGCTTACGACCCCGCTCCCCAATTCCTCAACTCCTCCACTCCCCGCCTCCTCGATTCCTCTACTTCTGCACTATCTCCTCGCCTTCCTCAAAAAACTCAAGCGAAGCTGAATTCAGACAATACCTCTGGCCGGTTGGCGGTGGGCCGTCGGGGAAGACGTGGCCTTGGTGGCCGGCGCATCTGGCGCAGCGGATTTCGATGCGGCGCATGCCGTAGGTGGTGTCTTCGATGTTTGTCAGGTGGTCTTTGTCGAAGGGGCGGTAGAATGAGGGCCAGCCGGTGCCGGATTCGAATTTGTGGCTTGAGCTGAAGAGCGGCAGGCCGCAGAGGCGGCAGGCGTAGGTGCCGTCGAGTTTGTTGTCGAGCAGTGTGCCGCAAAACGCTGGCTCGGTGCCGTGGTTTAGGAGGATTCGGTATTCCTCTTCGTTTAGCTCCTGAGCGAGCCGTTCGATGGCGTCGGCGTTTAGTGGTGTTATGTCGTAGCCTGATTCCGATACTTCTTTTTCCATATTATTCATTTATAGAGTTCTTTGAGAAACCTGTTGAAGGAGACATTTAATTGCGACGTTTGTGAAATTCATGGCTTTATTCGTGCATTCGTGGCTAAAGCTTTTGCCACGAATGCACGAATTAAGGGTTTTCAAGAACTCTTATATCTCATTCGCTCTTTGCTGACTGTTGTTCCAATTTGTCGACTTTTTTTTCAAGCGAACGGACCGTTTTGACGACATCCGTAAGGCGTTTGAATACTGAAACTACGCGGATCCAAACCATATTATCAAGTCCGGGACCGCCGATCATCGCGCCGTCCGGGACGTCGTGAGCAGTAGCGGCCTGGGCTGTGATGACGACATCGTCGCCGACTCGCAGATGGCCGGCGATGCCGACCTGTCCGGCGAGGATGACGCGTTTGCCGATATGTGTGCTGCCCGCGAGACCGGTTTGCGAGCAGATCAGCGCGTCTTCGTCGATTGTGCACGAGTGGCCGATCTGGACGAGGTTGTCGATCTTTGCACCGCGTTTTATCCGCGTTTCGCCGACCGAGGCGCAGTCGATAGCCGTGTTTGCACCGATCTCGACATCGTCTTCGATCACGACGCGGCCGGTTTGGGGGATTTTTAGCCAGCGTTTTTCTTCAGTTTTCGCATAGCCAAAGCCGTCCGAGCCTATCGTTGAATTATTATGAATAGTGCAATTGCGCCCGATTTCACAATTCTCGCGAATAGAAACGCCCGAATGAATAGTGGTATTTTCGCCGATCTTGACGTTGTCATAAATCGTCGCGTTTGGCATTATGCGCACACCACTCGCGATGATGCAGTTCACGCCGATGACCGCGCTCGCATGTATCTCAACTCCGTCAGCAACACTGGCTGTCGCATCGATGATGGCGGATGGATGGACGAGTGGTTTTATCGCAGACTCTGGAAAGAACAGCCGCATCGCCCGCGTATAGGCTGCGTACGAATCTTTGGAACGCAATACCGCGATGTCTTCGCGCACGATCTCGATGCCCTGGTTGAGAAAGATCGCTGACGCTCCGGTTGTCGCGATCTGGCGGGTGTATTTTGGGTTGGCGAGAAAGGTGATGTCACCCGGCCCGGCGATGTCGAGACCGGCCGTCGATGTTATTTCGAGATCGGGCGAACCGCGTTCGATAGTTGATTTGGTCTGTTCGGCCAAAAGGACAAGTTTCATTTATTCCTTGAAGAAGCGCGGCGCTATGTGTCACACTATTTTTAGCAAACAAAATTCGCCCACGCAAAGCTATCGACTTTGTTAAACCGCTCTCCCGGCCCTTTTGTTATTTTTCCAAGGAGTTGTACCGCAGTATGAACCAAACCACGTTAGACCAATCCGCCGCCAAACAAACAAAAACCTTTCAGGTCACGGAACGCCGCGATGTCGTCAAAAATGAATATCTCGACGGCCATATCGTGCCAAAACCAGCCGCAAACCGCTGGCACAATCTGATCTCGACAAATTTTGTCGTCGCGATCGGCAGCCGCATTCACCGCAACACATGCGAGATGTACGCCAACGACATGCCCGTGCGGATCGGCAAAAGCTCAGTCTGTTTTCCAGACGTCGTGATCGTAAACGGCGAACCTGTATTTGCCAACGAACGCGCCGAACTGCTGCAAAATCCGACCGTCATCATCGAGATTTTCTCCGGCCTCTCAAAATCGACCGACCGTACGCAAAAGCTAGAAGGCTTTCTGGCGATCCCAAATATCAAGGAATGCCTGCTTGTAAACGAAAACGAGATGCGCATCGAGCACTACGCCCGCCAAAACGCTAAACAGTGGATCTATCGCATCTACAACGAACGCGACGACGTGATCTCACTCGAATCGATCAACTGCAAACTCTCGCTCGCCGAGGTTTATGCACAGGTCAAAATGAAGGAGTCGGAGTTGAGCTCGAAGGCGGTAAATTGAAGCGGCAAGCCAGAAAAGTCCGGTAAAGCTAAAGCTGACGCGTTCTAAGTCCCGTCTCCAGACGCCTCTTCGCTGGCGAAGGGCCGCCTGAACGCGGGACTCAGAACTTACGGCATGATGACTTCGGAGCGGGTGGCGGTGGCGTAGCCGGCGGCTTTGCCGTCGCGGCTGGTCAGACGGACTTGTTTACAGCCTTTTTCGGTGGCGGTTTGGTAGATGGCCTGTAGAACTTCGGTACGCTTTTCTTTTGGCAGCATGTCCCATGACGGCTGCATCAGGGCGTAAAATGTTTCGCCGCTAATGCGCGACGTGTTTACGTGCTCCTGGGCGACGGGGTTTTCCATTGCGACCGTTTGCACGCCTTTCGTGGTGGCGTCACCGGGTGCTCCGAAGTTTGACCACAAATATATCGCGAACGAAGCCGCGATGAGGCCGATCGAAACGCCGAGGAACCATCTGTTCATCGATAACGCATTCTCGACCAGATTTCCAAAGAAAGCCGGACGTTCTCGCTTTTCCCGCTTCGATTTCGCCACCTGCTCCAGAGGACGCATCGATGTCAGAGCATTCGCATCGACGCGTTCCTGCTCTCCGGTCGGCGTACTCAGGGTCGGTTCATCTTCGCTGGACCTGACGGGGGCGGGGATTTCGCTAAGTATTGAGACTAGATTGAGTGTATGACCGGCGGCGTCGGAAGCGGCCTGATCATTCTCACCGCCGTATTTCGTCTGTATGCTCTCGGCATCCATCTTTTCGCGTTCGAGCGAGAGCAGTTTGGTATATGCGTTGCCGACGCGAACATTACACTCGATCGCGGCGGCCGTGACGTGCGGCGAATAGTATAATTCGCTGATACTCTCCTTAAAGTTCCGCAGACGGCCGAAAAAGCCCCTTTCGACAAGCGTGTCAAAGGTTGATGTATTCTCGGCCTCGGTCGCGAGGTCGTCGAAGCTCAACGCGGTCAACATTACTTTCGATTCATCTTCGTCAGCCGAATAGAGGGCGATGCTTGACCAATCCTTATACAGCGTATTTATGTGATTGAGAATGTCTTCGCGTTCGAACAAACTGACGCGCGTTCCATGCTCATCCGGGCGCGAAAACAAACGCGTCATTACAAAATCGAATTTGGAGCGGACAAGCTCGGTGTACGGCAGATTGCGGTAAAATCGGGCCAGAGCGACCAGGGCCTGGGAAGAAAGTGGCGGACGCGAATTCTCGCAATACAGGCGGACGCTCGAAACCGGAACATGCGCGTCGCGTATGCCGAGCGCCGAGCACCATGACTCGGTTTCGGTCATCAGGGCAAATTCGGCTTCCGCGTGCTGCTCGGAATTTTCGTTTTCGGAGACGTTCAAGAATGAATTGAGCGCCTTTTTGGCGACAAAATCGTCATACACATTCGGCACGATCTTCATGTACTCGCGCTCGACGCCGGTCAGAACATGCTCGACCATCTGCAGATTTGAAAGCTCTCCGATAGCCCGCTTTTTGTAAAACTCGTTGCCGTTTCTCGGCTTTCGCGGCACCGGCGATTGCTCCTGCTCCGCGACGGCGGCAGATGTCACGGGTGCTGGCTCGATTTCGAAACTATTTTCCGGTTTGCCATTCGGTTGCGGCTCTCTGGCTTTTTTTCGTCCGGCGGCCGTCTTTCGACCGACATCCGGCGCGGTCTTTTCCAGAAGATTTTCTTCTTCCAATTCGACAATAAGGTCTTCAAAGACATTCATGGTTTGACACCTATCGGGGCAGGATAGTTTAACGCGTGGAGAGTGGCGGAACGAACTATGGGGCGGGCAATATCTGTCTGATTTCGTTTGAGTTGGTCACCTCGAATTGATAAACGATGCCCTCGCTGGTCACATCGCGGGTAGCGGTTATGATGTAGCCTTCTCTCAGCTCGGCCGGGCTCGGCACGGCCGGCGTCATCGAGTAGACAAACTTACTTCGATAGATGTCGTTGCCGATCTGCGTACCGATACCGCTCGAGAGTATATTGTTGATCTCGCCCAGGTTCCCGAACCGGCTGTTCTGGGTGTAAAAGTTCATTTGCGTCGAAGAGATCGTTCTCATAATGGCAAATGTGCTGCCGATCTCAGCTCCGCGAACCGCTTTCTGCAGGTGCGGCACGGCGATCGCCGCGATGATACCGATAACTACGCAAACAACCAGAAGCTCTATGATCGAGAATCCACGCTCGCTGCTTTTCTTCATTCCTTCCACCTCAACTTTTAGCGATTTGCCATCTATAAAGTGACAGTTTTTGGCACCCACACTTTGACAAGATGCGGCATCTTTAGCGGTAAGATCGGCGCTATGAACGATGTTTCCATCGGTTTTGGCCACGATGCCACTCTTCCAACCGCAACGAGGCAAAACCTATGCCAGAAGCGCCGATTCCCAGCGCCTACTGTTTCCCAGGTGCGGAGGCCCGCGCGTGAGAGTCTGTTTCAAGACTGGGCAATCGAATGAATTGGGCGAGAATTTTGCCACGAATGCGCGAATAAAAAAGGGAATTCTTCGTTTTTATTCGTGCATTCGTGGCTTATTCTCTGAAAGTGGTTACTTTTGATACGAGCTGGCTCCTGTCACAACGAACACAAGTGCTGACACGGGGTTGCAAAGAAATTCAACGGAATTACCACTTTTTTTGTAATAATTCCCCTAACTTGTGAATTTTTGTTGCATAATGAAAGTTTTGGACATTGCCACCTGGAGCAACATACATTGAGCGCGGTAATAGATCAGAGCATCGAAACATACGGGATAGATAATTGGGGTGCCGATTATTTTGGGGTAAATCGGAAAGGAAATCTCGTCGTCCGTGCGCCCGAAAACGAGAACCTGACGGCCGACGTCAAGGAAATCATTGACGATCTGCGCAAACGCGGTGTCAACACGCCTATTTTGCTCCGCTTCCCGCAACTCTTGTTCGGCCAGATTCGCAAGCTGCAGACGGCCTTTCGCAAAGCGATAAAAGAATTTGAATACGAAGGCGGCCATCTTTGCGTATTCCCCATGAAGGTCAACTCAAACCGTGCCGTGATCGAGGAATATCTGCGTGAAGGAACGCGTTACAATTTCGGTCTAGAGGCCGGATCAAAGGCTGAACTATACGCCGCCCTCGGCCTCGAACAGGCGAAAGACAGCCTGCTTGTCCTAAACGGTTTCAAAGATCGCGATTTTATTCAGCTCGCCTTTGCCGGAGCTTCGGCCGGTAAAAATGTTGTGATCGTAATTGAAAAGTTGAGCGAGCTCGACCACACGCTCGATCTCGCGGAAAAAACTCACAAGGAAAATCCTGAAGCCGAACTTCCGATGATCGGCGTCCGCGTAAAGCTTTATTCAAAAGGTTCGGGTAAGTGGGAGAAATCTGGAGGTGAGGCAGCAAAGTTTGGCCTTACGACCACGGAGATTCTTGAGGTAATACGTCGTTTGCAGGAAGCCGGTCGTATCGACATGCTCCGGCTGCTTCATTTTCACATCGGCTCGCAGTTGACTGACATAAAGCGGATCAAAAACGCGATGAAAGAAGCCGCCCGGACATACGCCAAGATTCAAAAGATGAAGATACCGATCGAGTATCTCGATGTCGGCGGCGGCATGGCGGTAGATTACGACGGCTCTCGAACCTCGTTTGAATCATCGGCAAATTACAACGCGCGCGAATTTGCAAACGACGTAATTTATGTGATCAAAACGGTTTGCGACGACGAGAATGTGCCGCATCCGACGATAATCCAGGAATCGGGACGTTATTTGTCGGCCTACCACGCGATATTAGTGACAAATATTCAGGACGAGATCGAAACGGTTGTCGCAAGCCATGCGCCGATGAAAATGGATGCCGATGATCCGCAGATCGTCAAAGAACTGCACGACCTTCGCGAGACGATAAATGGGAAGAATTACCGCGAGTATTATCACGACGCCCTCGAAAATCGTGACGAACTGTTTACAATGTTCAACCTCGGTTTGATCTCGCTCGAAGCTAAAGGCAAGGGCGAAGTTCTGTTTTGGGATATTTGCGAAGAGGCCGATCGGTTTGCGCAGCAAAAAAAATACGTAGCCGAGGAATTTGATGATCTGCGTCGTTTGATGTGTGCAAAATACCTCGCAAACTTCTCGGTTTTCCGCTCGATGCCTGACAATTGGGCACTCGAACAGCTATTTCCTATCATCCCAATACATAAACTCAACAAAAAGCCGTCAGAATATGCTACGCTTTGTGATATAACCTGTGATTCCGATGGGATTGTGGATAAGTTCGTGGATCTGCACGACGTAAAACCCGTGTTGGAATTGCATAAGCTTGTCAAAAAGGAGCCGTATTATCTCGCCATGATGCTCGTCGGGGCTTATCAGGAGGTGATGGGAAACAACCATAATCTGTTCGGTGTGCCGCACGAAGCTCATGTTTTTATTGGCGAAGACGGCTATATTATAAAAAAGGTTATTTACGGCGCGACGCTCGGAGACGCCGTAGCTTCGGTACGGTTTGACCCGGGCCAACTGCATGACACTTTTCGCAAATCGGTGCTGCAGCGTATTAAAGAAGGTCGGCTTTCGAACAACGAGGGCAGCAAGGTGATCGAGTTTTACGAGGATCAGGTCGAAAGTTATACCTATCTGACGCCAAATGGAAGTTGAGATTTATGACGGTAGAATGCTCTAAATGCAATGTAGAAATGGCACCGGGATTTATCCTGGATCGCGGCCACTTGGAATACAGAAGTCAACAGACTGGGTTGAAGGTGAGCCGGAAGAATCATTTTGGTCGGGGCTGAAGACCTCAAATAGGGATACATACGCCTGGCAGCACATCGCTGGCAAACGTGCGGCAGGTTGGAATTTTACACAACCGAACGGGTGAAGATTTAGAAATTACAGTTAAAAGACTTGGAGAATAATAAAAGATGGTAGCTCAAAAAAAGACAAAGGCTTCGAAATTTTTGACGGTTCCGACACGTCCGGTGCCGATTGACAGGGACCGCTCGGTCGCGGGCCTTCTGGAAAAAATGGAGGGAGCCGGTTTTGGAGCAAAACAGCTAGCCGAAGCACATCGCATCTGGCTCGACATGCTCGACGATAACTCCACGATTTATCTATGCGGATCGGGAAATCTGATCACCTCAGGCATGCGCCGGCTGATAGCATATGTGATCAAAAACCGCTTTGTCGACGTTATCGTGATGTCCGGCACGGTGCTCTATCACGACATCCACGAAATCCTCGGCCGCAATCATTATCAGGCCCATCCGAGCATGAGCGACGATGAACTGGATACGTCGGATGTTCTCAGGGTAGGCGATATTATCGTCAACCGTGAAGAGTATCAGGAAGCCGACGAATGGATCGGCAGCGTCATCAACCAACTCGAGCTGAGCCGCTCATACTCGATTCGTGAATTTTTGCACTTGCTCGGACGCGAACTTTCGGAAATAGCACACGAAGACGGTATTCTGACATCCGCCTACAAATCAAGAATTCCAGTTTTCTGTCCCGATCTGCCCGGCTCCGAGATTGCCATAGGCATAGCCCGTGCCAAATTTGAGAAAAAGATCCAGATCATGTTTGATACAACGCAGGACACTATGGACATGATGACGATCGCCCAGAAAACACGGCATTCCGGCATTATCTCTTTGGGGAGCATGGGCAGCCAAAATATTGTAAACATATCGGAACTTGCATCGTACATCACCCGCACTACCCCGCGAGGGCATAAGTACGCAATCTCGATAGCAACCGACACGGCGCCCCTCGATTGCCGAACACCGTCATTCGGCGGCACACATACGTCGATTTTCGGCAAACTGCTCCGCAATGCGACGACCGCTTACGTACCGAGCGACCCATCGATTGCATTGCCAATGATAATTACCGCTCTCTCGCAAACGGCCGCCAAGTTTATGAAGGGCCGCAAACGCCCGACATTCAGCTTTTCCGGGCGTGAGATGAGTATTGATGTACCTTAAACTAATTGAAAACGGAAAATGGAAAATGGAAAATAGGATTCGACTCCGAATTTTCCATTTTCCATTTTCAATTATCCATTTTTCTCTATGTCTGAATCAACGCAACTTCCAGTAAATTTCGGCGGAATTGATGAGCCGCAATATTGCGACCTCGATTCCGCACGCATTCTAATTCTCCCCGTCTCATACGAAGCGACCGTTTCCTACGGAACGGGAACGGGTGCGGGTGCGATGGCGATAGTTCACGCCTCGCGGAACATGGAATTGTATGAGGAAGAAACCGATTCGGAAGTTTACAAACTCGGCATTCACACCCTGCCGGAATTTACGGCCCGCGAAACGCCCGACGCCATGATGGCCGATCTCTACGGTTATTCAAAGAAGCTGCTCGAGATGGATAAATTTATTTGCATGCTTGGCGGCGAGCATTCGATTTCTGTGCCGATAATAAAAGCCCATCATGAAAAATTCGAGAATCTGAGCGTGCTTCAGATAGATGCCCACGCGGATCTCCGTGATACATACGACGGAACACCGCATTCTCACGCCTCGATCATGGCTCGCGTAGTGAAGGATTTGCGGATCCCGTCGGTTCAGGTCGGAATCCGGTCGATCTCCGGCGACGAGGCACGGTCGCTAAAAGAGGGTCTGCCTACAAAGATATTTTGGGCCAGAGACATCGTCGGTAGAACCGATTGGATAGACGACGCCGTAAATTCACTGACCGAGAATGTATATCTGACAATCGATATCGACGGCCTCGACCCAAGCATCGTTCCTACGACGGGTACGCCTGAGCCAGGTGGTTTAGGTTGGTATGAAACCTTAACCTTGATTCGTAAACTTGCTGAAACTAAACGAGTTGTCGGCATGGATCTGGTTGAGTATTCGTACTTTGAGAATTACGATTCGCCCGCGTTTCTGTGTTCAAAACTTGTTTATAAATCGCTCTCTTATATCTTCCAGGATTTAGCTCCAAAGCTTTGTCAGGCCTAGGCCGAAAAGCAGCCCTCAACGGCTGCCGTCAGAACGACCCTGCGGTAGCGGGTGGTTTAATGCTGCATCGTGAGCGCTCGTGTTGAATATTCGTCTCGGCAGGTGGTTCTGACCAGAGACAAACCTTTTCCGAACAAATCATTGCGTAACCTCGTAAAAGTCTGGTGACTTGAAGCTAAACATAAAAGTAGTAAAATCTGCATTAGGCACATTTTTTTGGAGTATTCTTTAAATGAACATAAAAAAAGTTTTGGTAATCGCGCTGTTATCGTTCGCTGCAATACTTTCGGGTTGTAAGACCGGCCTTCTCGGTAGCGAGGAAGTTCCAGCGGTCAGTCAGCCGGCGGCCCCCGCGGCACCGATAGTAGTCGATGGGACGAGGACGTCGTACGCAGACGTAGTCGTAAAAACCTCGCCCGCCGTAGTTCGGATCGAGGCCGATCATAAGCAAAAGGCCAGTACTTCCGGCCAACAGGGCGAGGAAGACGATTTTTTCAAGCAGTTTCAGATGCCGCAGCAACGGCGGCCACAAGTCGAACGCGGCCTTGGATCAGGCGTTATTGTCGACGCGGGCGGAACGATCCTGACCAATTTTCACGTCGTTGACGGTGCCGATAAGATCACGATCGCGATGAGCGATAACAAGACATATGAGGCAAAGATTGTCGGCTCAGACCAGCCGAGCGATCTCGCCGTTTTGAAGATCGAAGCGACGGATTTACCGTTTCTGACGCTTGGAAATTCCGATAGCGTTCGCGTCGGCGATATCGTTCTGGCAATCGGCAACCCGCTCGGAATAGGTCAAACGGTAACTGCCGGAATCATTTCGGCCAAGGGCCGCAGGACTGGTCTCAGCGATGGCAGCTACGAGGATTTCCTCCAAACTGACGCGCCGATTAACCGCGGTAATTCCGGCGGCGCGCTCGTGAATCTCAACGGCGAGCTGATCGGCATCAATTCCCAGATACTTTCCGGTGGCCCGACCGGCGGCAGCATTGGAATCGGTTTCTCTATTCCTTCGAATATGGCGAAATCGGTAATGGATCAACTGATAAAGGACGGGAAGGTCCGTCGCGGGATGCTTGGCGTAAATATCCAGAATATTACGGACGACACGGCTAAGGCCCTCGAATTAAAGAACACGAGCGGCATCCTGGTCAGCAACGTACAATCCGGGAGCGCCGCCGATAAGGCCGGTGTAAAGCGCGGTGATATCATCACTGCAATCAACGGCGAAAAGATCGAGGACAGCAACGTTCTTCGCAATAAGGTGGCCGGAACAACGCCGGGTACGGAAATCAAACTGACCGTCGCCCGTGACGGAAAAGAGATTGAGCTAACGGCGACGCTTGACGAATTCAAAGCCAATGATTCGAAACAGGTGCCGGGCGGCAAAAACGGCAGAAATGAAGGCGAGCCGCAGAACCAAAGCGGAAAGCTCGGTGTGAATCTTGAACCCGTGACGCCGGAAATCGCAAAACGCCTCGGTCTTGAGGGCGATTCGGATGGCCTTGTCGTAACCGAGGTCGACCAAAACGGCCCGGCCGCCGAGGCCGGCATCTCGCGAAACGACGTCATCCTCGAGGTAAATCGAAAGAGTGTAAAATCGGTCGCTGACGTTCAAACCGCCCTCGAAGGTGCCGGAGGCCGACCCGTATTGCTTCTCGTCATGACAAAAGGCCGAACGATCTACATGACCGTAAAGCCGCAATAATGTTCTGAGTCCCGGCTTTAGCGGGCCCTTGCCGGGGAATTTGCCTGCTAAAGCAGGGACTCAAAACTCACTTTTGTTTTCTCGGCGTTTATGTGCTAAAAACGTCCGATATGTGGAGCAAAATATATCTCGCCGTGTTGGGCCTCTCGGTTGCCGCGATGGCCTTTTTTTCTTTCTATTCGTGGAGTTGGCTGCAAAGCATTGGGCTTCCGGCGGCGGCTGTCGCCGGTTATGAATATCATTCATCTCTGGCATGGCCGGCTCTGTGGATAACTTCTGGGCTGCTATTGTTGCTCGGCAACGCCATGCTGTGGGCGAGCGGCCGCGCGTGGGCGCTTTGGACGACTTTTCTGTATTTCGGCATCGCCGCGTCAGTCAGATACTTCTGGCTTGATCCGGCCTTTTTTGCGTTTAGAAGAAACAGCAGCCTTACCGAGGCCAGCTTTACCGGAGGGCCTTTTTTCGCGGTAATGCTGATTGTCTTCATGGCACTTGCCGTGTTCGCCGACCAATTTATCGTTACACGCTTGCGCGAAAAGACCTATCCAAAATCGTCAAATGAGGTCGTTCCTGAAGTCGCCAAATGAGTCGCCAAACTAAGTAGCAAAAAAACTCCCGTTTCGAACAGCGCCGGGAGATTAATTTTGGTCGGGACGGCGAGATTTGAACTCACGACCTCTCGCACCCCAAGCGAACGCGCTACCAGACTGCGCTACGTCCCGAAATATCGAATGTTTAGAGTAGGTTTACCACAGGGAATTGTCAAATTCGTCGATTTCTACGACGCACGGGGCGTTTTCAGCATATCTCGAAGCTCAATTAAATGCGCGGCCACGATCTTGAGAGCTTCTCGCTGACCAGGGCTGTGGGAACTTCCCGAGTCGATTTCGGAATAGGCCTCTTGCGGGGCAGGCTGTTCAAGATCAAAACTCGTATCGAATAATGTCGGAGCCTCGACACGGTTGTATTTTTCTGGCTGAGGAGAAGGTTTTGGTTTCGAACCTTCGCGTTGTTCGGACGCCAACTTTTTCTTCGCCCCAGCAATTGTAAACATCTCGTTGTAGAGAAGCTGTTTAATTCGCAAAGCGATTTCAACATCGCGGCGCCGATAGCTGCGTTGGCCCGACTTGTTCTTTTGCGGTGACAGCACGGAAAACTCCGTTTCCCAGTATCTCAGCACATGAGCCTGGACCCCGACTAGTTCGCAGACTTCGCCGATCTTAAAGTAAATTTTCTCAGGTATCACTACAGGTTGATGTGCCATCAGTATCCGGATTGTGTTAAAGTCTTTTGTAACTTTCGCTCCGTTATTCTATGTATTTAATGCACTTGTGTCAATATTGCCGATATGTTAACCGAATTTGAGTTCATCGATAACCTTAAGTCGAAACATCGGCTCGAAATGATCGGTGACGACTGCGCAGTATTGCGTAAAGACGCGGATACTGATCTTTTGCTTACTGCGGATATGGTCGTTGAGGGTATTGATTTCCAGCTCGACTGGACAACACCGGAATTTTTAGGTCACAAGGCGCTGGCCGTTTCCTTGTCGGATATTGCCGCTATGGGCGGCAAACCAGTTTGGGCAATGCTCTCCCTGGGTATCCCGGAAAGCATATGGAAAACGGACTTTGTCGATCGATTCTACGATGGCTGGTTCGCCTTAGCGCGTGAATTTGGGGTTGAGCTTGTTGGCGGCGACATATCCCGTTCTCCGGAAAAACTAGTGATCGATTCCATGGCCGGCGGCGAAGTGCCGACCGGAAAGGCAATACTGCGTTCAGGTGCTAAAGCTGGTGATTCGATATTTGTAACAGGCACCCTGGGTGGTGCGGCTGGCGGGCTGAAACTGCTCGAACGCGGCTTCCTCATCATAGATGAACTTCCCGATCTAACCGCCACCATGCTTCTCCGGCAACTTAAACCAACACCTCAGAGCAAACGAGCTAACTCATTGTATCAGCGCAATATTATGACATCGATGATAGACATAAGTGACGGTCTCTCATCCGATTTACATCACCTCTGTCGATCGAGTGGGGTCGGCGCCCTCATATACGGCGATAGGCTGCCGGTCGAGCCTGATCTCGGCAACTATTTTCATTCCGACGACTGTTTCGACATGGCCCTCGATGGCGGTGAGGATTTTGAGCTTCTTTTCACCGTAAATCAAAAAAATATCTCGTCACTCGATTCCCTCGCAGTAACCCACATCGGGGACATCACCGCAAATGCTAATACCATTGAGCTTATCCGCGATGGCGAGACTGAGATTTTGGGGCCGAAAGGCTATAGACACTTCTAGTCGACGCCTCTGCTCACTGACCGGAATCAGCATCTGGCAAGGAACGAGCAGGTTGTAGGTTCGAATTCTTCCGTCTTCACCAATTTTTGTACGACAGGCTTCTAACTGAAGTGCTTTCAAGATATTTTACGCAACTATATATAGTGCTTGCGTTTAACTGGCGTTTGATATTACATTACAAAAGAACAAAGGAGGAGAGTCAATTGCTTACAGGTCGGGTTTTGTTACTAAATTTTTCATACGAGCCGCTCGGCACGGTCGGCGTGGCGCGCTCTGTATGTCTATGGTTTCGCGGTGCGATCTTTGTCGAGGAAAACGACGGCGACAATGTTCTTCGCTCTCCTTCGACTACTTTTCCGGTGCCGTCGGTTGTTCGACTGCGTCATTATATACATGTACGTCGTAATAACCGCGAAACGACGATGAAACGGGCGCGCATCTACATCCGGGACCGTTATCGCTGCCAATATTGCGGTGAACACAAGCATGCAAAGGATTTGACGCTGGACCATATCTTCCCGCGTGCGCAGGGCGGCGAGAGCACGCCGCATAATTTGGTGTCGGCCTGTGTTAAGTGCAACCAGCGCAAAGGCAATCGCACGCCGGAACAGGCCCGTATGCCGCTGCTGACGTCGCAAAAACTGCTGCGTCTCGGACTCGATCATGTACTGCTTTGCCATTACGCCGAAAATCGTCCTGAATGGCGTAAGTATCTTTTCATGGACGATTTTGTGGAAACAGTGCAGGAAATGGCTGCGTAGATTTCCCCCGCTCTTCGCTCCACCATCACAGAATTGGTTTAGTGTCTGGCTGTTTTGCAGGAATGCAGCAAGCGGGTTTTGCCGTGTCAAAAAAAGTCAAAGTTAATTACGAGTTTCGCCTATTCGCACCAAATAACAACGGAGCGAGTCTGATGGGCGACTTTTCCGCTTGGAAGGGTATGCCGATGAGGAAAGGGGACGACGGCTATTTTCGACTCGACCGAAAGCTCGCCGACGGCATTTACCAATACCGCTTTAACATTCAGTCAAAGAGTTGGTTTAACGGAGACAATGAGTGGAAAACCATCACGGATCCATACGCCACGAATGTTGACCCGGAGACGCAGAACTCGATCCTAAAGATAAAGAACGGCAGGAAGGTGGTTGACGAGTACGTCTGGAAGTCGGACGGCACACCATTGGCGGAGAACGACGGGATCGTCATCTACGAAATGCACGTCGGTGATTTTTCGGGTGGCGAGGAGGATGTTTTTACGCGTGGAAAATATACCGACGTGATCGCGAAGCTCGATTATCTCGCCGATCTCGGCGTCAACGCCCTCGAACTAATGCCGCTCAAATCCAATCCGGGCGACTTTAATTGGGGCTATTCCCCGATGCACTATTTCACGCCCGAGGAAAACTTTGGCACGACGGAGCAGTTAAAAGAGCTGATCGACAAATGTCACGGTCTGGGAATTCGAGTGATCGTCGATGGCGTTTATAACCATGCGAGCACGGAAAATGCGTTGGCCCAGATCGACCACGACTACTGGTTCAGACGCGAAGGCAAAAACCCGGAGCAGAATTGGGGGCCGGAGTTTGATTACAAATTTTGGGACACAAAGCTGGAGATCAACCCTGCCCTGCGGTTCACCGGCGACTCGCTGCGGTTTTGGATATTTGAGTATCGCATCGACGGGATCAGGTTCGACGCGGCGAAGCAGATCGACAGTTTCGACGCTCTCGCGGGTTTTGTCGCGGCGGCACGCGAAATGTCGAATATGAAGCCCTTTTTTACCGTTGCTGAATATATCCCGCCTTCGCCCGAGATAACGGAACCCGTTGGGCCGGTCGAGAGTTGCTGGAACGACAGCTTTATGCACGCGGTCGTCGAATATCTGGGCGGCGAAGCACCCGATTTCGAGAAGTTAAAGAACGCGATCGACCCGACGCGTCTCGGGTTTCAGAATGTGACGAGCGTGACGAACTATCTCGCCAATCACGATCAGAATCGACTTTTCCGCAAGCTCGGCGAAAAAGGAATCCTGGACGAGGAATTGTATTTGAGAGCAAAACTGGGAGCCTTGATACTGATGACGGCCGTCGGAGTTCCGATGATCTGGATGGGCGAAGAGTTTGGCGAGTACGCGCGGCTCTCTGAGCAAACAAACAAAATAGATTGGACATTGCTCGAGAACGACGCCAATAAAGATCTTTTTAACTATTACAAGCGTCTGATAAATTTGCGGACGACGCACGACGCTTTTCGGGCGGTTAACATAGAGTTTTTTCACGAAGACGCTGATTCCGGGGTGCTCGCCTTTCATCGCTTTGACGCGGGAAACAGTGTGGTCGTAGTGATGAATCTGTCGGACGACGATCTGGAAAACTACGAGATCTCAGACTTCCCTCTTAACGGCATTTGCCGCGAATGGACAAAGGCGCATGAGGTCGAGGTGGTATCGAATCGTCTTGAAACAAATCTCTCGCGGCGCGAAGGATTGGTTTTCGTCAAATAGAACGGAGCGCGGACACTCCTGTCCGCCTGTCCGTGAAATGGGCAGACCCGCCGGTGAAATGGGCAGACCCGCCCGTGACGACGTTAAAGTCCCTGAAAGGGATCAATTTAATAGCGTCGGGAGCATCCCGACGAATGTAAACATACGGCCTATCCGTCCATGTATCAGATAAAAGACTCGATCAGTATTGGCGCCGGAAACCATCAGCGTGTTTGCAGTGAGGGTTGGATAGCCGATGATATTTACGTTGTGGTTGCTGATCAATATCTCGGTCCCGCCGGTTGTCATCGTGCCAAAAACGTTCGCGGCCATCGTGATGTTGTCGGTTCCGGGACCCTGACAGATTGTTTTACGGTCTGCTCTGTCTGCGTGGGGTCTGCACAGTTTGTTTTACGGTCTGCACAGTTTGGTTTATGGTCGGCACAGTCTGCGTGGGGTCTGCACAGTTTGTTTTACGGTCTGCACAGTTTGTTTTACGGTCTGCACAGTTTGTTTTACGGTCTGCACAGTTTGGTTCATGGTCGGCACAGTCTGCGTGGGGTCTGCACAGTTTGTTTTACGGTCTGCACAGTCTGCGTGAGGGTCCACACAGTTTGTTTTACAGTTTCCACAGACTGCGTGGGGTCTGCACAGTTTGTTTTACGGTCTGCACAGTTTGGTTTATGGTCGGCACAGACTGCGTGGGGTCTCCACAGGTTGTTTAGCACTCGGCACAGGTTGTTTAGCACCCGGCACAGGTTGTTTTATGGTCTGCACAGATCGTTTTTGCTTGGATTTCATGGGTATTTGGTTTATTCTTCACGGTGAAGAGCATCAAGCGGCGATAAAATATATATCCTTGGAGGCATGAGCCTATGAGAATTAATAGTATTGCGAGGCTTTTGGAGTGTTTCGGGTTGCAGAAGGCGAATCTGGGCACATATTCGACCGAGGTTGGGGCGACGGCGGCGGATATTACGCGGGTGACGCAGCATCAGGCGATCGTCGATTCGCTGATCGAGTACTGCAATCTTATCGACGCCAATAAAAAGACGGCGTTTGGCATCAAGGACCTGGTGATAAACGGCCCAACTGGCCAGCCGGTGCCTGATATGCCGGTCACGCCCGCCTATGTGCCGCCGTTTCCGCTCGAATCGGGCGTTATGGACACAACGAATTCGCGCAACCGCGTCTTCGAGGAAGGCCAGGCCTACGACGAGGACATTGGCACCGCTCTCGGCATCGTCGTTCCCAGCCCAAGCGCTCCGCTTGCGGCCACCGTCCGGCCGACGCTTACTCTCGAAGCGTCCCAAAACGGTGGTTATGCGTTCGCTTTTATCATCGGAAATCGCGCCGAATCGAGCTTCTGGCGGCTCTACACCGCTCCGGTTGGCTCGACCAACTGGACCCTGGCCGAATCCGGCACCGGAAAGGTCGGCGAATCCGTCGTCACACCAACAACGCCGGGTCAGCCAGTCCAACTGCAAGCCCGCGTCCTGCTCTACAAAAATAACGAACCGTACGGAGTTTACTCCGCCATCCAACTCGTCACCCTCACGCTGTAATCAGTTTTGCCGGTTTGTCAGTTAGAAAAGGCCGCGAGCCATCGCGGTCTTTTTTTTGTTTCTGCTGCGAATCCGCCGTTGTGATAAAATCGCGGATAAGTTTTCTAATAAATCGATGCCAGACGAGCAGAGATGGAGTGCAGGCGACCGGAGCGAGCTTGAGGAATTGACGCCGATCATTCACGCCGAGCTGTATAAGATCGCTCACCGATACATGAATCGTGAACGCGACGGTCACACGCTGCAGACGACTGCTCTCGTCAACGAAGCGTACCTGAGGCTGATCGACTGGAAAGCGGCGAAATTTGAGAGCCGGGCACACTTTTCTGATACAAATCCCATGAACAAACTCTACTACGGCGATAATCTTGATGTGATGCGGAAGTTTATCCGCCCTATCTGCGTTGAGACGGTTGATCTTTGCTATATTGATCCGCCGTTCAATTCGCGGGCGCAACTACAACCGGATATACAACAACATCGGCACCTACAACCCAAGCCCAGGCACAGGCATTCACCGACACATGGACGTGGGACGACCACGCGAACCTTTGTTACGAAGAGATCCTGACAAACAAGAACGGCGTGCAGACGCAGCAGTCGATCGCTCTCATCAACGGTCTGGAAAAAGTCCTCGGCAAAGGCTCGCTGTTCGCCTATCTCGTTTCGATGACCGTCCGCATGGCCTCGCTTACGTGCTACAATCGTGCGGAAACTAAAGGGGGAAAAGATGAAATTGATTCTACTCGCAGCAGTCGTTACTTTCGTTTTACCGGTTTTGGTATTGGGACAAAGCGCGAAACAAAATAATAAGCTGGAACAAGAGATCAGAAAGCTCGACGCTGCCGAAGCCAATGGACTTTTGAATAAGGACGTGGCGGTGTTGGAAAAGATATGGGCCGAAGATTTTACCGTTAATAATCCGCGTAACAGTATCTCCGTTGGGCGAAAATCAGTTGTGGCACTCATTCAAAATGGCGTCATTGATTACTCTTCTTTCGTCCGCGAGATCGAGACTATTTTATTTCACGGAGACACCGTAATTGTTATGGGATTAGAGACGATCAAACCAGTCGGAAAGGCTCCCTTTGCCGGACAAACCGTGCGCCGCCGTTTCACGCATTTCTGGATGAAGAGAAAAGGTAAATGGCTCCTGACCGCTCGTCACGCAAATGTCATCTGCCCAAATTGAAAACCCTTTGCTTATCAATTGAGTCAGTGAACATGCGATGCCCATGAACAAACTCTACTACGGTGACAATCTTGATGTGATGCGGAAGTTTATCCGTGACGAGACGGTCGATCTTTGCTACATCGATCCGCCGTTCAATTCCAAACGCAATTACAACCAGATATACAACAACATCGGCACCGAAGACCGCGCACAGGCGCAGGCGTTTACCGACACATGGACGTGGGACGACCACGCCAACCAATGTTACGAAGAGATCCTGACAAATAAAAATGGCGTGCAGAAGCGAATGGTTTCTCGCCAAGCCAGACGGTGCGGATTCGTCAGAATCGGCAGTGGTTCGCAAAAGCGTAATCGGAGGATAACATCAAGGACGCGGCAAAATACTCAGACTGGAATCTGGAAGAGCATCTTCCGCTCCGTCGTATGTAAGAAATCTTTTTAAGGCCTTGGTTCTGGTCCTCGATAATTCGTTGGAAATAAATTGCTGAAACACGGTTTCGTTGCTTAGGTCGGTGGTTCCGTCAAAGATCCGATTCGTGAATCCATCAATCATCTCATCAAGATCTCTAATAGTATCGTCGTAAAGTTTTTCATTCACAGCACTTAGTAGGTTGACGAATGCCCGCCTAGTCGCTGACAATTCTTCCACTATCACCTCATTAATTTTGCGTTTTTTGTCAATTGATATGGATGGTTGACGTAATTTCAGCAAATGTTTCTCAACATTCTCGAAGAACCCATAAAACTTATCCAAATGGTAATCAAGCACCAGTGATCTGAATGCACTTAACCGAAGTTCGTTTTCCTTCAAAAGATCGTCTTTTTTGTCCTTATAATTGAATATTCGAACGGCATAGATCAGATTGATCAGCGAAAAGATCAGAGTGATTACAATACTGATCGTGCGGACGATTTCAAAAAGGTCAGAGTTAGCTTTGGGCGTATCTTGAAACATCACGAATCTAAACCGGTTCGTTTGCGCAAAATTCTGTCGATTGCTTCATAAAGAGGCCGCATATAATCGTAATCTCCCAGGCTTTCGAACTTGAATTTGTTAAGGAATTTTTCCTTGCCCAGCTTTTGTACGACATCAAAAAACAGCTCCTCAAAGAATGACGGATTAATCGAGTAAATATTGTCAGGAATAATGAAGTGGACTTCGTCGAATTCGTTTTCAATCGCATCTATCTTTGAGGCGTTCCGAACGGCTTCTCCTCTGTCCCGTCCCGTAAACACTTTTGCATTTTTCGCTCTAAACGATTCAAGGTTGATTGTATTCGCTTCGGTTTTCATATTGTAAAATCCTCCTCGTCAAAAACTATTCTCG
>JANPCJ010000298.1:0-30130 GCA_031430895.1 Chloracidobacterium sp. | reverse complement strand
AAAAAGATTTTAATTCATTGATAGATCCAATGTATCAATACGCCACAAAAACAATGTCCCGTGTGCCGATCAGCGGTAGGTCTCGGCTCCGTTTTTTGTCAGAAATGCAGCTATCAACTTCGAACCGACATAGTTGTTGATCGGCCCGGGTCCGATATAACCAGATCGCGGCTTCTTGGATCGCTATGTCCGAACTGCAGCACTCCGCTTCAAGCGGATTCAGAATTCTGCGGCGAGTGCGGTCAGGCGATTGTAGCAAGCATTCCACCGCCACCACCACCGCCACCCCCGAAAAAGAGAATCGCGGCAGATGCTTCGTACGCACCGCCGACGGTAGATTCACCCGTCAAGCCTGTAATTACAACGCCAAAACCGCAGCACACGTTTAAAGTTCTCGCGGCGGTCGGTGTCGGTCTGGTGGTTCTATTGGCGATTTCCTCGATTATCCCGACATTGATCAGTGGGCCGGGACCCTCCGGAAACCTCGCGAACAATTCGATGACGCCGGCCGGTTCACCCGCCACCCCTTTGCCGACCCCTTCGGTCTCGTCCGGATTGCCGTATTCGTTTGACCGGCAATACCATGGGTTTATCAATGCGAAGTCTATGTCGATGTCCCTGGTTAAGGATGGAGAAAATCTAACAGGCAGCGTCACTGTGAATAACAACTACGACACCCTGCGAGGCAAGATCGATTCGGCGGGCGGGTTTACGCTTGATGGATATGAGAACGATGTTGAGTTTACTGGACTGTGGTCAGGAACGGTGTACAACGATGGGACCATATCGGGGAAATGGACGAAAACGGACGGAAAAACGTCGGAGAGGCGGTTTTCGGCTACCGAACAATGACCTGATCACGATTTTCAGCTTTTTTCATGTTATTGATGCAAGGGTAATTATGCGCATACCGCTAACAAAACCGTTTTTGGCATTGATCGCATTAGTAATTTCGAGTTGTTCACCACCGGCAGTTCCTCCGGTACAATCACCGGATCAAGTCGGCGATATTCTCATCATTCCTCAGCCGGTGCGGATAGTCCGTGTCGGGGGAGAGTTCGAACTGAATCGGGAAACGAAAATTGTTGTAAATGAGGAAGCAGGGCGCGGCGCCGCGGCAATCTTAAATGAATTGTTGACACGACATCACGGATTTGGGCTCGCGTTCTCAGACGGCGCTGATATCCAGAACTCAATTACATTTTCCCAGCCGTCACCCGCGGACGACCTGGGCGACGAAGGTTATTTTCTCGGCATCCGGCCGGGCCGGATTCAGATCGTGGGTTCCGAACGCGGAATGTTCTATGCAGTGAACTCATTAGCCCAATTGCTTCCGGTTGGTTTTCAGACTGCAGCAACGATACCGGCGGCGGATATTTTTGATGCTCCACGATTCGTCTACCGCGGCATGCACATGGATGTCGCCAGGCATTTCATGAAGGTCGAGTTCGTAAAGAAATTTATCGACCTTCTGTCTCGTTACAAATTCAACTATTTTCACTGGCATCTCACCGACGATCAAGGCTGGCGGATAGAGATAAAGAAATATCCCCGGCTGACCGAGATCGGATCCCGGCGGCGCGAATCGATGGTTGGCAGGAGCGAGCGTCCATATGTCGGTGATCGGATTCCGGTCGAAGGGTATTACACGCAGGAAGATATTCGCGAGGTCGTTGCTTTTGCCAAATCAAGATATATCACGGTGATACCGGAAATTGAAATGCCCGGACATTCAGCGGCGGCGTTGGCCGCGTACCCCGAGTTGGGATGTAGGGCGGGCTACAAATATCAGGTTCAAACCACCTGGGCGGCGTCGACCAACATTCTATGCCCGACCCAGCGGACATTTGAGTTTATCGCGGATGTCGTGGCTGAGGTCGTCGGCCTTTTCCCCGACTCTCCCTATATTCATATCGGCGGCGACGAGGTCAAGCAAGATCAGTGGCGTGAATCGGGATATGTAACCGCTCTGAAAAGGAGCAAGGGCCTCAATAGCGAACCCGATATGAATGCATGGTTTATTCGACAAGCCGGACGCTTGGTTAATGCACATGAAAAATCGATTATCGGCTGGGACGAGATTGTTGAAGGCGGAGCACCGCCCGATGCGGTAGTAATGTCATGGCGAGGAGAGGAAGGGGGAATTGCCGCCGCTAGAGCCGGGCACAAAGTTATCATGACTCCTTCGACCTTCACATATTTCGATCACCCGCAGGGCGATCCGGAATTTGAGCCACCTGGTCTCGGACCTCAGATAAATCTTCGAAAGGTCTACGAATATGAACCCATTCCGAAAACAATGTCGGAGGCGGACGCGAAGTTTGTAATGGGAGCACAGGGCTGCGTCTGGACAGAGTTTATCAAAACCCCACGGGACGTTGAGTATATGGCTTTTCCTCGCGCCCTGGCGTTGGCGGAGGTGTTGTGGTCAAAGAAGAATCGCAGGAACTACGATGGATTTGTAGATCGACTCGCCAATGAATTTCCGAGGCTCGATCGGGACAATGTAAATTATCGGATACCCGCGCCCGCCGGCTTGGGCGATCGCCGTTTTTCGATTTCCGAGAAGGCTGTCGTCGATTTGAAATCGGCCGTTCCAAACGGAAATATCTACTATACGGTTGATGGAACAGATCCGGATGCTGATTCCTGTCTGTATCAGGGACCTTTTGTTCTGGATCTCGCCCCCCTCCAAATGGTAAAGCTACGGGTCAGGATAATTGCATCGGAAACGCGAAAGAGTCCTGTATTTGTTGCCCAATATGTCAGGGATACGGTGGCAAGAGTCTTGAAAATTCCCGGAAGACCCGAAAAGTCGAACTGAGCCGTCTGTCGGCTGACTAGAGAGCTAAAGTATGTTTTGCCCAAAATGTGCGAGGAAGAATCCCGATCATAACAAGTTTTGCAATGGCTGCGGGTCATCGTTGCGCGTGGAAGTGTTCCCTCCGGTTACACCGACGCAGGTTGCGCCAACCCCGGCGTACGCGCCGCCTCCGCCTCCTCCGCGTCCGATCATGCCGGTTCCTGTCAATGGTGTCGAGCCAGGTGACAATAAGCAGTTTGACTTTTTGAGCGTCAAAACTAGCGAAGCAGCGGAAAACACTGAAAAAACAGAGATTTACCATGGCATAATTTGGGCCCGTGACGATAGAAAGATGTCAGAGGGGCCGGAAGGCGGCGAGGATATGTCAAAGGTTTTTGAGGAGACAGAAGCGCTATTGGATGACCTTTTTACAGACAAGACGATAGTGTCAGATTTCGAAACCGGGGAATTCGCTGCCCCGGCCCGGGAGTCGGAACTAACTCCCCTACCCGATTCCGCCAAAGCTGAAAACGCGTTGCCGATCGAGGGTCGCATCTCGGAGACCAAATTTAACCGCGGGCGCGGAATTGCGATATACCTAATTGTCGGAGGCACCGCAGCGGCGCTTTTGCTGATAGCAGTTGCATTCGTGGCATTTCGATTGTCTGCCGATCCCGCTTCCGCGACCAACGGAAATACAGGGGACACAAAGCTTACGGATCAAAAGCCCGTCGCCAATCAGCCGCCGCCGGGAATGGCATACGTGCCGGGCGGTGAGTTTATGATGGGCAGCGACACCGGCGATGGGTTTTCCAAACCGGCCCACACTGCAACCGTAAACGCTTTCTTTATGGACATTACGGAGGTGACGAATGAGCAGTACAAGAAATTCATTGACGCAAACCCAAGCCATAAGAGTCCTGGGACTTGGGTGAATGGGACATTCCAGGCGGGCAAGCAGAAATTCCCGGTAACGGGCGTTAACTGGGACGATGCAAATGCTTACGCGAGGTGGGCGGACAAACGTCTCCCGACCGAACAAGAGTGGGAATTTGCAGCCCGCGGCACCGACGGTCGTATGTATCCCTGGGGGCCAGTTTGGAATCCCGACCTCGCAAATGCAGACAAGCAGACGAACGGGATGGTTGAGGTCGGATCAAGGTTGGGAAAATCGCCGTTTGGCCTTGTGGACATGAGCGGCAATGCGTTTGAATGGACCAGCAGCGAAGCTGCGGCATACACGAATGGAAATTCTTTTCCGCCGGGTACAGCCAATTCCAAAATTCTCAGAGGCGGTTATTTTGGTAGCTCAAAGAATAAGGAAGGAGGAATACACGTCAGTATTTCGACGCATACTCCATTCTATTGAGTTGCGTTAGTTACCGATTACGACCTCAGAACTTGCCCGTCATCACCCGTAATCCATTGATTTAATTGGCTCCGCAGGTAAGACTCGAACTTACAACCCTTCGGTTAACAGCCGAATGCTCTGCCATTGAGCTACTGCGGAATATGGCACACCATCTCAGGCGAACCTAAAGATTAGAAATTTCGCCCGCCGTTGTCAAGTTTACGAATTGCCACACAAAAACACCACTTAAAAAATGGTATCGTTGGCTAAAAATAAAAACCACTCGAAATAAATGGGAGTGCTGTGCCTGTTATCGCTTCAGTGAAGCACTCTAACGCGTCGGACTGCGAGTCGATTCGGATGTAGCGACAGGAACCGCAGCTATAGCGCATATGAGTAGGAATACAAAGGCGTTAGACGGAGTTCGGAGCGGGAAATCGAAGAAGCTGTGGATTAGTATCCCGAAGCATCCGGCGATGGCTCCGATTGCGGCGTCGCGGCGGAGGCCGGGGAGCGCGGAGGCGATTATGGCCATGCTTTTTCTGAAGAGCAGATAGATGAATCCAACCAAGCAGACAAAACCGGCAACACCGGCGTCGGCCAGCATCTGGAGGTATTCGTTATGAGCACGCTCAACCCGGAAGACGCCGCTCCAGGTGTCGTGTTTGGTGAAGGCGACGCCAAAGGCTTCGAGACCCGCGCCGAGTATCGGGTGTTCAAGAAATATCTTTAGCGCGATCGGCCAGAAATGCGTGCGGCCGCTCGAGAGATCGGTATCCGCGTTTTCGACGCCGATGCCGCGAAGCAGGGCGTCGTTTCCGCCGAGTAAAAATACGACACCAAAAACCACCAGCACGAGTGCGGCCCCGGCAGCGGCAATCGCCATGTTTCGACGCCAGACGCCGGAAGAATCGGCATCAGCGGAACGAGTGCTCGACCATCTGCCCGACAGGAAATTAAGGAGCAAAATAAACGCCCCGACGCCGAAAAAACCGAGCAGCCCGCCACGCGAGCCGGTCAGGACGGTCGCGACGCCCATCACAAGGACGGGGATCGCAAGCAGGATCTTCTTATCCTTTTCAGTCGTTTTTCCGACCAGTAACGCCATTGAGAGCCCGCCGGTCATCTGCATAAAGGCGGCGAAGTGGTGCTGATTTACAAACGGGCCAAAGGGTATCGACTGCGGCGTTTCGCGCAGCCCGTAGATGCCTTCGGGGCTTGCGAGGCGCTGCAAAATGCCAAAGAACGCCATGAGCGAGCCAAAGATGATGAGCATCAAAACCGCCATCCTTAATCGCCGCTCGTTGTTTATGAACGTGAGACAGGCGGCAAAAAAGACGACGTAAACGGCCAGTTTCGTTATAAAAAACCTTGTTGAATACGGGTCGAGCGACAGAGCTTGCGATGCTGGAACACTAAGCCCTTCCGCTCCGCCGCCAAGCGGCAATAGTTGGATCAGCCCGATCAGCAGCAGGCCGATCAGCGGCAATTGCAGGCTGCTCGTGTTTATCAAAACACCGCCGCCTTTCCACGCGTCGGCAAGCCATAACAGTATTATCGCGGCCCAAATTATAGCGATAAAGACCCACGTCGTATTATCGACCGCTCCAAATAGGACAGTCGAAAACACGGGCAGCAGACAAATCAGGAAAAAAATTATCGAGCTAAGACGCGAGGTTTCGGCTCCCATAATTATACTTTCAGTGTGCAGCCCAAATTTGCTCATTACCTATTGTGAGAATTCAGATTCGCGCTTAATCATGAATCAAGCTAACAGAAATTGTTTCAAGAAAACCTGTTGCAGTCAGGAAGGCGGGCTTGCCCCCGCTCTTTTAACATGGCTAATTAACGAGTAAGAGCCGGGGGCAAGCCCAGGGGCAAGCCCGCCTTCCTGACTGTCCTTGGTTGAGTGTTACATTCCAATTCAGCCGATTCCTGGATCAAACTAAGATGTACGACCGATTCAAAACCCAACCGGACATCGACGATTACACCATATGCTTAAAGTCTTCGCAGCGAAAAATCGTCAAACGACATCTTTCCGTTGGCCGGACATGAGGGGCCGCTGCAGCCTTCGCGGGCCAGGCGGATTATGACGCCGTCGCAGGCCGCCGGCGCTGTAAATTTTACCTTAAGCGATGTCCAATCCGTCGCCGGTGTCATCGCGGCGGTCGTCGCAAGCGAGGCCGAGCTTCCAGCGTCCGCTATTTCCCATTTTAGCGTCGCCTGCGTTTTCAGGTCGGATTTGTAGAACACCTCGAATTCGTACACAGTCCCCGGCATGACGGGCACAGTCTGCGAGATGGAGCGGAAGGCAGCAGTTTCGAAGGAATTAAAGATTGCCAACAGACCGTAGCGTCCGCCGTGAGAACCGCTCTCGGCAAGACCGATCTGCGGCTGCGCGCCGCCCGCGATCTGCCATTCGAAAAGGCCCGCGTTTCTGAGTTTCACGCCGCCTTCAAACCCGCCGTTCGAGATCTGTCCGGTCATCGGTCTTTCACCCTCGCCGGTTTGTATGTCAGTGGAGATATGGGCAGCGAACTGAAACTTTTTCGCCGTTGTCATTTGCTCGATCAGCGCGGCACCGAGCTTTGCATGTTTTGTGGGTTTTTCCGCGAGTTTTGACCAGGCGTCGAACGCCTCGTCAAATCGTCCCTGTTTTGCCAGGACGGCGGCGAGCGACGCATTTGTCGCATCCGAGTCCCCCAACACTTGCCGAACCCGATTCAAATCCCCTGCGAACATCTCGAGGGCAGTCAGAGCCGTCGTTCGCGCGTAATCAGGATTGGCGGAGGCGGCACGAGCTATCATGGCGAAGCCCTGTTCCGTATCACCCTGACGTATCAGGGCATTGCCGTAGGCCCATTGCACGGCGGCGTAATTCGGGGCAAGTCGTAGAGCAAGTGCGTACGCCACCGCCGCCGATTCGTCATCGCCGTTCAGGCTCCGTGCCCTGCCGAGGCTTAGCCACATGACGTAGTGATTGGGCGACAGGGCGGTGGCCGCTTCGTATTCGATCAACGACTTAGTCAAATCGCCGGGGTTGAATGTTTTTTCAAAAACACGGGCGGAGGCGAAGTGGGTTTGAGGGTCGCTCGGAGCGAGTCCGACCAGCCATTCCGCAACGGACGCCGCCTCGGGTTGGCCCGTGTCGATTCGCGACGCGACGGCGTTTGCGAAGTTCCACTTAATGAAGAACCATGCGGCGACAAGGGTCGCGAATGCCACAAGCGCCAACAACATGCGCGCAAATTTGGGATCGATTTTTATTACTGTCAGAGACACGTGTGGCGCCGCTCCTTATTATATTAAATCAACCGGATCAATCCTGATCTGCGCGCGTTTAAGAATAACATTTGAATCGCGGCATATTTCCCGGATTCTCTTTAGCTGCTCTGGCGGCATTCGGCGAACCGAAATGAGAATTTCCGCGATGTCCTTTTGGCGGCAAATATCGGCCAGCGATCCGTTTCCGTCAAAAACTTTCAGCCCGTGAATAACTTTGTCTTTTTTCATCGGATCATCATCGATAAAGCCGACAGGCAGATAATTCCATTCAGGGTTGTTGTTTAGCTCGCGAAGGACCATTTCACCGCCGTCACCCGCGCCGTATATTAAGACCTTTTGCCCATCGCCCGAGACCGGAAGCGGTAGGATTTGGCGGATCACGCGAAAAGCCATTCGGCTGCCGACCACGGCCAAAAGCAAAACAATGCCGTCAATTATGAATACGGTCCGCGAAAACCCTTCAAAACGGTAAACCAGTAACACAGCCAGAACGCTCAGGATCGAGCCAAGCAAGACGCCTTTTGTAAAAGTAATAAAATCGCCGATGCTTGTGTACCGCCACAGGCCGCGGTAAACACCGACTGCCAAAAACGCTCCTAATTTTATCAGGATCAGAAGCGGCAGCGTTTTGAGAAACAGGTCCCAGTTTGTCGAGCTTTCAAACGAAGCAAAAAGCAGTGCAAACGCCGAATAATAAGCAAGCGTAATGAGCAAAGCATCAAGAAAAACCTCAAAGATGCGGCGTTTGTGCGAAACATTGACGAGAAACGCGAAAACGGCGTTTTCACTGACTGCCTGCTCTTCTTCCTCGCCCTCGTAAACTTTTACCTTTGACAGATAAACGCCGAGGATGACCAGAACGAGCGTGAAAAAACCGATGAGAGCAAAACTCTTAAATACACCGATCTGTCCGACAAGCAATGCGAGGCCGCCCGCGACAAGGGCAAAGACGTAGAGCATCAAAACGGCGGAACGCTCCGAAAGACCAAGCGCGACAAGGCGGTGCGACGTGTGGTCTCGGCCTCCCTGAGAGGCTTTGCGGCCCCACAACTTTCTGAGGACCGTAACAAAGGTTGTATCAAAAATCGGGACAAACAAGATCAAAACAGGGACGGCGAGAATGGCGACGATTCCGCGCGACCGACCGCCGACCTGATTCAGCAGCACAGAGCCTGAAAGCAGAAATCCGATAAACATCGAACCGCAATCGCCCATAAAAATCGACGCGGGGTTGAAGTTGAATACGAGGAAACCGACCAGCGCGCCGATGAGAGCGCTGGTTAAAAGCAACTCGTTGGTGAGGCCGTTAGCCGCAAAATTGAGAGCCAGCGAAAAGGCTGCTATCGCTGATATTCCGGCGGCCAATCCGTCCATGTTGTCGAGCAGGTTTATCGCGTTTGTAATGCCGATGACCCAAAAAACCGTCAGCCAGATATCAACGATCTCAAAACCGGTGAGCGGCAGTTTTAGGCCCGACAGCACGAGAATCCCGGCTCCGATCAATTGCCCGATCAGCTTTTGATAAGGCCGGACACTGACGAGGTCGTCGACCAGCCCGACCACAAATAGAAAAGCACTGCCACCCATGACGACCAGCGATTGCGCCGTCATCGGCACAAGCAGGAAATACGCAGCGGCCGTACCGACAAAAATCGCGACACCGCCCAGCATCGCCGTTGGCCGTTTGTGCCAGCGATCCGATTTCGGTTTGGCGACAAAGCCGCGCTTTACCGCAAACGTACGCACGGCAAAAGTCGAGATGACCGCGAGAATCGCGGCTACGGCTCCGACGAAAATAGGATTTGCGACTAAATCGGGCAAATTAAAATTCTTCCCTTCTCGTTAACGGGTCGTCATCCTGTCCAATAAGAGCGGGGGCAAGCCCGCCTTCCTGACTGCAATTAGGTCAGTTGACTTCCCCTATTTACAATTCAATTTGACATAGGACAGTCTGGAAGGCGGGCTTGCCCCCGCTCTTGTTTCGGAGGCCCGCCTCAAAAGAGTTATTACAAGCCATTTATCGCAGAAAATCAACCGTTACGTTTGTGCCGCACGAGTCTTTTTGTCGAAAGCCGCAATGCGTTTGGCATGGCGGGCAAGCAGCATCTGGTAGACTTCGGAGATATCGGCGACCATTTTTTCCGTGCGGAAATTTGGATCGACATGCTTTCGTCCATTCTTTCCCATGGTTTCTCTAAGCTCTTCGTCTTCGAGCAAACGGGCGACGGCATTGGCCAAGCCGACGGAATCGAACGCCTCAACGAGATAACCCGTGTAGTCATTGATGACGACTTCGCGGGCGCCATCAATGTCGAACGAAACGCAGGGCTTGCCCATTGCCAGCGATTGCGGCAGGACGCGGGCCAGCCCTTCGCGAAGGGATGTGTGGACGACGACATCCATCGCCGAGATCATCTCGGGAATGCGTGTCCGATCAATCAGACCGGCGAAAACGAAATTTTCAAGGATGCCGTGTTTTCTCGCTCTTTCCTGCAGATGCTCAAGCAATTGACCGTCGCCGATTAGGAAAAAACGCACATTTGGAACGCGCTTTACGATTTCGGGTGCGGCATCCATCAGTTGGTCATGTCCCTTGAGAGGAAATAGGCGAGCGATCTTGCCAACCACCGGCGTGTCGAGAGGAATACCGAACTCTCGCTTTATCTCATTCGCGTCAAATTTTGCGTTTAGAAACCAATCTAGTTCCATCCCGCTGTAAATTGTGCGAAACATCTCAGGTTTTGCGATGCCGGCTGCAACAGCCTTTTCCGAAATCACATCCGAAACGCTGATAAAAAAATCGGTGACGGGCGCGCATATTTTTTTCGACAGCCACCATGCCCGGTTGATGAGCCACGGTTGATAGTCATGAAATACTAGACTATGAAGCGTATGGACGATCAACGGCGTTCCCGCGAGCCAAGCTGCCAAACGGCCGAGAACACCGGCTTTCGAAGAGTGCGTGTGGACGATATGGTAACGCCCGGCCTTTATTAGTTTGTACAGTTTCCGAAACGCAAGCAGATCGGAAAACGGATTGATGCTGCGGCCCATCTCAGGCAGAACGATCAGATGCGACGTTTCGCGGGCCTGCGACAGCAGTTCACCTTCCCGGCCTTTGTCGATGCCGCTGATGAGCGTGACATCGTACTCCGGCATGGCGTCGAGACCGACAACCGAGAGCAGCGTGTTCTCCTGCGCACCGCCGACGATCATTCGCGTGATGATATGGAGAACACGGATCGGCTCGTTATTCCTGAGATTCTCTTTATTTGAGTTCACGCAGAATAATCAGACGTTGGCGACTACGAGATAATCGCGGTCGAGGTGAATAAATTCGAAATCGGTGACACCCGAGCGCTCAAGAATGTCGCGGGTTTGCGACTCTTTATATAAAAACAGTGGCGTTCCCTTCATCCAAAATCTCATACGGCGAATTGGGACGCGCCACTCGACGGCTTTTGGAAAACTCAGAATCAATTTCCCTTTCGTAAGCTCGCGCATTCGCGTGATGATAGGCACCGGATTTTCTACATAGTCGAAGAACCCATTCCCGGTACAAGCAGCAAACGGTCCTTCGCCCTCGCCGATGACTTCCGGAAAGGCACCGACGCGAAACTCGCATTGGTCTGCGACACCGGACGCAGCGGCGAGTTTATCAGCAATCTCTATCATCCCTCGGGCAAAATCGACACCGATTACCTTTGCCGCTCCGTTTTGCGCAAAGGCAATACAAAACCGGCCAGAGCCGCAGCCGACATCTAGTATTTTCTTACCGGCAAAGGGTTTTAGCTTTTCGACATTGATCTCAAGGCGCTTCTGCACGACGCCTCGCCAGTAATTATCTACGAATCGAGCGACCACGCCCTTCTTTTCATCGTAGATCGCGTCAAACCTTTCGGCGTCGTCGTGGAAATGATCGCGAACTTTGTCCTCGACCGTAGTTGTTGCATTGTCCGTCATAAAACTGTGAGCCGTTCTGAGTTCCGCCTTTGGTCGGCCTCTTTCCCAGCAAGGAGGCCGCCTAAAGGCGGGACTCAAAACTAGCTAATTGCCAAAACCTCTTTCATCGGCGCCATCTTGAAATCGCGTAGCAATTTTCTCAGCCGCCGCTCGGTCGCGCCGAGATTAAAATAATGTGTCAGGGCGATCCGCCGCGGCACGTCTATCCGCGGATGTTCGGGATCGAGCTCCCACGGGTGCAAGTAAAACGTCACTGGCTCGCCCGAACGGTTTACCGCTTTTATTGCCTGCTTCGTCACCTGATACGGATAGATCCGAAAATACGCACCACCGGAGATCGGCATCGTAAAGCCGGGCAGTTTGAGCGTCGAGATCGGAAATTCAACGAACTCAAATTTCTCTCGTTTGATCGTATATGGAAAACGCGGTGCGTCGGCTATGCCGTATCGGTAATTCAGCACCGGAAAAATACTCGAATCGTATTTGATCCCGAGCTCGCCCAGAATATCGAGGGCCCACAACGAATCTTTTGTTATGGAAAAAAACGGCGCGCGGTGGCCGAGCACTTTTTTACCGGTCAAATCCTCAAGAAACCCGATCGCCCGTGTCAATTCACTCTTAAAAAGCTCCGGCTCCTGCTTATAGATCAACGTGTGCGAAAACCCGTGCGTCCCTATCTCATGCCCCTCAGCCTCGATGCGTTTTACGATCTCAGGGTGCTTTTCCGCGACATAACCAAGCATAAAAAATGTCGCTTTGGCGCCACCCTCATCGAGTATTTTCAACAGCTTATCGCCCGCCGCCTCGATCCTGTCCTCGTATCGGTCCCAATCGGCATACGGAATCTCAATACCTTGATACCAGTCTTCAAAGTCAATCGTAAGAGCGTTTGTGATTGGCGTACTGCCCATAAAATTCTTGGAGGTAAGATCGCTCGAGCGGACTAGAGACCCTTAAATTCACTTTCGGAAATTCCCGCCTGCCTCAGAATACTTCGCAGAGTTCCGCTCGCGACCTCGCGATGTTTAGGCACCATCGCAATCAGCGTTCCTAAATCCGTGATTTTTGCGAACTTAACATGGCTTCCCGTTTGACCGGCGCTGACAAAACCTGCTTTCAACAGTCTGCGCTCAAGCTCGCGAAACGGAATTGGCTTCACCCCGCGACCTCAAGCTCGAGTTTCTTCACCTGCGGAAGGATCGTAGCCACAGGCGGTGTGAAATAAAGCTCCAGGGCGTCTCGAAGGTTGGCAATCGCCTCACCTTCCGAAAACCCCTGCGATGCGACGTCCACGTCAAGACATTGTGCGATAAACCATGTACCTTCTTGCCATACCACAACACTTACGTCCTTCTTCATAACTTCCCCCAGAGTTAAAATCCCAAATGGTGACCGGCAAATAAACCGCGCCCCGATCACTTGAGCGGGCGGCGGGATTATCTAACGACAGTGCGGGGAAGTCGCTGCCGGTCACCAAGCCGTTATTTAACACTTTATCATTAACAGGCAATAAACGCAGAAATTAAGCAGCTATTGCGGGTCAATAAATCTCTGGAACCAAAGCTCGAGCATAAGCAGAGTCCAAAGTTGGAACGCGTGGTCCCGTGCGCCGCTTGTGTGCTCGTTCACGTACCTTTCCAAAATCTCTTTCCGAACGATACCGCGTTTTAGCGACTTTTCAGAGAGCAGTACGCTCCGTACAAAATCTTTCATCTCGCCGCGAAACCAGCGGCCGACGGGAACGCCAAATCCCATTTTACGGCGATAAACAACCTCTTTTGGAACAAGCCGCGCCGCGACCTTCTTTAGCAATGACTTGGTTTCAAAGCCGCGCATCTTGAGGCGCTCCGGCAGACTGGCCGCAAACTCGATGAGTTTGTGATCTAAAAATGGCGACCGCGCTTCGAGCGAGTTTGCCATCGACGCGATATCGACCTTAACCAATAGATCGTTTGGCAAATAGGTCATCTGATCTGTCAGAAGCGTGGCGTCGAGCGTACCGGTGCCGTTTGCGGTTGCAAACCACTTATCCAATAGGCCGGAAGCGTTCTGGCCGGCAACCGCCGCCGCAAAATCCGTTGTATAAAGCTCGACTTTTGCGTCGCGGTTGAATGTGGACATCCATCGGAAGTAACGCTCGGTCCGCGGCAGATTTGCGGCTTGCAAAAACCGTTTTGCGTCGCGAAAGCGGCTGCGTTTTAGCTCGGATGTCGGGAGCAGATTTACCGGAGCTTCGACAAAGATCTTTCTGAGCGCGGCGGGAACACGGTTGTACGCCTCGGCGATCCGCATTGCCGTGTAGCGTTCGTAACCCGCAAAGCTCTCGTCACCGCCATCGCCATTTAGGGCGACCGTCACATGCCGCCGTGTTTCCTTTGAGACGTAATAGGTCGGAATCGCCGATGAATCAGCGTATGGCTCGCCATAATGCTCGACCAGTGTTGGCAAGACTTCGAGGGCGTTTGGGCGGACGATGAATTCGTGATACTCGGCCCCGACATGCTCGGCAACGCGTTTTGCGTACTTGAGCTCGCTAAAATCTTCTTCCTCAAAACCGATCGAAAAGGTCTTTACCGGCTGTTCACTTTCCTGTGCCATCAGGGCGACGACCGCTGAAGAGTCCACACCGCCCGAGAGGAACGCTCCTAATGGAACTTCGGAGATCATTCTGAGCCGCGTGGATTCACGCAAAATGCGCGTCGTTTCCTCGATGGCCTCACTTTCGGTGATTTTGATCTTCTTCGAGAAATCGGGCTGCCAGTATCGGTGCGTTTCGATCTGGCCGCCCTTCCATCTCAGCCAATGGCCGGGTTCGAGTTTCCGAATTTGTTTAAAGGCTGTTTCGGGTGCGGGTACGCAGAGATAAGAAAGATAGCTGTCGATGGCCCGCATATCGACCTCGCGGGACACGGACGGATGCTGAAGCACGGCCTGAAACTCAGAACCAAAGATCAGATCGCCGTTCTTTTGATGCGAGTAAAGAATTGGCTTTTTGCCGACTCGGTCGCGGGCCAGGAATAGAGATTTGTCGACCTCATCCCAGATCGCAAGGGCAAACATGCCTCGCAAATGCTGCAGGCATTCGGGGCCGAATTCGTCATAAAGGTGAAGGACGACCTCGGTATCGGATTTTGTGTAAAGTTGATGTCCTCGTTTTTCTAGATCCTCGCGCAGCGACTGATAGTTATATATTTCGCCGTTGAAAACGATCCATTTTGTTTTTTCGGAGTTGTGGATCGGCTGCTGACCGCCCGCAACGTCGATAATCGAAAGACGCCGCATCGCGAGGCCGGCGTTTTCCTTTACATAAAAGCCGTCGTCATCAGGCCCGCGGTGAGCGATCGCGCGGTTCATCGCCTCAAGGATGGAGCGATCTACGGCACCTCCGCCGGCATTTACAAATCCAGCAATTCCGCACATTTTATATAGCCTCGCGATTGTATGCCGCTCCGGCCCGAAGCTGGCTGTTAACGCGCTTTTGGGCCGCAGTGCGTACCATTCGTTTGTTCTCTTTCTCTTCTTTGTGCACAGTCCATCCGACACCGGCGAGGATAAACAGAAACACCTGGATCTGCGTTCGCTGTCGGTATGCGGTGCCGACATTGCCTTGAAAAATGGAGTAGGCAATCGTAAGCAGCAGGCTGAAGATAAGAATCGGGAACGCGGCGCGCAGCTTATTCTTAATCGTGTAGACCAATCCCATAAAGATGAAGGGAATCGAGGCCCACCACACTAGTATTTCTGGGATGGTGATGGCCTGACGAAGATTCGTCGCTTGCCAGGGAAAAGGAGCGAGCATCAAAAATGCGAAACCGATCGGTATGGCCGAGATAGCTCCCTCGGTAGTGGAAACATCCGTTTCCTGGCCAAACCCGGAGTCGGCCGTGCGAGCGAGATCGAGCCGGCTGCTCTGTACGCGCTCGAGATTGCCAAAGACACGTATCTCTGTGTCGGCGCTCCGTCCGACGCCAAGATACATAAGACCGAAACCGAGAAGGCCGAGTATGACCGTGTTTCGCAAAATCGATTTTGATGAAGCGGAAAGGCCCACAACAAAGCTGCCCGCGACCGCGACTATCGCCATGTAGAAAATATAGAATCGCAAAGTGATGATGCCAAAAAGCGCCAGGACGAGAGTAACGATCGCCGGATAACTGATCTTGCCCTGCAGCGACAGCACCATCGTCATGCAAGTGACCAGCAGAAAAATGATTAGGCCGTCCTTTAACAACTGACCCGACCAAATAATGAACGACGGGAAAACGGCAACCGCAATCGCCGAAACCTTGGCGACGCTCAGATTATTGAAGATCTTCTGGGCACAAAAAAACACCATCGGGGCCGTGGCCGCTCCTATAACGGCGCAGAACGATTGGGCGGCAAAAATGTTTCGTCCGAGGATGAGGTAGACAAAGGCCGTGACGTAATACATTCCCCAACCCGCACCGCTGGACGTATCGACTATGAAGGCGACCTCTGCCGACAGGGAATCGCGCCCGAGCCAGATATCGACAATACGGGCCCCGTGAAGGTCGTAGGCATATGCATCGCCGCCAAAGAATTCGCGTAGATCAAAAACGTGGATAAAAACCCCGAACGCCATTCTAAGAGCAAGCGCCACCAGAAAAACAATGGTGATAAACTCTTTTTCCTCGGTAAAGTGCCGGAAGGCAAAAATCGCGACCGCGGACGTGACGAAAACGAGAGCAATTGCAGTGGCACCATCCGGAAAATCCACGACAACCGTTCCGAGGGCAATAACCAGAACACAAAGAAGAAGCAAAAGCCGATTCAACATTAGTCGTTCCCCTCCCTCGTCGCGAGATTGTTTTCGAGCACAAGAGCGTCAAAATTTGCGTTTCCAAATGTTTTGATGGCGTCCTCGGGCGAGCAAACGATCGGCTCCTGCACATTAAACGAAGTGTTTAACAACATTGGAATGCCCGTGATCTTTTTGAATTCGTTAATCAGCCGCCAATATCGCGGGTTAACATCCTTGTTAACCATCTGCGGACGGGCGGTGCCGTCGACATGTACGACGGCGGGAATCTTTGACTTATATTCCTCAGCCACCTCGATGACCGTTATCATAAACGGATCGTGATGTTCGACGCCAAAAACTTCACTTCCGTTTTCCTCAAGCATCGAGGGCGCAAGCGGTCTAAACCATTCTCTCAGCTTTACTTTGTGATTTAAAATCTCACGCATATCCGCCCGACGCGGATCGGCGAGAAAGCTGCGTGCTCCCAACGCCCGAGGCCCGAGTTCCATGCGTCCGTTAAACCATCCGATGATGGCCCCGTCTGCAATCATCTTCGCGAGTCTTGGCAGCAAAACATCGTCGTCCAGAGTCTCGTACTTCAACCCGGCGTTATCGAGAGCGGTCCGGCATTCTTCATTCGTAAATCCCGGCCCCCAATACGCGTGGTTCATCTCAAATTTTCGCTTGTTTCCAAGTATCTGATGCCAGACAAACATCGCCGAACCGAGACTGCACCCAGCGTCGCCAGCAGCTGCCTGGACATAGAAGTTTTTAAACGGCGTCTCGTGGAAAATGCGCCCGTTCATAACCGAATTAAACGCCACGCCGCCAGCCATGCAGAGGTTTTCCTCGCCCGTCATCTCTTTGAGATTTTTTATGAGATGGATGGCCGTGTCTTCCAATGCTTTTTGCGCGGAACAGGCGATGTCCCAGTGATGCTCGCTCAGTTCTTCGCCGGGCCGACGCTCGGGGCCGAGTTCTTTTATTATGCCGTCGGGAAATTGATAATGCTTTGCAAGGTGGTGATCGAGGACCTTGATATTAAATCGAAAATCGCCGCCGCCGTTGACGGTGAGTACTTTTTCGCGAAAGAAATCGTAATGCTTCGGCTTGCCATACGCAGCCAGGCCCATCACCTTCCACTCGTCGCCCGCGAACATATCAAATCCGATATAATTCGTGACCGCTGAATAAAATTGCCCAAGCGAATGCGGTAGCTTGATGCGTTTTAGCACCTCGATCTTGTTGCCTTTGCCACGCGAAAAAAGCGTTGTCGTATCCTCGCCCGTACCGTCCCACGTCATTATCGCCGCCGAATCAAACGGCGAAACAAAAAACGCCGACGCCGCATGTGTCTGGTGATGCTCAAGATAATGAAAGCGAAATTTGCTCGACCCAAAATGCTCACGCAGCCGCTTTGGGTGCTTGAACATTCCCAGATAGCTGTCGCTAACCTGAGCAATCCCGCGGTCGGCCCGCGCCTTGAACATATCTTTGGAAATAAAGGCCGACTTTGCCGCCTGAACGGCTTTGTGACGCAGTATCCACGGCTTCCAGTAGTGCCCGACATGCTCGACATCTTTCAGTGTAATCCCCGCCTGATCGAGGCAGAACTGAACGGCACGGTAAGGGAACCCGGCGTGATGCTTGACGCGTGAAAAGCGCTCTTCTTCAACGGCGGCAACAAGCTCGCCGTCCTTTATGAGCGACGCCGCGGAATCGCCCAGTGTTGTCAAACCCAATATATACATCTCAAAAATCAGTCCGCCAGCGGCAACCCACCATCGTAGAGTGCTTCCGGATCGAAATCAGCTTCGTTTGCCCAAGCGACACTTCCAAAACACACGCGAACAGTTTTGAAAACATTTATGTCGCGAAGTTCACGGAACACCCCCAAATCGAGGTAGGGCTTCATATCAAACAGTTTCCTCTCACCATCCGCGAACGTGAGCGCCAAAAGATAATTCTCACGAGGTTCAACTTTCTTCACATCGCAATACATAATTACCTCAACGGCTCAATTGGGAAAGGCTTCTCACCGTTCTGACAAAGCTCCCAATCCGCCAGGAGATCTTCCCGGTGAATATCAATCCAAACCTCGACGAACTTTGACTGGCGGGCGGGAAAGTCACCCTTCATAAGCCTACCGTCAGAAATGGCGAACGAGGCATTCACGCCTTGATAAGAAGCATGAATATGCGGTGGATTGTGTTCCTTCGGGGGATAATACATCCTAATAATAATTCCGAAGAACATCGAAAGAGTAGGCATATTCTTCCTATTTCACCAGACTTCGCTCCGCAAGTTCAGCCGTCGCGCTCTCAACCTTGTCCTCCGCTTCTTGTTCTCCCAGCCAACAGAGAAGTCCCGCGAGGCCGGCTTCGAGGGTGACTTTTGGCTCGTAACCCAGCAAATTCCTTGCTTTTGAGATGTCGGCAACGCAATGGCGGATGTCTCCCTCGCGGTATTTGCCGACGATTTCGGGGTGAATCTCTTTGCCCAAACCCTTGGCCAACAGCTCAGCGATCTGCTTGACCGAGGTCGCTCGGCCTGTGCCGATATTCATCGCCTGGTAATCGCCTTTATCAGTCTCGATGGCGAGCAGATTTGCCTGAACGATATCGCTGACATGGACAAAATCGCGCGATTGCTCGCCGTCTTCAAAAATAGTCGGCGCCTGATCGTTCAACAGCCGAGAAGAAAAGATCGCGCAAACACCAGTGTACGGATTGGAAAGCGCCTGCCGCGTCCCATATACATTAAAATATCGGAACGCGACGGTTGGGATCTTGTACGCGCGGCCTACGGAAAGGCAGTATTGTTCCTGATCCTGTTTCGTAACGGCGTAAACCGATGTCGGGAAAAGAGGCTTTTCCTCACTCGTTCCGATGGTTTCCAAAAGCCCGTCGCACGTCTCGCATTTGAATTCCCAATCGTGGGCCGCGAGTTGATCGTTTGAGCGTAGAAAAGGATTAACTGTGATGTTACATGCCGAACAATGGTAAGCTCCTTCGCCGTAGATCGACATTGATGAGGCGACGATCAGTTTTCGAAACTGCGCCGGGCGCTTGATCATCTCCTCGAGCAAAACAGCGGTGCCGAGATCGTTGGCCTTTACGTATCGGACGATCTCATACATCGACTGACCAACGCCTACCTCCGCCGCCTGGTGATAGACGACGTCGATCCCTTCGAGAGCCTTAGCAACCGCGTCGGCGTCGCAAACATCCGCCCGGATAAATTCGGCTGCGGTATTCAGATGCAGTGGCGCGGTCGGCCCATGGACCTGCTCGACGAGCGAATCGAGTATCCGCACCTGGTGTCCGCCCTCGATAAGAGCGTCAACCAAATGCGACCCGATAAAACCCGCGCCGCCGGTTACCAAAATGTTCATTTTCTCCATTCTATACCTGTTTCTTCGCCACCGAGCGGAAGATTTCCAAAACCTTCGGGGCGATCACTTTGGTCGAGTAGTCCTGTTCGACCGTGTCACGTCCGGCGCGGCCTATTTTTCGCCGCAACTTTGGTGAATTAAGCAGCAGCCTGATCTTTTCGACCCATTCCGTCTGACTGCTTGCCAAAAATCCGTTTTCGCCGTCCGATATGATTGTAGAATTTACACCGACGGGCGAGCAAATGGCCGGTATTCCCAACGCCATGTATTGCAAGCCCTTGAGGCCGCATTTTCCACGTGACCAATTCTCGTCCGGAAGCGGCATCAGACCAATTTCGATTTTCGCAAGGTCTTCGATCTCGGTCTCGGAACGCCACGGAATTGCCTCGACATCCACGCCGGGAAGATCGTAGGCTGCGGTTCCGATGACGCGAAGCCGGAACCTTTCGTCTTTTGCCAGCTCGCGTAACGCGTCGCGAATAGTATCGAGATGCTGCACGGTGCTAAAACTGCCGCTCCAGCCTATGGTCATTGTCTCCGGCCCTTTTGCCGGCTCGATAAACTTGTACTTATCGGTGTCAATTGTTGTTGGCACGATAGTTACATTGTCATTGTAAGTTCCGGCATAATCTGCAAGATACTGATTCCCTGCCATGATATGAGTCGCGAGCCGGCAAATCTCGGCCGTTTTTCCGGGAAATTTCAAATAGCTCAGATAACCGTTCGACGGGCTTTTATATGAGACAAAAACTGCGTCGTCGAAGTCGAAAATATAGGGTACACCCGAACGCGCAATCTTTCGCTCAAACCACGGCGGTCCTAATATCGCCGCTTCGCGGAAAATATAAACCAGGTCGTAGCCATCGAGTTTCGCGAATTCGGTACGCCGGAGCATCATATTCCGCGTAACGGCCGACACTTTCTTCAACACTTGCCCGCCCTGATATAGTACCGACCGAAGCTCGGGCGTCTCAAACGGCGCGTACGTTATCTCGACGCCGCCCTCACGCAAAATCGGCTCCCACTGTTCTATCCTGAAACGCTGTCCCGGAGAGGTATCGTAAGTGGAAGGGACTACGGCTAAAACTCGCATACGGCAAAACTAGAGATATTAGCAACTAATCGCCGTCTTTGCAAAAAAGCCGCTGGTACAACCGCCGGTAACGCACTCCGCCGACAGTTTCGAGATTGAATTGTTCGCTCGCGACCCGGCGACATTTCTCGCCGATATCACCGAGCGCCTTGAGGTGTTCGAACGCCGAGATGTAGGACTCACGATCAAATTTGTCGATCAAAACGCCGACACCTTCTTCCGTAATGAGCTTATCTACATCACCAACGCCTGAATTCGCCATGATAGGCAAACCGCTTGCCAGATATTCCGCGTTCTTCGTGGGCGACGACGCTTGCTTCGAATAGCATGCCTTTACAAACGAAACGGCCGCGTCGGCCGCGGCAAGAAAGCCGGGAATCTCGGCCGGCGAAATGCTGGATACAAAAAAATCATCTTTGCCAAAACCGATCTCGTTTAGTTTTTTCGCCACCTGTTCAGTGTCTCGCTGCGTTAGAACCATTACGAAAATCAACGGATCGGCTTCTCGGACAGCAGCAAACAGTTCAAACATTTCATCGGACAGATACCACCCGCCAAATGAGCCGACATATGCGATCACATAACGGTCCTGTACCGATAATTCACGACGGATGTTCGAGCGCAGGTCATCGTTAACCGCAAATCTGGCCAGATCGACACAGCAGGGAATGACCTCGACCGGCCGGCCAAGCTTGTCAAACCCGCCATCGATAGCCTCCGAAAACAGTAGGTTTCGAGCTTTTTCAGTCAAAACTACAAAGCCGTCCGCTTCCCGCAAGAGCCATTTCTCGACCCGTTTTACTACGCGGTAAAGCCGTCCATTCTCGGGCCATATCCCCGCGTCGGTATATTCCTCGGGGAAGAATCCGCGGATGTCGAATAATATTTTTGGTTTATGCCGGCTGAATTTTCTGGCGAGTGTGCCCATCAAAGCCGGAACGTGTACGCGGCAATGGAGGACCTCAAATTTATGCCGGCGATTCAGTTTTCGGACAAATCGGGCGCCGTTGAAAATGTCGTAGAAGGTCGCGGGAACGGACGGGCTTTTGTGATAACGCAATTGGTGCCAAACGATGCCTTTTTCAGCCAGGGCCACTCTTTCGGCCTCGATAGCCTCGGGCGGTAGATGTTGCGGTTCAAAGGTCAATAAATAGACATTAACGCCATCCTTTATGATCTCCAGAAGATAAGGAATGACCTGAGTGCGCACGAGCGGTTCGCCAACGCCGAAATAGCAGATATAAAGGATTTGCCGCGGTTGATCGGGCATCTCGCGTTTATTTATCGATCCACGCATAGACATCGACGCTGCTGTCGCCCAGTGGGGAGAAATCGTAGTCGGCACTGATCTGCTCGTCTGTTTCGGCATGAAATATCTTGTAGCCAAAACCTTCTAGATAGCCGATCATCTCGTTCGGTGAGGCTCCGTTATTGATCAGCCGAGTGTAACCAATCTCAATAAACAGTTTTGGACGATATGTCCTCAGCAGTTGGCTTGCTCCCCTGAGGGCGTGCATCTCATAACCTTCGATATCGATCTTGACGACATCCACACGCTCGATGTTATTCTCTGTCATCACATTATCGAGCGTATCGGTCTCGATTGTTGTAAAGTCCTGAAACCGTTCGGCCTCGGTTTCGTTCAATATACGGTTCATCCCTGTGTTATTTGAATCGACACGATATAATTTGACGTTCTCTTTCCTGTCCGAAACTCCCAGATTGAACACATGAAGATTGCTGCTGTCGTTGATTGATATGTTGCGCTGAACCTTTCTGTAATTTTCATCGTCCGGCTCAAAGCCAAAGACAAATCCACGATCGCCGACCAATTTGCCGAATTGCAAAAGCGTTTCCCCGATATTTGTGCCGACATCGAGAACGACGTCGCCGGTTCGTACGAGCGAATACAATCGGTCGCGCTGTTTTTCTTTGAAATCCCAATAGACGTACCACTGCATCAGGCAGCTGATGTCGAGTTCGTAATTGATACCGTCGCGTTCCACTTGTCGGAGGGCGCCGTGGGTATGCAAATGCGGTCCCGGTATGAATCTCGACCAGAATCCGCCGTACCGCACACCGCAAAGCAGCGACAGCATTGCCCCTTCAAATGGAGCTACGGTAAATATTTTCCTTATCGAATCTAGTGTGTTGGTCTTAATGCTCAATGGTTTACCGCTACAAATTTGCTCATCTGCCGTTCCGCTTTTGTGGAAATTTCAGAAAGTGAACAATATTCCCCGGATCAAACGCCAGGCTCCGTATCGCGTGCCGAATAAACTGCAGGTACTTCCCGGCAACGAAATACGATCCCGCCAGATTTTGATGCAGGGCCCCATATGCCTGCCGTTTTATTTGAAATAATTCTGGCGTCATGACACGAAACGCCTTTTCGAACGCGAGCGTCATATCCCGTTCCATTGCAGCGACATTGCCATGCATATTCGAGCCGTGAACGCGGTATTTTAACAAAACTGCGGGCACAAAACCGATTGCGTAGCGGCTTGTAACGCGGTAAAACAAGTCCCAATCCGCCGATGTCGAAAGGTCGGTATCAAATCCGCCGACCTCGTCAAAAACGACGCGGGGCATCATAAAGCCGCTCCCGCCGCCCAAAATGCCTCCGCTTGAGAGCATCAAAAGCTGGTCAGAGATACGACCCTCGCCGCCATTAAGCCTTTCACGCAAATCGTGGTCCTCGCCGTCAACCTCGCGAACGCCAACATGGACCAACCCCAAATCCGCTTCCGTTGTAAACCGCTGAACCTCTCTTTCAATCTTTTCCGGCAGCCACGAATCGTCAGCATCCAGAAAGGCGAGAAATTCGCCATGGCTCAGCCTTACCCCATTATTTCGCGCCGCCGCCACGCCTTGATTTCTTTGCAGGATCGTAACGATCTTGTCGCCGTAGCTTTCCAAAACTTCCTTCGACGCGTCCGACGAACCGTCGTCGATAACAATGATCTCAATATCAGGATAAGTCTGAGCAAGAACGCCGTCTATTGCCTCGCGCAAAAAATGAGCGTAGTTATAATTCGGAATAATAACGCTGACCAACCTCTCCTTCATGTGTTGTTACGCCCGTTCCGCCGCCACCAGAACCGATCCGCCACTTTTCCTGCTCTCCAACACCCGCCAGCCGTTTTTCTCAACCTGCGCCGTCAGGATGTCGAGTGTGTATTCTCGCACATGGTCGGCGTCACTGTAGAATTGACAGCCCAGCCACAACCGCACCCAGTTCAGTGGGTCGCTCTCAAAGTCCGGAACCTCAACGATAAGCTTTTGCGTGACGCTGCGGAGGCTGACCAGGAGCGTGTCCGCATCGTCGATATGTTCGATAACATGCGTCAACAATGCGAGATCGAAAGTACGATTTTGCAGGTCATTTGTAACGTCGCCGACTATGTATTCGACATTGGTTCCGACGAATTCCTCTTTTGCGCGGCGTATCAAACTCTCGTCATAGTCGATACCGACAACGTTGGCGGCGTAGTTCGAAGCCACCTGGCACCATCGACCCGTGCCGCAGCCAATATCAATAACGGAACCGTCTTGAGGAATCCAGCGACGCAGAAACTCTTCACTCAAGGCCTTTGTTTGATTGTGGAAGGCCTTGTCATATATCTCGCCGCTGAGTTCGAACCCTAATCGCCCGAGTAGCCGCGATCCATTGAGAAACAATCGGAGTAAGCGCTCGCCGCCCAAAACGCGCCGAGCAATGCGGGCGGTTCGATAGCCGAGCGAAATGAACAGCGAGCGGGGCTTTTCCCGCGTCATCTTTAACTGGTCGCTGGAAATAGTCAATTTATCTTTGGACACGTCCATTTTTCGTACAATGCAAACAGCTTGTCGACCATCCTTGCGGCCGTGAATCGCTCGCGAACCGTTCGGTACCCCGCATAGGCTAATTCCCGGCGCAATCGGTTATCGGAAAAAAGACGGACAGCCCCGTGGTGAATAGCGTTTGGTTGATCGGGCTCGATCAGGATACCATTTATGCCGTCTTCGATCACCTCGCTTGCGCCGCCTACATCGGTCGCTATCACAGGAACCCTGGTGCCCATCGCCTCGATCAAAACCTGGCTGAACGCCTCGGACAGAGAGGGTTGAATAAACATGTCCATTGCGTTAAGGCAGGCCGGAACATCGTCCCGCCAGCCCGCGAGAATTACCTTTTTGTCGCCTACTCGCTCGGCTGCTGCGCGAACATCGGAAAGACTCCCCTGTCCGATTAAAAGTAATTTTGCGTTAGCAAGATCGGCCGCGATCTCTTCGAATGCCAGGACGAGTTGAAGATGCCCTTTGCGAGGTACAAAATTCCCAACGTAGCCGATTACGAAATCGTCATCACCGAAGCCGAATTCGCTCCGTACTCTGGTCCTTGCCTCCGCGTTTGGGGCAATTTTTTCAAAATTGAAACCGATGTGGACGACCTCGATGTCGTCACGCCTGATACCATCGGTTTCGAGCATAAACGTCCGGGCGGCTTCCGAGACGGTCATGACATGATCAGCTTTCTCGGCCATCCATTTGTCCGCCGCGATATGAATTCGCGAGCCGAGCATCCGCACAACGCTAGTGTGATGACGCATTAACGCGACAATTGTCTTTGGACGCAGCCGCTTTGACAAAAGACCGATAATTCCTGCAAAAAAAAGATGCGTGTGGAGAATATCGACATTTTCGTCACGTAAAAACCGGGCCAGGCGGCGAACGGCCATTGGATAGTGAAGCTTGCTGGTCGCGCCAAGAGTAAGGTACGAGACGCCATTTGCCTCCGCCAGCCACGTCGGCGCGGTTCCCGCTCCAAGCTCGACAAGCGAGACACGCACGCCTCGCCGTGTTAAACCGACGGCTATGTTTCGAAAAAATTCACTCTCGAAGGTAGTGTCGCAAAAATGGCAGACGTGCATTATTCCGCGTTTGTCAGGATGACATCGAACAACTCCGGTTTCGAGCAAAACCACTCTCTGTCCACCGACGTTCCTTCAAAGGAAACGTCGTAGCGATGCTTCTTCAGGATATCCCAGATCGCCTCGATAGATTCTCGTCCGTTCGGAATAAACGGCGGATGCATCGAAAGCAGTATCTTTGGCTGCTGCCCGGACAGGGTTTTCTCCGCCCCCAAGAGCAGATCGAGCTCCGAACCCTCGACGTCAATCTTTATACAGTCTGACTTAACGCCGTTTTCGATCACAAATTCGTCGAGACTGATAACCTGCACTTCAAATTCATTTCGGCTTTGCTCACCGCGCACGAGCGAGTTTACCACCGGTATCTCATCGCCTGAATCATAAAAAACGGTCGTTCCGCGTTTTGCGGCAACAGCCTCGGCGCGGACTTCGACGAAGCCGGCAAATCCATTGACCCTCAAAACCTCGCCCATAACGGCGCGTGTGCCTGGTGTCGGCTCAAAACTTACGACTCTACCGTGTTCGCCGACGATTCGGGCGGCGACGACACTGAAGAGACCAATATGCGCGCCGATGTCGAGAAAAGTGTCTCCCGGTTTTAGGTTGTCGCGCAGAAACGCGAAGGTTTCCGGCTCGTAGTCGGTCTTAAAATACCGGCTCCATCGCGGCGGAAACCGGACGGGTGTCCCATGGAAATTTCGCTCGATTCCGCGTCCAAGCGTTATCGCGTCTATGGCTTTGTAAGCGACCAACTTTAATCCGTTCATGCTATTAGAATCCTATTGCTTGCTTTCGCCTGTGATGCATAAGCCCGTGCGTAGCAAGGGCGAAACACGCACCGCGCGCGTTCGCGACCGACGAAAAGCCGTTACTTACGTGTGCGCTTCTGCCTTCTGCGCTCGCGCAAACGGCTGACTCCGGCAGCGCCGAGAAAACTCAACATCAATGTCCGCCACGCCAGCCGACTGACCGGACGTTGGAGCAGAGCTTTGACCGCATAGCGTCTAGCCTCGCCCATTTGCAGCTTTTCATAGTAGGCGCCGGCCAAAAAAGCATCAATGTCTGCCCGCAGACGCGACCGGTGCTCGGCGAGGGATGGGTCACGTGCGACGGCCGCGTCGAGCACCTGTATCGCGTATTCATACATGCTGTCGAGATTCACCGTGCTGCAATTATTTGCGTGAACACGGTAAGACGCGAGCGGACGCCCCGTATAAAATACCTTATTGTCCTTTGCAATTCGTATCCAAAGATCCTTGTCCTCCCAAATCTGCGATTGATCAAAACCTCCGACTAATTCAAGTGTTTCACGGCGAAACAGGTTTGTCGGTGAAGCCGGTTGAAATCTGCCCCAAATCAAATCCTGATAGATATCGCCGCCGTGATATGCGTATTGCTCGGCGTAGCGGCTGACGAAATTGCCATCCGCGTCAATGATGCGGCAATCGGAATAGGCCGCCGCAAATCCTGTGTTATCCAACTCGGCGACCTGCACTTCCAGCTTGTCCGCGTCCCAGACGTCATCCGCCCCGATATAGGAAAAATACTTACCCCGCGAAAGCGCTAGTCCCTCATTGAGCGATGCGCAGAGGCCGCGGTCTTCGCGCGAAAAGAAGGTTATTGGTCTGTTGCCGTAATCCGCGATGGTCGAATTCACGACCTCAGCCGTGTCGTCGGTTGAGCCGTTATCGACGATAATCAGCTCGAGTTCGTCGAGCGTCTGATTCAGAACGCTCAGGATCGTCTCTCGTACATAAAGCGCGGCGTTGCGTGTCGGTATCACCACGCTGACGATTGGCACTTCTTCTACGCTCATAATATTCAACCGCCGCGTCCCATCAATGCCGACAGCCTCGCCGAAATCCATGCCGTTTCCTCTTTGCCCAGCACAATCTTCCACAGGGCAAAAACATACAGCATAAACGATACTACGAATAGAATAACAACCGCCGTGTTTAAAACCGAAAAGTAAATGCTTGCCGCAAGCGGTACGAGCATGATGAGAGCCGCGAGAAAGAAGCCGCGAAATCGGATGTCGGACAGCTTCAAGCCTGCAAAACGACGGGCGAAGACAAACCACAGCACACCTTCCACGCTTGTTTTCAAACTCCAGGCAATGGCCGCCCCTAGTGCTCCGAACTGCCGCGTCAGCAGAACGACTATCAATACGTACGGCACCATTTCTATAAAAAAGAGTTTTGCAAATAGATCGGTGCGCCCCCGCGCCAGTATCGCCGCGTAGGGCAAATACGCCGGTACGTTGAATACCAGTCCCCACAACAGCACATAAAACAGCGGCGGGCTTTCGACGCCAAAAGTCTCGCCCGCGTAGGCCGAAAAAAAGGGTTTTGCCACGATGACCAAAAAAACAATCCCCGGAGCCAACCCGATCAGCGTCAACCGGATACCGCGCGCGTACAAGCCCTGAAGTTGCTCGCGGCTCGTCTCACCCTGAAGACGCGAAAAGGCGGGAATCAGCGACTGGATCATCGCGTTTGAGAACATCGTCGTCATCGTAATGAAAGTGAATGCGACGGTGTAAAAACCGAGGGCCTCGACCGATACGATCTTGGGCAAAATCGTGCGTTCGATGTTCGCTAAGAAGAGAGCCGCAATCGAACCCGCGACCAGCGAGCCGCCAAATTTGAGCATCGGGCGCATCTTGTCCTTGTCTATCGACCAAGTCAGCAGCGTGGGCAGCAGACGGCTCGACACAATGATGTGTCCGGTCAGATTTATGACGCTGGCGACGAACAGCACGGCTACCGCTCCAACGACTCCATACCCGAGATAGACGACAATCGGCGTCGCGATCAGCCCTGCGGTTCGCGAACCGGCATTTACATAGGTGTTCAAATCCATCCTCAGCCGGGTGAGTTGTGGCGCATTGAAAATGCCGCACAGAAAATTTATCACCAGAGTGACCGATGCGATGCGCAGGGCCGTTGCCGCCTGGCCACGCAAGACGGCCTGAATGTCGTCGTAGAAAGAGATGATAAAGTCGGATAGAAAAAAGAGGGCGAGCGCTATCGGCACCGATGTTACGAGAGCCACAAATACGCCGGTTCGCACGACACGCCCCTCTTCCGCCTCATCGCCTTTCGAGTACGCGGCCGAGCCAAACCTCACCGAAGCCATCGCCATTCCAAAATCGGCGAACAGAAAGTAATTCGGAATCACAGCGACAAGCGTCAGCAGTCCGTAACCTTCCTCGCCGAGCATCTTGATGGTAAACGACATCGCAACGAGCGAAATCGCCATTGGCCCAACTTGACCGGCAAATGTCCACAGCGACCCTTTGACAACCTTCGTCGTCATGCCGGCGGTCGATATGTGGGATTCCGATGTTTCGGATAGGGACGGGTCTGGGGTCACATTGGAAGTGTATTACGACGTACGACAGACTGCCTAGTCCGTCGATCAGGTCGAGGTGTGATCAAGTTTGGTTTAACCTGGTTCGTCAACGCTCTGAAAGCGTAGCCGATTCACGCCATTTGTCTGGTCAACATGACCAATAACGATGTTGATGAACAGGCTCGGCAGCCTGTTCTACATCGATCCGTGATAGATCTCGCCGCCCGTTTCTATAAATTCCTTTGCTTTTTCGCTCATTCCGACGGCCAAAGCCTTTTCCGCCTCGACACCTTGTGCCAGCGCATACTCCCGGACATCCTGGGTTATTTTCATCGAGCAAAAATGCGGGCCGCACATTGAGCAGAAATGGGCGAGTTTGGCTCCTTCGGCGGGTAGCGTCTCGTCGTGAAATTCCTTTGCTTTTTCCGGGTCGAGGCCGAGATTGAACTGGTCTTCCCAGCGAAACTCAAAGCGGGCTTTGCTCAGGGCATTGTCGCGATACTGCGCGCCCGGATGGCCCTTCGCCAAATCGGCGGCGTGGGCGGCCAGTTTGTAGGTGATGACGCCTTCTTTCACATCCTGCTTGTTCGGCAACCCGAGATGTTCCTTCGGCGTGACGTAACAAAGCATTGCCGTCCCAAACCAGCCGATCATAGCGGCGCCGATACCGCTGGTGATGTGGTCGTAACCCGGGGCAATGTCGGTGGTCAGCGGCCCGAGGGTGTAGAACGGAGCCTCGCCGCAGATCTCAAGCTGCTTGTCCATGTTCTCTTTGATAAGGTGCATCGGCACATGACCGGGCCCTTCGATCATCGTCTGGCAATCCATTTCCCATGCGATCTTTGTCAACTCGCCAAGCGTGTCTAATTCAGCAAATTGCGCTTCGTCGTTAGCGTCCGCAATCGAACCCGGTCGAAGCCCGTCGCCGAGCGAGAAAGCAACATCATATGTGCGCATGATCTCGCAAATATCTCTAAACCTCGTATAAAGAAAGCTTTCCTCGTGATGAGCAAGGCACCATTTCGCCATGATCGACCCGCCGCGAGACACAATACCGGTCGTGCGTCTCGCCGTCATCGGAATATAGGGCAACCTAACGCCGGCATGAATAGTGAAATAATCGACGCCCTGCTCGGCCTGTTCGATCAGCGTGTCGCGATAAATTTCCCAGGTCAGATCCTCCGCCTTGCCGTTCACCTTTTCAAGCGC
>JANPCJ010000297.1:0-13308 GCA_031430895.1 Chloracidobacterium sp. | reverse complement strand
CCAACCCACCGATTCCGGAGAAAAAGGAAGCAAGGGAAGGATGCTGATTCGCGATTTTAGACATGGAATGAATGACGAGTTTGCAACCGAAATTGAAAGCTTCTTTAGGTATGAGTATCCGACAGCGTTAGTACGGCTGTCAACAACTGGGCAACCTGCGATCTGATTAACAGGGACGGACACAAGGGCTTTGTGGAATTTCTCGATCGTTGGCGGACTGACGTTTATTCGCTCTTATCACCGATCACGACATCCGAGCGTAGCAATTTCTCCTGGTCGTCGCAGAACTCGTCAAAGTGGTTCGCGAAGATTGCGTCCCTCCGACCGCGCCGTTGTCGGTATGTTACAATGACTGCGTTATGGAACACGACATCCTTCGACGAATTACGATCAACCCGGCGATCTGTCACGGAAAGCCGACGATCAGAAACAAGCGTTACCCAGTCGAGAACATGCTCGAGCTTATGGCCTCGGGGATGACCAATGAAGAGATTCTCGCAGACTACGACGACCTCGAACAGGCCGATAGTCGGCTCGGTCAGCGAATTGGCAAGATGAAGTTCATCCTCGATGCACATCTGTCCCTGAAAGGGACCCATTCAATAGCGTCGGGAGAATCCCGACGTTAACGAAGCTAGAAGGGCCGCGTCCCTGAAGGGGACGGATGGATGACTCGGCCGTGATCATTTGTCCCTTTCAGGGACACCTACTCACTTCATCGTCATTCGTCGGGATTCTCCCAACGCTATTACATTTGTGCCTTTCAGGCACGCGGACATCAACCTGTTTCATCCCCGTTCGTCGGGATGCTCCCGACGCTATTACATCTGTGCCTTTCAGGCACGGGGATACAACCGGACTCAATCCCAAACATATCGCTCATCAAATTCCATGTCGTATTTTCTGTAAAAACCGCGCATTTCATCTTCGAACAATTTTTGTTTGTGGTGTTCTTTTTGATTGGCAATGTATTTCTTGACCTCGGGGATTTGTGTATATCCAACCGAAAACGCCGAGTAGCCGTCTTGCCAAGCGAATTTCGAGAGCATCGGACTCTTCGTTTTGATCTACGTCGATGATCCGCGCTTTACATCGCCAATGAGGTCGGGAACGAGAAAGTTTTTATTCAACGAAACCAGTAGACGACTATGGTTGGACGTTCCGCCGCCTTTGAGGAGCACGCCTTTATAGTTGCGAATTATGCCGCCCATGTAGGCGTAGAGTTCGTCTTCGATCTCCGGCAGGATGAAGTCAAATCGGTTTTCGTCGAGAACACGATGTGCATGTAACTGCTGTATAGAGTTTGTGCCATGGTTTCTTTTGTCCCATACGGGAACTGCCTTTGTATTTTAGATTTGGATCGTCGGGATTCTCCCGACGCGATTACATTTTTGCCTTTCAGGCAACCGGTTGTCAGTCGGGTCGATATCGAGGCCGACTATGTTGCCGGATTCGTCGTAATCGAGAACAAGGCCTTCAGAAACCTCGCGGCTCTTATCAATTCGATGATGTTCGCGTCATTCTTCATTACCAAATAAGAACCCGGTCGCTATCGCTCGCGGTTCTGACATTACGCCTCTATTATATCAACCTTTGGGGTGATCAATGACTTGGGGATCAGGGCGGGGAAGTAGGCCATGATCTCTTCGACTTTGGGGCGGCCGCCGGCAAAGCCTGTGACCGATGGCGGGCCGGTTAGGATGAGCGGGGCGATCTCTTTGGTGAAGCGCGTCACGTCGTCGCGTGATTGGCCGCGGACACCGATGCGGAGTTGGACCTCGGGGATGGCGGATAGTGATGAGTGATGAGTGATGAGTGATGAGTGAGAAGATGGCTCGTTCACACTTGCATTTCCGCCGTCGGTTAAGTTGGCACGCTCGTTCACACTCGCGTTTCCGCCGGTGAGGTCTGATAGATGTCCGTGTGTTGCATTCACGCCGACGTATTCGGTTAGGATTACTTCGAATTCGAGGCCGAGGTTTTTTAGGCGTTCGCGCAAGATCTTGTCGGCGGCTTGGGCTTTTTCGTAGGCGTCGGGCCAGGAATAGACTAGGGTGCCGACAGCTTTGTAGCCGCCGGAGTAGGCGATGGAGACTTTGTAGAAGTCGGTCTTCGGGTGGCCGGTAATGCCGAAGACTTTGACGCGGTTCTCGCCTGCGGGTTCGAGATTGATCGACGCGAAATCAGCGACGACGTCAGGCGTGATATATTCGTGCGGGTCGCCCATTTCGTAGAGGAGCTGTTCTTTGACCGACTGAATGTTGACGCGGCCGCCGGTGCCTGAATGCTTGGTGACGACGAACTCGCCGTTGGGCGACGCCTCGATGATTGGGAAGCCGATGTTCGCCATGTCGGGGATGTTTTGCCAATCGTACTGGCAATTGCCGCCGCTCGACTGGGCGCCGCACTCGATGATGTGGCCCGCGATAGTTCCGGCGGAGACTTTATCCCAGTCGTCGAAGGCCCAGCCGAATTCGTGCATCAGCGGAGCGAGCGTCAATCCCGTATCGGTCAAACGGCCGCCGACGATGATATTTGCACCTTGTTTGAGAGCTTCGACGAGAGCCTCGGCACCGAGATAGACGTTGGCGGATTGGACTTTGTCACGGATCGCGGCGAGCGGAGTGCCGTCGTCCATACTATTGATCTCGACGCCGTCGGCGATGAATTGGTCGAGCCGGTCAAGAACGTCATCGCCGGTCACGACGCCGATCTTTACTTTGCCTTGCAAACCAAGTTCGCGGGCGGCATTGCGGATGCCCATCGCGCAGCCGGTTACGTTTACGCCGCCGGCGTTTGAGAGGACCTTGATATTCTTTTCGACGCAATCGGGCAGGATCTCTTGCATCAGGCTGACGAAATCGCGCGCGTATCCGGCCTTCGGGTCACGGTTGCGCTGCTTTTGGAGGATCGACATCGTGACCTCGGCGAGATAGTCGAGCATCAAATAATCGATCGGGCCCCGACGCACCTGGTCAACCGGCGCCGTCAATAGATCGCCCCAAAATCCCTGTCCGCCCGCAACTCTGATCGTTGATTTCATAGGTATTAACTAGAGTAGAACAAAAGAAAACAGGGCGGTCAAAAGCATGATAAATATCATGTTTGACCGCCCATCGACGATATAATTCTCGTCTAGAATTTAGAGAACTTTCTTTTTGGTTCCGACGACAACGCCTCTGCCTTTTCGATAGACCCATTTAGTACCGTTCACCGTTTTGACGGCGACCCATTTGCCGCCGCGGTATGATTTGCTGGCGACCCATTTCGTGCCGTCCCAAGTCTTGTTGCCGACGGTTGTGCCAACCTTGCGGGACTTTCTGTAGACTTTCTTGGTGGTGCCGACTATTGCATCACCCGTCTTCTTCATCATTGTTTCTTGTGCGCTCGCCACACCGTTTCCGACAAAGATAACCGTCAATGCAAACGCAGCCGCTAATAGTAAAGAATTTATTTTTTTCATATTTCCCCCTGAAATGTATCTAATGTTTATGTCTCCTAATACAAATATGACCAATTTAATAGTTGGTGTCAATCGTCGCGCGGTCACCGCGGGCGGACGTTGGCATTGATAAACTTGACGATATCCTCGGTCGAGGTTCCCGGCAGAAATATCTCGGACACGCCGATTGCCTTTAATGGCGCGATATCTTCCTGCGGCACGATGCCGCCAACAAGCACGAGCGTGTCGTCCATTCCATTTTCGCGCATCAGATTGACGATGCGCGGGCAAAGCGTGTTGTGGGCGCCGCTTAGGATTGAAATTCCGACGGCATCAACGTCTTCCTGCAGTGCCGCCGAGGCAATCATTTCCGGTGTCTGACGCAAACCGGTGTAAATAACTTCCATCCCGGCGTCGCGCAATGCACGGGCGATAATTTTAGCTCCGCGGTCATGGCCATCAAGACCCGGTTTGGCGACTAAGACTCTGATTTTTCTTTCGTTCATATCGAGATGAAGTATATAACGAGCGACCGCCGTGTCAGTAGCCCGCACGTAAGTAAGGGCCTGGTGGCTGTCGAGGCCCTTACTTACGTGCGGGCTACTGACACCGTGCGGGGCTACTGTCCCTTCATGTCCATGTTCGGAGACGCGAACATACATCGGAGTTTTCCGGCAAAACCCGGCCGTCGTTTCATCGCCGCGAACATCTCGAACCAGCCGTGCGAGTTTATCCACAAAGCGTTGTAACTCCCGACCGGTGTAATAATGCCGTATCGCGGCGTTTCGGTTTCGGAAACAAACGATCCGAAAAGCCTGTCCCAGATTATCAAAACACCAGCGTAATTCTTGTCAAGATACGGATTGTTTACGCCGTGATGAACCCGATGGTGCGAAGGTGTGTTGAAAACATATTCGAGCCAGCCGAGTGTCTTTATAAATTTTGTATGTATCCAAAATTGATAGATGAGATTAAATCCGTGCATCAGCGCAAACATCCACGGTGCAAAACCGAGCAGCATAACCGGCGCGTAAAACACCCAATGCAGCGTACCGCTAAACCAGCTTTGGCGCACGGCTACGCTCAGATTGTATTGCTCGCTCGAGTGATGAACGACGTGAAAATTCCAAAACAGCCGCGATTCGTGGCTCACGCGATGGAATACGTAGTAGGCGAGATCGTCTATAAAAAACAAGATCACCCACGTCCACCACGCATCCGCCGGAAATTTGTACGGTGCGATCTCGTAAGCGAAGAGATAGATAAAGGCGGTTAAGAATCCGAAAAGCGCGCCCCAGACGACGCTCATGAAGCCCATGAAGATGTTGTTCCATGTGTCCTTCGTGTCGCTATATTCACCTGATTTCCTGAGATACGCCCACAAAGCCTCGGCGGCGATCAGCAGAGCGAATATTGGAATGGCGATGACAGTCGGTTTCATTTTAGAATGCCCAAGCCCGCGCGTGAGCGGCCGTGTCGCTGGTGCGACAGATTCGGTTGGAACTTCAATACCCAAGCCCGAGCGTGAGCGGCCGTGTCAAAACGCATGCTTTCCTGGGCTACGCCCTTCGCCGAGCGGAAAAGCTGTGCTTTTCCGGAGGCGGCGGAGATATTTTCCGCGGCTTCGCCGCCGCTCCTTGGCCGATAGATTATGCCCGTAATTGCTGGGCAAAAGCGGCGGCAAAGCCGCAAAATCTTCTAAGAGCCTTGCCGGAAAAGCATAGCTTTTCCGCTCGGCGAGGGCGATACTCTCAACTTGCGTGTTTCGCCCTTGCTTACGCGTGGGCTTGTGCATAGAAACAATATACCGCTTTTTCTCGAATTCGCGTTATAGTAGTTTTTTGCAAATCGACAAAAATAAGATGATTAAAAAGGTGATAAAGATTTTCCTGGTCGTGCTGGTCGTTGCGCTCGTAGTGATCCAGTTCTTCAGTATCGACAAAACGAATCCTCCGATAGTTGAAACTGAAACCCTTGAGGCGGCGGTTGCGGTTCCGGCGGACATTTCGTTGATCCTCGGCCGCTCGTGCAACGACTGTCATTCGCATAAGACGATCTATCCGTGGTATTCGAATATCCAGCCGAGCGGTTGGTTTCTGAGAGACCATGTCGATCAAGGCCGTGGTGAGTTGAATTTTAGTGTTTTCAATACCTACCAGCCAAAAAAGAAAGCCCGCAAACTCGAAGAAATCTGCTCGATGATGGAATCGCGGGCGATGCCGCTGCCTTCCTATCTATGGTTACATCGAGACGCCATTCTGAGCGACAGCGATGCCAGGGCATTGTGCGATTGGGCGAACGCGGAAAGAGCTAAGATCATTATTCCGAGTTGAGAACTGCTTCGTTCGGTGTCTTTCCGCGGGTTCCGTGGTAACTGCATAAAAATTTACCACGGAACGCACGGAACAAACACGGATTTAAAACTGTGGAAAGTATATTCAAGGTTGACGGAAACTTCTTCAACGTAGGGAAACGCTGATATGTTCTTGGAAAAGGAAATAAGCGAAGGATCGGGATTTGTTCGGCAAACCCCGGAGGGAAAACTTGAGTACACCGTTTACAAATCGGTTGTCGGACATCCCACAGCTCATTTTCCTGATGATGCAAATATCGTAGAATAACCTTATGCCGATTTTGCCGATTGTTCATTATCCTGAGCCGGTTTTGCTGAGCGTGGGGGAACCCGTGAGTGATTTTGACGTTGATCTGGAGGCGCTGGTCGCGGATATGTTTGTGACGATGGAGAGCGCGGGTGGGGTTGGGCTGGCGGCGGCGCAGGTTGGGGTTTCGCGGCGGCTGTTTGTGATGGATACGCCGAATGACGACGAAACGCGGGAGCGGCATGTGCTGATTAATCCCGAGATTATTCACGTCGAGGGCGAACAGACCGGTGACGAAGGGTGTTTGTCGTTTCCCGGATTGTTTCAGGTGGTGAAAAGAGAGATGCGTGTTATTGCGCGTTTCCAGAATGTAAAAGGCGAAGAATTTGAAATAGATGTACGAGATTTGGCGGCAAGGTGTATACTGCATGAAACGGATCATTGCGACGGAATAGTCTTTCTTGACCGGATGACGCCGTTGAAACGCCAGTTAGCCCGGCGTAAAATTAAAACACTGCAAAAGACGGGGAAGTGGGATCAACCTTGAATATCCAGGAAACAAAATTGACCGCCGAGCTTGGTTCGAGCGGCGAGCTGAACAAATATCTAAGCGAAGGCTGGGTGCTGATACTCGGCTACGTAAAACACCAGAGCGATACACAGCGGCCGCGCTTTGTCGTTGCATGGCAGCAAGACGGCCCGGCGATTTTCCCCGAAATTCTCGATGAATGGGAACAGAGGGAAATGATGCGGCAGGCCCTGCGTTGAACGTCCGGGTTCTGCTTCCGTGCGTTCCGCTCGGACAAGTGCACAAGCCCGCGCGTAAGCAAGGGCGATACCTTCAAGTAGCGTGTTTCGCCCTTGCTCACGCGCGGGCTTGTGCACGGAATATGGCGAGAGTGCGTGATTAGGAGAAGCGCGATATGTCAAGAACCGCCCGTTTTCTGTTTCGCTCGTTTTTTATAGCAGGCATTTTAGCCATTGTTGCCGCTCCCGCCGCGATGCAGACCACAATATTTAATATTCCGACAGCCGACACACTGCCGCGTGGATCATGGAACATCGAGGCGGACTTTATTGCCAAACCAGTTCGGTACCGCGACGGCGGATATCAAACCTACGGTTATCGCATAGCCTACGGACTGAGCCACCGAACTGAGATTGGCTCGAATTTCTACTACACACATGACAACAACGCGCCTGCGGCGCAAGTCGAATTTAGCCTAAAGCAGAAGGTTTACCAGAGCGAAAAGCACGGCGTCACCATCGCGGGCGGAGCGGTTGCTTTTGTACCGCTGAAAAGCAGGAGCGGTGACAAGACATCGGTCATCGCATACGCAAACGCCGGCAAAACGATCAAGCGGCTGAACGGAATGACGCTGACCGGCGGAGTTTATAAAGTATTGGGCGGTAGCAAAGATTATGGCACCAAGACGGGTGTGATGCTTGGCGTGGTGCAGCCTATCCACAAACGGGTCAGTTTTGTCGCCGATTGGTATTCCGGCCAAAACCGTCTCGGCTATTCATCCGCCGGGTTGAACTTTAACATTACAAAGCGGCAATATTTACTGGTCGGTTACAGTTTTGGAAACTCGGGGCGAGGGAACAATGCCTTTGCGGCGTATTATGGGTATACGTTTTGATGCCTGCGTCGTTTGATTCGCTATGGGAAAAAGTGTATGCCGCCTAAGGTAAAGGAGTTGATGATTCTGTTAGAAAGGTATGGTTTCTTGGATAGGGGCGGAAAAGGCAGCCACCGTGTCTACTATCATCCGAAATATTCCAAAGTTGTTACAATATCGGGTAAAGCTGGTGCCGACGCTCAAAGATATCAAATCAAGGAGGTTCGGGAAGCCATTGACGCCGTAAAAAAATGAGAAAGGAAGCCGATCTTTACAAGAAAATTGTTTACTGGAGTGACGAAGACGATTGTTTTATCGGCATGTGCCCGGAATTGATGTTTGGCGGTGTGCACGGCGACGATCCAGTAGAAGTATTTAGAGAACTGACCGGGGCGGTGGAGGAAGTTATCGAAATCATCCTGGAGGACGGGAAACCCTTGCCGAAACCAAAAAGCCTCGTTTTGCAGGCAGCCTAGCCCTATCGGGCGTTCACGCGAACATTATGCAAACACAAAGAACATTGGACGAATTTAAGAATGAGCCGTTTACCGATTTTTCGAAGGCTGAGAACGCGGATGCAATGCGGGCCGCAATCGAGAAGGTGAGAAGCGAACTCGGGCGCGAGTATCCTATCGTGATTGACGGCGAGAAGGTCAAGCTTGAATCGAAATTTGAAAGTATCAATCCGGCGAACAAGTCAGAAGTTGTTGGCGTTTTTTCCGAGGGTGACGCGAACACGGCCCTTGTCGAACAGGCCATCACAGCCGCGACAGCCGCTTTTAAATCTTGGCGGAATGTGCCGGCAGCCGAACGGGCGGATTATCTATTCAAAATCGCGGACATTATGCGCGATCGAAAGCATGAATTGTCGGCGTGGATGGTTTTTGAAGTTTCGAAGACATGGGCAGAGGCGGATGGCGACACCGCTGAAGCGATTGATTTCTGCGAATTTTATGGGCGCGAGATGCTGAGATGGTCTGCCGAGCAGCCGGTTACGCCTTATCCGGGCGAGAAGAACGGGTTTGAATATATTCCTCTTGGAGTCGGCGCCGTGATTCCGCCATGGAATTTTCCGCTGGCAATCATGGCCGGCATGAGCATGGCGGCGGTTGTTGCCGGGAACACAGTTGTTCTAAAACCTTCGTCGGATTCGCCGACGATTGCGGCGAAGTTTATGGAGATAGTCGAGGAAGCCGGACTGCCTAATGGTGTCGTTAATTTTATCAGCGGCAGTGCGAAGACGGGCGAAGCGATGGTGACGCATCCGAAAACTCGGTTTATCTCATTTACCGGATCGAAAGGCGTCGGACTTCACATCAACGAAGAAGCAGCAAAGGCGCGCGCGGGGCAGATTTGGATAAAACGCGTTGTCGCCGAGATGGGCGGGAAAGACGCCATCGTCGTGTGTGACGATGCAGATGATCTGGACTCGGTCGCAAGCGGTGTGGTGGCCGCGGCTTTTGGCTATCAAGGCCAAAAATGCTCCGCATGCTCGCGCTTGATCGTCGATGAAAAGGTACACGACGAATTGATGTCAAAAATCGTCGCGTTGACAAAGAACCTGAAGATTGGGCAACCGACCGAAGGCGAGACAAATGTCGCCGCCGTCATAAACAAACTCTCGTTCGACAATACGCTAGACTACATACAGAAAGGCGTTGAAGAGGGCGGCGAGATTTTGACCGGCGGCAAAGGTGACGATGGCGACGGTTTCTTTATCGAGCCGACAATCATCGACAACGTCGCACCGGGAGCAACGATCGAGCAGGAAGAAATATTCGCCCCCGTGCTGGCTGTCATAAAGGCCCGCGATTTCGATCATGCTCTTGAAATAGCAAACGATACCGAATTTGGTTTGACCGGCGCTTTATATTCGCGCTCGCAGGAGCGATTGGACCGGGCACGGCGTGAGTTTCATGTCGGCAACCTGTATTTAAATCGAAAATGCACTGGCGCTTTGGTCGGAGTTCACCCGTTTGGCGGGTTTAATATGAGCGGTACGGACTCAAAAGCCGGCGGCAGGGAATATTTACTCCAGTTTATGCAGGGAAAATCCATTGCCCAAAAAATCTGAGAATTCCGATATTACGCATTATGAGAACACATAATTTCCGTCAAGTTGTTTTTCTGGTGGCGTTATTTTCGCTGGGTACATTCGCGGCCGCGGCTCAAAAGGCTAAACCGACACCACCCGTGAAAGTGGCGAAGTCAATTGTTTTTGCGGTGTTGAGCGATGGCAAGATGCTTGAGCCGATTGCCTATATTAACAAGGGCAAGCTTGAACCGACGGCGAACGGCGGCGACGAGAATAGTATAATCACGGCGTTCAATAAGATGTATTATAAACCAGGCACGAATTATCGTCTGATCTTCGGTGCGGCGGATGCTGGAACAGTCAAGGTCAGGTCATCCGATGCAAAGACCGACTGCGCTAAAAATATGGCTCAGGTCACGACTACGGGTGCTAAGACGCCGTTGAAAGGTTTGGTTATGGGCCTTGCGACAAACGCCCCCGCAAAATCGACGACGAGTTTTCGCCGAAAGCCGACCGCCGCCGAAAAAGATGAGATCGAAACTCTTGTCCGGGCGGAATTTACGAAGCAAAAACTCACGCCGAAGGTACTGCGTTATCACAATTTCACCGCCCTCGATCTAGAGAATGACGGAAAACCCGAATTTGTCGGCTCATACTGGGTTGAGATCGACCGACTGACGCGTGGGCTGCTATTTTTTATCGCTGGCCGGGCCGGGAATGATAAGTATTCTCTCGGGTATAGTGAATATCGTGCGATAGATCAGGCAGGTGTAATGAGCGGAGATATAAAGAACGTCGACGAAGGCGTTTATCACGAACTTCTCCTCGACGCCTTTGATTACGACGGCGATGGCACGAGTAACATATTCACTCATGTCCAATCGTTCGAGGGAGCGGGTTTTAACGCGTATAGCCGAAGCGGTGGTAAATGGGTCAAGTCCTTCGAGGGATCCAATTATCATTGCGCGTACTAGGAGATGAAATACCTCGGGAAGACCCTCTCATTCGCCTGAAAGGAAACCTCCCGCGAAACCGGCATCGAGCTTACCGGCTTGGTTCGCCGCGCGTGGCGCAGCCCAAAAAGACCAGGAACATTACATTCACCGACACCACCGAGGAGGTTATGGCTGCGGTGTCGGCTGAACTGCGGGTTTGGCCTGATTCGCGGGTTGTCTTTGCGAAATAACTGTTGTCAGTGCCTGTGGAATCTGATTAACGAGAATCTCGCCCTCGCCGTCGATAATCTGATCGATCAACTCGAACTTCTCTTTCTTAAAATCCTTAGTCATCAGCACACCGTCTTTGTCAATGGTCATTGGATAAATGCCAAAAAACTGATTCTTAAAATTCTGGAAGAAGGATACGTCCTCCGCAGGTAGGACATTCATCCTGGCTGGATTTGGCTGGGGAATGGCGGCGCCGATCAATTCGAGCTGCTCTTTTGATTTCGTGACGTAATCGCTGTTGGGGTAATCCGCTACGATTCGCTGGAAATAGCGCGCGGCCTGGTCGGTCTCTTCTTCTACCAAATATGTGACGGCGAGTTTATAAAGAACCTCGTCCATAAAGCTGAAATTCGGGTATTTGTCGATGATCTCGCGAAATCGCGACTGCGAGCCTTTGAGACCGCCTTTTTTCTGATCAACCGACAAACCGTAATAATAATTTGCGATCAGCAGATTATGCAGCCCGAGATTATCCTGAACCTGTTTTAGCCTTACGTCGGTATCGGCTTGCAGATACGAGGCCGGGCACTGTTGGAGAAGGGCTTTGAGGCGGGTTTCGGCGCGTTTTGCATGTGTCGCGTCGCGGTCGGGCAGACCGACCTGGCGCATTTCTGATTCGGCGATTTTTAGGATAACGCGGCATGACAGCGGATGGGTCGGGAAAAACGTCAACCAGTCCTGATAAGAGCCGATGGCCTGAATCAGGGAACTGGTCGATCCTTCTAAATAGAAGGAATCGCCTACCGCGAGTTTCGACATCGGCAAATAAGGCGAATCGGGATAGGTCGTTATAATCGTCTGAAACAGCAGCCGTCCAACATCAAAATTGCCCTTTCGCACCTCGCGGGTCGCGACGACAAATAATTCTCGGTCACGGCCGGGCGAGACGCTGCCGAGCAATTCTTCATATTCGTCACTGCCGCCGCCGCCAAAGATGCCGAGAAACTTTTTCTTCTTCTTTTTTTCACGCGGTTTGCCGACGCTCGACACCGGATTTGCCCGCGCCGTGGCGGTTTCAAGCTGTGCGGTGTCCACCCTGGTCTGGAGTTCGCTAACCAACTGTTCGATCGTGTCGACATCAGTCTTTTCGACCTTCTCGCCGCGATCCGCCTTCCCTTTCAGGTTGTTTACATCGGACATCAGGCGCGAAGCATCTTTTTCCAACGCGATAAGGCGTCCCAGCGGCGTCTCGAGCTTTTTCTCATCATCCTTTTTCGACTTGTCTTCTTTGTTCTCTTCTTTCAAAACATTGGCGGCGCTGTTCAGCGATCGACGCATCCGCTCGATCTTGTCACGCATGATGTCGAGCCGCTGCGAGAACGTGCCGTCGCCGGGCTTGGCCTGGCCAAATGCTGCGGCCGAAAAGGCCAAAATAATGATGAAAGAGAGAAAACTTACTCGTTTAAAATAAAAAGACATAGTATTTCGAGTTTCACAGAAACTTCACGCCCAGTTTGCGTCTCAAACCCATACGGTTCCTTTCTCGACTAGGTTTTTGATCGCATTTGTCGCGTCACCGCCGCCGAATACCGCCGAACCCGCTACGATAATATTCGCGCCAGCCTCGACGATCTTGTAAATATTTGTTTCATCGATGCCGCCGTCGATCTCGATCTGAACACTCAGTCCACGACTCTCGATCATCTGTTTCAGCCGCCGCAGCTTATCGACCATCGTGGGGATAAACCTCTGCCCGCCAAAGCCAGGATTCACCGACATCAGCAGGATGTAGTCCGCATACGGCAAAGCCTCGGCCAATGTCTCGATCGGAGTTGCCGGATTGATCGCAATCCCGGCCTTTGCTCCCGCTTCCCGAACGGCTGTCAATGTCCGGTGAAGATGAGCATCCGCCTCGACATGCACCGAAACCATATCGGCGCCCGCATTAACGAATTCGACCGCGTATCGTCCCGGCTCATCGATCATCAGGTGCGTGTCGATGGTCATATCCGTCGCTTTTCTGATCGATTTTACGACGGGGAGACCGATGGTGATATTCGGCACAAAATGGCCGTCCATCACATCGACATGAAGCACTCGGGCGCCACCCGCCTTTACCGAGGCAATATCCTCTGCAAGCCTTGTAAAATCGGCCGATAGTATCGACGGGGCTATTTCAAACATTCACGCTCGTTTATCAACTATTTTGTTGCCAACAAATGCAATCCGGTTGCACCGACCTCACGGACGGGGCGGCAATTTCGGACGCGAGTCACCACCAGATGGCTTCGTTCCGGGATTAGGCGGCTTGGTTCCCGGCGGAGTATGTGTGCTCTTATTCGATTTTTCGGTCGAATTATTGTTCGACGCCGGGTCTTTCTTGTTCGAACCGGATTCGGACGAATTGGAATTAGAATTTGTCGTGGAGGTATTGCCATTTACA
>JANPCJ010000296.1:0-7049 GCA_031430895.1 Chloracidobacterium sp. | reverse complement strand
AAAACTCGAAAGGGATATTAGGCGGCGGCGAAAGGTCGTCGCCAATACGGATGATAAAAAAATCCGTCAAAAATTCGTTAAGGAAAACAGGAGAATAAATATGAAAAACATGCACGCAAAATTTGGATCAAGTTTCGGACGACGACTGCCCGTGGCGATGCTCGCCACACTAATTTTATCGGTGGCAATGAATGCGCAGACGACCTTGTTTACCTTTCAGACCAAATTGCCGAATGACGTTACACCGGCGACCGACGTTTATGAAATGGAATTTAAACTTTTCGACGCGGCAGCGGGCGGTACGCAAGTCGGAGCGACGAACGCAGTCACCGCTGTTGACGTCAAGAGTCGCGCTTTTACCGTCTGGCTCGACTTCGGTGCGGCCGCGTTTCCCGGCGCTGACAGGTTTATCGAAATCAGCTATCGAAGAAACAGCAATCAACCGTTTACGACGGTCGCTCTGCGCGAGCGGGTTTTGTCGGTTCCGTACGCTATCCGCTCGCTCACGTCAGGGACCGCCGACAATGCGCTGAACCTGAATGGCGTGCCCGCCGGCAACTACGTGCAGACGAACGATCCGCGGCTCTCAGACGATCGCAATCCTCGCCCCGGCAGCAGTAATTACATTCAAAACACGGCGGGGCAGCAGACGCCGGCCAACTTTAATATTTCCGGCAACGGCACGGCAAACGTTCTGAATGTCGCAACTCAGTACAATCTCAGTGGTCAGCGCATTCTCGGCAACAACGGCGGCAACTTAACCGTCGGTCTCGGGGCCGGCAGCCTCAATACGGGCCTCTCAAATACCTTTGTCGGTAGTAACGCCGGGCTGAGCAATTTCGGCGGCTCGCAAAATACATTCGTCGGCAACCTGGCCGGACGCAGCAACACGAACGGCAGGCTAAACGCTTTCGTCGGAAACGCCGCGGGCACTGGCAACACGTCAGGAATTCAAAACGCCTTTTTCGGCTCAAGTGCTGGCCTCTCAAACGTGACGGGCAACAACAATACCTTTCTCGGCCAGAGCGCGGGATTTGCGAACGTAAACGGAAAAAGCAATTCGTTTGTTGGGGCATTCGCCGGCGACAGCAATACGAGCGGCGAATTTAACACCTTTGTCGGATCGGGGACCGGAACAAACACTACCACCGGTGATCAAAACACATTTGTCGGCAGCGGGGCCGGCGTTAACAACACGCTTGCGAGCGGAAATACATTTATCGGATTCGGCTCCACGATCAACACGTTTACAAATGACTCGTTCACCAAAAACAATACGCTCCTTGGGCTTAACACGAAGGTCAATGACGGCGTTTTCAACTCAACCGGCATCGGCGCCAATGTCAATGTAACGAAAAGCAACACGATTCTTATCGGCACGGACGCCCAGCAAACGGTAATGCCGGGCAAAGTTTCTATGGGCGGTGCGGCAACGGGCGGCATTGTCGCGGGTGGCGGCGGATTTCTTGAAACTTTTGACGCAAACGGTGTAAGCGGCATTTTTACCGGAAACATTGTCGTGACCGCCGACAGTCTGAACGCCGTTTCGCCCTCAGATATTCCGGTTTGCATGCGTTTGCAGTTTCTACCGCCGGCAACCGGTGGAAATGTTCTAACTCGCTGTACATCGGGTCTCGCACCGATATCGGAAAAGAAGGATGTTAAGCCGTTTTCCGACGGAATTGACGTTATCAAACGGCTAAAGCCCGTTGCCTTTAACTGGAAGACCGACGGTACGAGCGACATCGGTTTGAACGCCGAGGACGTCGCTGAGGTCGCCCCGTCGCTAATCAGGCGCGGCGGCGGCGGCAAAATTGAGGGTGTGAACACAGCGGGTCTAAATGTCCTCTTCATCAACGCCTTCAAAGAGCAGCAAAGGCAGCTCGAAGCGCAGGAAAAGACAATTCAAACCCAGCGCGAACAGATCAAAAATTTGCGGCAGCAGATTGACGCGATTCGTCAACTCGTCTGTCAAACAAACCCGCAAGCCGAAGCGTGCAAATAGAGATCTTTGTTCGGGTGTTAAATAAATCATAAGGAGACCGACATGAACACGAAAATCAAAATAAAGGCCGCTTCGGTGGCGATCGAAACAGCAACAACCTCAGCCCGATACGCATCGGGCAGCCGACGCACAAACGGGAGACATACCGCTTCGTCCGCAGGTTTCACACTCATCGAACTGTTGGTGGTGATCGCGATCATCGCCATTCTTATCGGACTGCTGCTGCCCGCGGTGCAGAAAGTGCGCGAAGCGGCCGCTCGCTCGCAGGCGGCGGAGAGGCTGCATGATCTCGCCGCGTCCTTCAACGCCTTCAACAATCAGCGGGGCGGTTATCCGGCGACGTTCGAGGCTTATGCGGATTGGTGTGATGGCAACGAGGACGAATTAAACCTCTGTCCTCCCTTTTACGTCGATCTGCGAGGAGCCGGACAACTCAACGGCTGGCAGTATTCGATCGCCATGACCTCGCCGGGCTTTCAACTGAGATCCGAGCCGATCTTCCCCGGCATTACCGGATCGGAGAATCTGGTGACGGATCAAAACGGCATCGTTACCGGCACTCCGACGGCGGGGGCCGACCAGGCGCGACAGATGATGTTTGACCGGCTGCGGGACCGTTGCGGTACTGCGATCGCCAACCTGTTGAACATGAATCAGGAGGCGCCGCTCCAGGCACGTTCGTACGTCGGATCGCCCGACAGGCCGGCCGAGGTTTTTGGCGCGTTTGACAGCAACCACGATGGAACTGTCAGCCTCGCCGAGATCGAAAATTTTCAAAGTCCGGTTTCAGACCTCGACCCATTCGCATATCTCATTCCGTACGTCAGCGATGAAATGAAACTGGATCTGATAAGCCAGGATCTGAAGACAGAAACAGGCGCCCGACTCTCGGACCTTGAGGGCGAAGCAACGGCACAATACTTTTCGTATGACGGGCTTTGCGCCCTAACTCAGTCGTATGTCACGAGCGCCGGAATCGCCAACGGAATGTGCGCAAAGCTCAGAGCAGCCGCCAATGCCGAAGCACGCGGCAACCACGAAGCTAAGCTCGGTGCTCTCAATGCATACATAAATCTCGTTAACGCCCAATCAGGACGCGCCCTCACGATCAGGCGAGCGACAACGCTTACCACGTTTGCCCGGACGCTCAAACCGTAGGATATGCACGCAGACTGGAAAAAGACTAAGGAGATAAAAAAATGATATTACGGGGATGTTTGATCGGGTTGATGGTGGCGGTGTGTGTTGTTGGGGTGACGGCGCAAGGTACGGAGTTTGGTTACCAGGGCCAGCTGCAGAATTCCGGGGCGCCCGCTAACGGTACGTTTGATTTTGAGTTTGCTCTTTTCGGTTCCGCGCTTGGCGGTAGTCAGATTGGTTCGGCAGTTACGCGCGGCGGTGTAAATGTCGCAAATGGGATATTTTCCGTATCGCTCGATTTTGGGAACCCGTTTGATGGATCGGCCCGGTTTTTGGAGATCAGAGTGAGAACAGCGGGCGGCGGGACGTACACGACTCTTTCGCCGCGGCAGGTTCTTGCAAGCTCCCGCTGCTTGCATTACAGGCGATAAAAGAACAGCAGACACAGATAGACGCTCAGGCAAAACCACTCGCAGCCGAGCAGGCCGCAAATCTTTGGCTGAAATCCGAGGTCGCAGACCTCAAGGCCGTAGTTTGTTCGATCAGGTCGAGGGCGAAAATGTGCCGTGCCGCAGGACGATAAGGAGAAATTGTTATGAGAAATCTTTGGCTAGCGGTGGCTGCTTTGTCGGTCATATTAGGTATTCAGACTCGTGGGTCGGCTTTTCAGGATCAGCCGACGATCGTCAAGGATTCGGTACAGGTCACGGCGGTGACCCAGAGCGGGTATCGAAAGAATTACGACATCTGGAGTTGGGTGCCCAGGATTCGCTTTAACGTGAACGGGCCGGTTGCGAGCGGGAGTCAGCTTTGGGTTGAATTTACGCTGCCCGGTAGCGGGCCGTGGGTGAAATTCGATTGCCCAACCGAGCAGATACAAAAAGGTTCGATGAAGACGGAATGCGGCGGGCGTGAGATTTCGGAAGATAAGGGCGTCATTCAAACTGGCCCTGTAAAATTCTCGATCCGCGTGCGGAATGAGCTCGCCGGCAGCGACCTGACGCTGTTTTCCGGCACGATGAAGGTCGGAAAACTGCCTTCCAACGAAAGCGGCCCGAAGGCGGCACAGAAATTTGTGTTCTACGTCGATCACGATTGGAATATGCCGATCGGCTACGTTTTTTACGAGCGCAATGACAACTGGAACGAAGGCGATCCGATGCGCTGGAGCAAGCCGAGCTTTAACTTCGCTTTCTGGACACGCGGTGAGTCGAACGGGTTCCCCGAGGCTCATCTTTTCTACGGCGGCAAAGAGGTCGGCAAATCATATTACGAAGGCCGCGAGGTCGGCTCACCGAGCTGCGGCACGTCCGAGGTACGGAACAACATCAATCAATCAGTCGCCTCGGGCGTCCACAAACCTGTTTGGACCCGCTGGAAATGCACCTTTTCAAGCGTAATCCCATGGAACAAAACACGCGAGACGAATGAAACCCTGTTTGGCCGCCTTTTCCTTTTCAGCGAAAATCCCGGCGAGTACGAGGCCAAAATTCTACATCAGGGTCGACTGATCAGAACCTTTAAGTTCTCGGTCGAAAAGGAAGGAAAGCTTGTCGACAACGGCATCGCCGCCGCGAACAAACTCGGCACCGACCGCCTCATCGTTCCCGTACACGTGCTCGGCGACCAGGACGGAGCCTGGGACCGATTGGCCTGGAAAACAGACGCCTTTTACGGCAATCCGTTGACGGGCTTTAATGTGCAATAGCTGCACGTCGAACAACCGGCGACGCACAAGCGAACGCCAAAAAGGAGTATTTCTATGCTAAATATAAAAGCTTTACTACATTATCGACATTCATTTCTATTAATTTTATTCGCAATCATCGTTTGTTTTACGGGTGTGGCACAGGCGCAGAGCGTTATTGACGGTTTCGACCCGAATGCTAATGGCAATGTCAACGTCGTCGTGGTGCAACCTGACGGCAAGATACTTATCGGCGGTGATTTTACGACGCTTGCGCCAAATGGCGGAGCGGCAGTCACGCGCAATCGCATTGCACGGCTGAACGCGGATGGCACGCTTGACACTGCGTTCAACCCGAATGCGAACGGCGGCGTGGTTGCGATCGCAGTGCAGCCAGACGGTAAGATTCTGGCGGGCGGCAGTTTTACCAGCATTGGCGCGCAGACACGCAATCGTTTCGCCCGGCTCGACGCCGTGACGGGCCTGGCAGATTCGTTCGACCCGAACGCAAGCAATGCAGTCCGGGCAATAGCAGTGCAGACAGACGGAAAGATCATTGCGGGCGGCGATTTTACGGTCATCGGCGGACAGACGCGCAATCGCATAGCTCGACTGGATGCGGCAACGGGCATGACCGATTCATTCGACCCGAACGCGAACTTTCAGGTCCTTTCCATTGCGATACAGCCGGACGGCAAGGTTTTGGCAGGCGGAGCTTTTAATGGGGCGAACAGTATCGGCGGGCAGACCCGCAATTGTATCGCCCGGCTCGACCCCGTGACGGGCTTGCCAGATTCGTTTAATCCAAATGCGAACAATGCGGTCTTTTCGATAGCGTTGCAGGCGGACGGCAAGGTATTAGCGGGCGGATTTTTTACAACCATTGGAGCACTGACGCGCACCCAGATAGCACGGCTCGATGCCACAACCGGAGCAGCCGATTCGTGGAATCCGAACGCAAACGGCGATGTTCTTGCAATAGCTATACAGACCGATGGCAAGATTTTGGCGGGCGGCGGTTTCACAACCATCGGGGGGCAGACGCGCAATCGGATCGCCCGTCTCGATCCAACGACGGGATCGGCTGATTCATTTAACCCGAACGCGAATAATTCGCCCAATGCGATCGCGCTTCAGTCGGACGGCAAGATTCTCATCGGCGGCGTTTTCACCCAACTCACACCTAACGGCGCCCCAGCGATCACGCGCAATCGCATCGCCCGGTTTGAATCAGCGTCCGGATACTCGGTGAACACCACGTCCGACACACTCACAATAGTCGCCAACGCCTGTGTCTTAAGCTCTGCCCAATGCACCCTGCGGGCCGCGATCACGCGAGCGAATGCGGGCAGCGACGCCATCATCAGGTTCAACATCCCAGCAACCGATCCGTTGTGCTCCGCCGGGGTCTGCACGATCAACCTGATGAACTTTCTGCCTGCCATAACGGATCCGGTAACAATTGGCGGACCGGGAGCAAATCGCCTAACGGTCAGGCGGAACAACGCCGGCAATTTTTTTCGAATATTTGACATCACTACTGCCAATCGCATAACGACGATATCAGGTCTTACCGTTAGCAACGGCAGCTCCGAATTCGGAAGCGGCATTCGGAACGGCAGCGGGCAAGTCAATATCGTCAATTGCACAATTAATGGTAACAGCGGTAGCGGCGTTGGCCAACTTATTGGATTTGGTGGAAGTATGAATATCACCGGCAGCACCATCAGCAATAATACCGGCAGCGGCGTAATTAATGGCGGGATTATGCATATAATCAACAGTACGATTAATGGTAACTTGGGCTCTGGTATTTTCAATAGGGGTATTGACACCGTCTTAACTCTTACCAACAGCACCATCACCAATAACTCTACTACTATGGGCACCGGCGGGGGTGTTATTAACCAAAATGGCACTGTTCAAGTCAAGAGCACTATCATTGCCTTGAATACGGCCGGTACAGGCCCGGACGTAAATGGATTCTTTGCTTCCGCCGGGTTTAATCTGATCGGCAAGAGGGACACCGGCAATGGCTTCACAGAACCGACCGACCAGACGGGTACGATTGCCGCTCGTGATGACGGCTGACGGACACGGGATACGCAATGCCGTGGTCGTATTAACCGGAAATAACCTGCGTCAGCCGATAACCATCGTGACCGGACCATTGGGATATTATCGGGTCAATCACCTCGACGCCGGTGAGACGTATGT
>JANPCJ010000295.1:0-2418 GCA_031430895.1 Chloracidobacterium sp. | reverse complement strand
CCGTGGGTTGAAACCCACGGCTAAATTCACGTCACCGCTACGCGGTGAAGGCCGAACACCTTCGCAAAGAACATATGATAACTCCATTGGTGTCAGGGGCTTACAGCCTTAACTTGGCGCGAATGGGGGCAAGCCCGCCTTCCTGACTGTCTGTCGGTTTCTTGATTCTTTTTCATTTACTTGATAGTTAACCAAGCTCAAATAAACGAATGACAGCCGGGCTCGCTTCCCTATACAGCCTGTATTTTGAATGAAATATCCACCGCCCTCGCCGAGTGCGTCAGACGGCCGACCGAGATGAGGTCAACGCCTGCGTCGGCAAATGAGCGAACCCGCCCGAGGTCCATCCCGCCCGAGGCTTCGAGCAGGACGGCGGGATTGATGCTGCGGGCCATCTGGACGAGTTTCGCCGCCTCTTCGGGGGTTTGGTTGTCGAGCATAATGATCTCGGCACCGGCCTCGACGGCTTCGCGAAGCTGGGCCCAATTAGAAATCTCGACCTCGATCTTGTGCAGATGCCCGACGCGTTCTTTGGCGGCTTTGACGGCGGCCGCGATGCCGCCGCCGAGCGCGACGTGGTTGTCCTTTATCAAAACGCCGTCGTCGAGGCCCATCCGATGATTCTTCCCGCCGCCGACCGTGACCGCATATTTTTCCAGAGCGCGCAGACCCGGCGTCGTTTTGCGCGTATCCACGATCTGAGCGCCCGTGCCCTCGATGGCCTTAACATACGCCCGCGTCAAAGTCGCGATGCCCGACATCCGCTGAATAAGATTCAGCGCCGTGCGTTCGCCAACGAGCAAAACATCGGCATAACCTTTGATTGACGCAAAAACCGTCCCCGCCTCGATCACGCTGCCCTCGCCGTACGAACTCTCGATCTCCCCGCCGTCAGGATCAAGGTGAAAAAACACCGCCTCGGCGACATCCAGCCCGCACAACACAAGATATTCCTTCGCCAAAAACCGCCCGACGCCCCGCGTATCCGGCGGCACCGTCGCCGTCGTCGTAATATCCCCACGCCCAATGTCCTCGGCCAAAAACCCACCGATACTCGCCAACACTTCGCCGTTCTCAAGCCAGTTCATAGGATTAGATTATTGACCGAAAATAGACCGGCGGCAAGCCAGAGACATAGAATCAATTTAAGGAAACTTGCTTACCGGTCTGGCCAAAAATTCAACACCATATCGAGGATTCAACTGAATTGGATTTGCAGGTCGGGAAGGGCGGCTCTGCCCCCGCTCTTGCTGCCCACCCAACACCGGGGAGCGGGTGCAGAGCAACCCTTCCTGACCTGAAATCTTAGTAATCTTTATTCCTTCCAATTCGGCTTGACTAATAACTTGCGCTTCACGAATACCCGATCCCTATCCCGCCGAAATCGTCACCCGCAGCATCGGCGAATACTGCCCGATCACCTTGTTCTTTTTTAACAGGATCGCGCGCAGTTAAATGAATTCGGGAACTCCGCGCGTCGTCGGTTCGACGGCTGACTTCGGGCAGACTAAATCATAAAGAATCATCCTATTCCAACGCCGCGAGGTTGCCCCTCAACACGTTTACCTGCTCATCGAGTTCCGCTGAACGAGCGCGCAGATCGCTAACCTTCTCGACCGGTGCGCGCTCCACAAAATTTGCGTTCGAGAGTTGGGCGTCGAGGCGTGTTTTCTCTTCGGTGAGCTTGGCGATCTGGTTATTTAGCCGCTCGCGTTCCTTGTCGAAGTCGATCAGCCCTTCGAGCGGGACGGCGAGGCGGGCGTCGTTGGTCACGGCCTTTGCCGAGGCACGGGGAACGTGGAGTTCGTCGCCGATGATGAGCTTATCGGCCTTCGCGAGTTTGAGAATCTGGGCTTCGTTGGCTGTAAAAACCTGCTGCATCGTCGTATCGGCCGCTATATGCACCGAAAAACGGACGGCGTTTGAGATATTCATCTCGGCGCGGATGTTCCGCACCTTCTTGATAACCTCGATGACCGCCGACATCTCGTTTTCGGCCGCCTCGTCGATGAGCGCCGCGTCGCCAACGGGAAAATCGGCCAGCATTATCGTCCGTCCGGCGTCTTTGTAAGCCGCGTTGTGCATCGCGGAGCTTGTGCCAGGCAATTTCTGCCACAATTCCTCCGTCAAAAACGGCATAAACGGATGCAGCAGACGCAAACTGCTCTCGATAATCGCCAAAATGCGCGAACTGGCCGCGGCGTCGCCCGCGTTGATCTCGTCTTTCTTCAGCTCGATATACCAATCGCAGAAATCGTCCCAGAAAAAGTGGTAAAGAAGGCTCACCGCCTCGTGAAACTGATAGGTCTCAAGCGCCCGGTTAACGCTAACAGCCGTCTTATTCAAGCGGGAAACAATCCACCGGTCAGCTAGGGAGACGTCGGTACCACCTGCGGTAGCGGGTGGGGATTTCTCCCC
>JANPCJ010000294.1:0-1867 GCA_031430895.1 Chloracidobacterium sp. | reverse complement strand
CCGTCCGGTGACCAGTCTGTCGAGCCAACGAAGTCGGCGGCGTTAGCAGACTGAAAGATCGTAGTCTGCCCAGTGCCGTCCACATTGATAACGTCGATATTCGCGTCGTTGCGAACAAAAGCTATCTTGTTGCCATCTGGCGACCAGGCGGGGTGGGAATTGGTCCCTGCGTCCGTTGTCAGCCGCACAGGGTTGCTGCCGTCGGCATTCATTATGTAGATTTCGAAGTTGTCGATATTGCTGCGATTGCTCGTAAAAGCGATTTTTCGACCGTCAGGCGAGAATGCCGGATAACTGTCGTAAACTTGATTATTTGTCAGCCGCGTTTGACCGCTGCCGTCACCGTTCATCACATAAATTTCGTTATTGCCGTCGCGATTGCTGGCAAATGCGATTTTGCCATTCCGGGCCGCATCTGCATCGGCGGCGAATATCATAAATCCGGCAAGCAGTACGCCGATGATTTGGTTTCGTATATTTCCGTGGGTGTTCATTTCGGTTCTCCTTATTTAGTGCGTATTTGAAAGGCGTGTTGCGGCAAGTTCGATGGTGTTCACCTTGCCGGTATCGCTATGTCCGAGGCCTCGCCCCAGTTCGTCACCGATATTCCCGCAGCCGAGCCTTTTATGTGCCACGTCCCGTTTCGATAAAATGCCTGATCGTATTTACCGTCGCCGTCATAGTCGCCCGGCACGGGGACATCGGTTGAGTTTCCGAAATTGACCACGTCGATCCCGTTGTTCAGGCTCTTGAAAATGTACCAATTGCCTTCGCTTGGCCGATAAACGGCGCGGTCGGTCTTGCCGTCACCGTCGTAGTCGGCGGCAACGGGCATGTCGTTTGCCGTGCCCCAGTTGGAGACGACAAATCCAGCCGTCGAGCCGGCGACATGCCAAGTTCCGTTTCGGTAGACGGCGGGATCGGCACGGCCGTCGCCGTCGAAGTCTCCGGAAACCGGAACATCGGTTGAGTTTCCCCATTTAATGGTGTCGAAACCGGAATTTGAGCTTTTTACGATGTACCAGCGGCCTTCGCTTGGCCTGTAAACGCCAAGGTCGTCAAGCCCGTCACCGTCATAATCCTGGGCCATTGGCCGATCGCCCTCGACGCCCCAGTTTGAAACTCGAATGCGGGAATCCGAGCTGCGGACAACAAACCATTGCCCGGTCGAGGGCCGGAAAACCGCCGTGTCGGACTTGTTGTCGCCATCAAAATCGCCGGGCGTGAGAATGTCGCCAGCCGTTCCCCAATTCGCGACCGAGACGCCGGCCGTCGAGCGCACAACGTACCATTTGCCTTCCGAAGGACGAAAAACGGAAATGTCAGACCTTCCGTCACCGTCAAAGTCGAACAACGTCCGGCGCGGAGCGGTACCCCAGGACGGGTCGTAATCCTGCGCCTGACTGTCGGTGAGATTCACCAACCCTGAACCGTTTTGGTTCAGGATGAAGATATCGATTGAATCGTCAAACGCGATCATCGTGCCGTCAGGCGACCAATCCGGGTTGACGTAAACTCCATCGCGAAGCGTTTGCCTAGTGCCGTTGGCGTTCAATATGAACAGACTATTCGTTTGTAAAAATGGGAAGAAGCTGATGACAGCACCATATGCGAATACGATCCGCGACCCATCAGGCGACCATGCAGGATGGTAAAAGAACTCGAAATCTCTGGCCGAAGTGATCCGCGCAACCCCGCTTCCGTCAGCGTTCATCGTAAAGATGTCGCTGATATCACCGCTCGGGGCAGTATCATGATCGAACGCAATCTTTGCTCCGTCGGGTGACCAGTCCAGAGCCGAAAGGTCAGGGAATGCGGCGGTTGATAGAAAGATAGTTATTTGACCGCTGCCGTCGGCATTCATGAC
>JANPCJ010000293.1:0-12903 GCA_031430895.1 Chloracidobacterium sp. | reverse complement strand
TTCTGTATGACACCATCGATCGTCATAAATTCTGCTGCAATTATTTTTCTCATCGTTTTGACTCCTTTATTGCTACGAACAATATTATGCAACCGTTTGGTTGCAGATGCAAGTCTGCGGGTCAAATTTCAGTAGTCGCAGGTCGCATCTCGACAGTCGCAGGTGGCTTCTCGAATGTCGCAGTTCGAGGTTCGAATGTCGCAGATGGCGTATGTTGTGCCGCAATTCGGAGTTTGTGAATAACAGCTTACACGTAAGTCCCTTGTCTTTAAACCACGCTTTGAGAGCGCTCTTGTTGTCTGCGAGATTGCGGTCAATTTCACTGCCTACCGTGCATGCATAAGCTCCCGTCGGTACCCGTTATATGAATACTGATTGACCAAATGGCAGTAAAATTTTGTTTTACATTCGCCGCAACAATGCGCTAAGATATGGGTAGGCTTATCGCATCTCCCGGCACCGCCCGTTCGCCCAGGTCTTAAATGATGAGTAATCGCTCTGTTTTTCACCCTCGACCATGCCTGCTGATCTTGCCGGTTTTTGTTTTGGTCGGGTTTGCTTTGATGACCGCGTGCACGACAGCCGTTTCGAAGAATTCCGCCTACCTCGAATCTCGTCCTCCACTCGCGAAAACGGAAACGTCAAACACCGAAACCGCTCCTAAAGGCGCGACCATCCCGATCGATGCGGAAGGGCCGGCCGATACGGTGCGCGTTTTTTACAAACACTTGCGTGAAAAGAAATTCCGCGAGGCAATTTTTCTGACAAATCTGCGGCCGGCTGTCGAAGGTTTGACGGATACCGAGCTCAAGGAATTTGCGCTCGATTTTGAAGCGCTTGCCGGGCAGATTCCGGCCGAGATCGAGATAAACGGCGAGATCGTAACCGGCGATCAGGCAACCGTGACGGCCAATCTCCCAACCGCCGAGGGCGACAAAAAAGAGATACAGACGATCAAGCTACGCCGCGAAAACGGGATTTGGGTGATAATGACGGCTGACGACGAGGCAGCTAAGAAGATCAAGCAGGATGGGAAGAACTATTTTTTCAACCTGCGTATAGAGACGCACGAGCAAGAGGCGCGCAAAATGCTCGAACGTATCTCAAAGGCCCAGCTCGTGCATTCGCTTCAAAACGGTGGCGTGTTTACCGACATTCCGACCTTGAACGCGGCAGGTTTGCTGCCCGATGACATTAAGACAAGCGAATCGACCGGTTACGTCTACGCCGTGAATCTGGCGGCGAATAAGAAACAATATTTCGCGACGGCAACGCCCGCGAGTTATGGCAAGAGCGGAAAGCTTTCATTTCTGCTGCAGCTCGACGGAAAAGGGATTTCCCGCGTAACAAGCAAGGACACCGGTGGAAAGCCTATGCAAAAATGAACAAATCTTTAAATCGGTCATACCAGTTTTGATTTTCCTGTGGAAAAGTTGTATAGATTGATGTTCTAGTCGTTTTAATCCTGGGGTACAATTAAATGATACGTGAGCTGATAACGAAACTTAATCGCTCTTTGTCCGACCGCATGGTGTCGTCGCGACGAAGACACACGGCACCCGTCAAAGTCTGGTTTGACCCTGATGTCAATACCGAGCGGGCACACGAAATAGCCCGCGCCGCCTGCATTTTGGGCGAAACGGTCGATATCAGCCGCACTGGCATCGGATTCCTTGTCCCCTCGATTCGTCTAAAAGAAAAATATCTCGTCGGTCAGCAGCGGAACTTAAACGTAGAAATTGATCTGCCGAACGGCAAGGTGATGGTCAGAGCAATCGGCTGCCGTTACGAAAAAGTCGGGATGCATATTTCGACCGAGCGATTTCTGGTCGGCGCCCATATACTGAGCTTGACCGGAACGGACAAAGAGAACTACGAAACATTCTTGAAGACTGGCAATCGCGGAATGAAACGCACGGCAGGCGCGCTCGAATTGGGGATAGATTAGATGTACGACAGGCGGTCGCGCCGGACGGCTACCATATCATATATAGCCTAGCTGAAAACTGATAATTTAGGAAAGCGATCTGGGCTATCAGTTATTCCGGAGATTGAAAATCCTAGTGTTGATGCAGGCTTGGCAGGCGTGTTCTACAAAAAGTGTGGGGAATCATTCCTTACGCTTTTTTGTTTGATAGCGAGTCTTCTGCGTACCGGAAAGGCCCGAGACATGGCGAAGCAGATTCGGAAAATGAAAGGTAGGATCGGCATCGGAATTATCGGAACAGGTTTTGCTCGGCGTGTACAGATACCGGCTTTTTTGGCTTGCGATGATGTTTCCATCGTCTCGATCGCGAGTGGGACTATTGAGAATGCCCGCGCCGCCGCGGCGGAGTTTGCGATTCTAAACGCGACGGCCGATTGGCGCGAGACTGCTTGCCACGCGGAAGTCGATCTTGTCTGCATAACTACGCCGCCAAATCTGCATCGCGAAATGGCCCTGTTTGCGATTCGCGAGGGAAAACATGTTTTATGTGAGAAGCCGATGGCGATGAACACGGTCGAAGCCGAGGAAATGGCGGCGGCGGCTGACGGAAAACCGCTGCTGGCTTTGATCGACCACGAACTGCGGTTTCAGCCCGGACGGCTTGTTGCTTACGACATGCTCCGCGACGGCGCTATCGGTAAAATCCGCCATGCAAAGGCCATCTTTCAAGCCCCGCATCGCGGTGATACGGCCCTGCCGTGGAACTGGTGGTCCGACGCGTCGACCGGTGGCGGCGCCCTCGGCGCCATCGCCTCTCATATTATCGACTCGTTCCAGTGGTTTCTGGACACGGATATTTCGAGCATCTCCTGCCAACTCCAGACGCATATAAAGGAGCGGCGCGATGCGGCGGGCGAAATGCGAAAAGTTACGAGCGACGACGAATCGAATATGCTCTTGCGTTTTGCCGATGGCGAACTGACCGACGACGCCACAGGCATCGCTTCCATCTCGATGACCGAATTGCCCGAATACCGCAACCGCCTCGAATTTTACGGCACAAACGGGTCGATGCGCCTCGACCATCGCGGCGAACTTTACCTTGCCAAACCGGGTCAGGACGATTGGGCCGAGATCGAAACGGATCTGGGCACAACTATCGATGGTGCGCCGGACACCGGATTCGCGAGGGCATTTAGGGCATTTGCACCGAAGATAATCGATGCCATTCGCGACGGTTCAGGGTTTATCGAGCATGCCGCAACCTTTGAAGACGGCGTCCGTGTCCAGCGGGTTCTGGACGCGGCCCGCGAGTCCGACGCGTCGCGGAAGGTCGTATCGATTGGGCAATGACTGGAGGGCATCTCTAAAGACAAGACCGTGTTCGGCTCGCGGCGTTCAAAAGAACGTAACCTTATCGCCCAAAAAGCAAGCAGGATGCTTGCCACTCCAGTCGTTCTTGACACAGGCCCTCTCCAGTCATATCCTTGCCCTAAATGGACATCTATTTCCTAGTCTTTTCCCTCTTTGTCCCCCGAATCGTACTCCTCGTCTACCTTTTCCTCTTTCCCGAGCTTTTCCCGCCAAACACCGTCCCTCAATGGGCCGACATCCTGCTCGGCGTCTTTATGCCCCGAGTCCTTATCCTCATCTACATCTACCAGAACTTGGGCGCAGACAACATCTGGTTCATCGCCCACCTCGTCGTTATGTTAATAACTTACTTCGGCGGAACCCGCGAAACCCGCCGCCGCAGACGGCGACGTGAAGCTTAGGCGGGAAATCGACTGTAATCTCAAAAATCTCGAACACTGTGCTAGAATCTTCGTTTCCGCCCGAATGATCTCCGTCCTTGAAAAACTAAAAACAACGCTCGCGATGATAAAGTTCGAGCATACGCTTTTTGCGTTGCCGTTCGCCTTTCTGGGTGCGATCCTCGCGGCAAATGGGTTTCCGACGTGGTGGCAGATGTTATGGATAACAGTCGCCATGTTTGGTGCCCGGTCGGCGGCGATGACATTCAACCGCATCGTCGACCGCGATATAGACGCGATGAATCCGAGAACCGCAAACCGTGAGTTGCCGAGCGGAAAACTCTCGGTTGGCTTTGCGTGGGTATTTCTTTATATTTCAATCGGCGTCTTTTTGCTAGCTTCCTATTCGCTAAACTGGCTGACGTTCGCCCTATCGCCCGTAGCCCTGATTTTCATTCTCGGCTATTCGTATGCGAAACGATTCACGGCCTTCGCCCACATATTTCTCGGGCTCGCTCTCGCCATCTCACCGTCCGCCGCGTGGATAGCCGTCCGCGGGTCGTTGAATGACGAGGTTCCGCTCCTCCTATCGCTGCTCGTACTGATGTGGACCTCCGGCTTCGACGTCCTCTACGCCTGCCAGGATTACGATTTCGACCGCAAAGCCGGCCTCCGCTCGATACCGGCCCGATTCGGCATAAAAACCTCGCTCCGCATCGCCCGTCTCTTTCATTTTCAGGCCTTCATCGTTTTGGTGTTGCTCTATCTGGTTACAGGTTTAGGCTGGCTCGCCTTGGCGGGTGTTATAGCCGTGGGAACGCTGCTTGTTTATCAACACAAGCTGGTCAAAGCTAACGACCTCAGCAAAATGAACGCCGCATTTTTCAGGACAAATGCCTTTGTGAGTGTGATCTTGTTACTAACTTTCGGCGGAGCGGTTTTTCTTAACCGATGAAGCAGTTACTCGACAACATTAGCCTCGAATTAACCGCCATCCTCGACGAGCGCGGCCATAAACGCTCGTATAACGAAAATCAGGAAATTTTCGCTGAGGGCGAATTGGCCGAATTCCTGCCTGTTGTAATTTCAGGGGCTATCAAAATGATCCGCTCACCTGAGGCCGGCAAAGAAGTGATAATAGGTATTTTTCGCAAAGGCGAGATGTTTGCCGTCCCGCCGGTTTTCGATGGCGGGCCCTATCCGGCCTCGGCGGTCGCCATCGAAGACACCGTGCTCATGCAAATCTCTCGTAAAGATTTTCTTCAAATTTTGCATGAATCGGCCGAGTTTGCGTTCACTGTGATCGCGTGGACGTGCGAAATGCTTCGCGAAAAAACTTCTATAATTCAAAACCTGGCCACCGCCTCGCCCGAGCATCGGGTCGGGAACGTACTCGTTAAACTCGCCCGTGACCGAGACTCGTATTTTCCTGTAAAAATAAGCGTGAGGCGCCAGGATATTGCGGAGATGGCGAGTTTGACGACGGAAACCACCATTCGCGTTATACGACGATTTGCGGAGCAGAATTTTTTACGCATCGTCAATGGCAAGATCATTATTGATGAGATCGAGCCTCTCCAGCGATTCTTGAAGGATTGATAATTCCCGGCGGTTCGGGTGCGTTAATAAACTCCTGCATTCTGACGGCTATCGAGTTTGCCCGCATCTTTAGAAAATCCGCCCGCTCCCCCGCAAATTCTTCGTCAACAGAGGTCACAAATATCTTCAGCCAACATTCAAAATGCTCTGGTTTGAGATTTGAACGCAAATGGAGTGCTTTGTGAACCTCAAGCGGATTGCGGCCGTGTTTTGCGTAATTCCCCGTCTGAAAAAGCATCGTCTCCCAAAAATCCCCGATTATCGGCAGATGATGCTCAAGATCGAGTCTTGCGACATCGGTGAAGATGTATCCGATCAGCTCGTCCGCGATTGCCCGATCGTAGAACACACGCATGACGAGGTCAATATCGGCCCTTGATTGGATATCCTTCATACTTACGGTAATTCCGTCTGCTTTTCACCCTTCGTGAGCATTAGTTTTAAGGCGAACCAGACAAACGCGACTGCCCCGATGGCAAAGATGGTGTCGCCAAATAGACGCATCCAACGTAGATTTTGCATCAAGCCTGTCTGCATAAATTCCGGGCTGCGGGCCGACCAATAGCCGACTGAAACAGATTCGTAAGTCTGCAAGAGGCCGATCGGCAGAAGGCTGAAAAAGATCTCCATTAACATCCCGATATTTATCGCCCAAAACGCAAATGCGAGCAACTTGGTGTTCCATTTCCTTTCCGGTTCCATCGCCCGCATACAAAACAGCAGCAGCGCGAGACCGAGTGTCCCGTAAACGCCATAAAGCGCTCCGTGAGCGTGAACTGCTGTCGTGTTGAGTCCCTGCATGTAATACAGAGCAATAGGCGGATTGATCATAAAACCGAACACACCCGCACCGATAAGGTTCCAAAAAGCAACAGCGACAAAGAAATAGACGACCCATTTATATTGCGCGAGCCAAGGCCGCACTTTCGAATGGCGTATATTTTCAAACGCCTCGTACCCCACAAAAACGAGCGGAACGATCTCGAGTGCGCTAAACACCGAGCCAAACGCCAGCGCAATTGTCGGTGTGCCGGCAAAATACAGATGGTGCAGCGTGCCGATAATTCCGCCGCTCAGATAGATCGCGCCGGATAAAAGCGATGCCTGTGCGGCATGTTCGGCTTGTATTACTTTTAGCCTTGCAAACAAATACGCAATGACAACCGTCGCAAAGACCTCAAAAAAGCCTTCGACCCACAGATGGACGACCCACCAGCGCCAGTATTCGACGACCGTCAGATTGGTACGCATTCCCCAGAACAGACCGGGAGCGTAGAAAAGTGCTATTCCCGCCGTCGTCGCCAAAAACAACGTAACCAGCGATTTATTGCTGCCCTCCCTCCTCAATGCGGGGATGGCCGATCTGCCGATTAAAAACAGCCACAACAGCAGCCCGATAAACAGAGCCGCCTGCCACACCCGTCCGAGGTCGACATACTCATAACCCTGATGCCCAAACCAGAACCACATATCGCCGCTGCCAAGCTTGTGCATCACGCTCATCCATTGTCCGCCCATTGAGCCGAGAACAACGATCAGCAGAGCGCCAAACAGAACATCGACACCAAGCTTCTGAAATTTCGGTTCCTTACCGCAGATATACGGTGAGATAAAAAGCCCGGCGGCGAGCCAGGCGGTCGCGATCCAAAAAATGCCGAGCTGTGTGTGCCACGTCCGCGAAACGACATACGGCAGATAATCCTGAAGCGGTATTCCATAAAAACCGCCGCCCTCGACGCCATAGTGCGCCGTTATTATCCCCATCACGATCTGCAGGAGAAACAGTAGCGAGACGACTAGGAAATACTTAACCGTTGCCTTTTGCGAAGGCGTCAGCGTCTCGCCGATCAGCGGATCTTCGTCGGGTGTATCACTGTCAGTCGCCTCTTTTCGCCAACCGGCGTAAAACCAGACCATCGCTCCGATACTCGCGATCAGCAAAATGACGCTCACGCCTGTCCATACTATCGCCGAGCTTGTCGGGACGTTGCCAACCAGCGGCTCCGACGGGAAATTGCTTGTGTATGAGATCGTGTTATTAGGACGATTGGCTGTTGACGCCCACGCCGTCCAAAAAAAGAAAGATGTAAGCGCCCGAAGCTTTATCGGATCTGACTGTGCATCGCGTTGGATCGCGTAGTCCTTGTTGCCATTCCCGAAAACGTCTGAGTAATGCTTGAGATTGTCCTCAAAGGCTTTGGCTCGAAGCGGATCGACTGTTATGCGTCCTGTCGTTTCGTCGTAGGTATTTTTTCGCATCATATCCTGCAAACGCTGCCGTAGAGCGGCTTGCTGCTCGCTGGATAATGCGTCGAACCCGCTGCCGAATTCGGCATTCGACCAGGTATTCAGGATGAAGATACATTCGCGGTGAAGATAGTCTGCGGTCCAATCGGGCGCGACATAGGACCCGTGTCCCCAGATCGACCCAACCTGCATACCGCCCATCGCCTGCCAGACATTTTGCCCGTTTGAGACCTGTTCGGCTGCGATCATCACCATGCCGTCAGTCGAAACGACCTCACGCGGTATCGGCGGAGCCTGACGAAATATTTCGGTCCCGACCCAACCCAGGATGGCAAAAGAAAAAACAAAAACCGCACCTAGAATGATCCAAAGCTTTTTCATAATGTTCTCCTAAATCCTGCCGTCTAATTACCCTTAAACTTCGTCACCAGAATATGCAGTTCCGGCTCGGCAATAACCTCGTGATACACCTCGGCCTCAAGAGTCAACAGCGTTCCCGGCCTTAAAACGTGCGATTCCTCAAGTTCCGGCCCCGCAAGAAACCGTCCGCTGCCGCCGAGGCAGAGAACGGAGATCGGCACATCAGCCTTGTGCTTCGACAATACATCGTTGTTGCGAAGTGTAACTGTAACCATCCGGCGGCGGTCACCGTTAAAGATTTCGTTTACATCCTTAGTCTTTTCACCGCCGGAAACCTTTCCGAGTTCGAATTCTTTCACACTAATCATGTATTTCATATTTACCCTCTAATTTCCGGCGGTCGCCGACATCGCGTAAACATTGTGAGTTATTGCCGGACAAGCAATAGCGGCAGCGGCAAGGGCCGGACGATAAAAATAAATAAACCAGTCACCTGGATGGCGTTCCTCGGCCCAGCTCGCATATCCGCGACGGGCAAACATATCTCTAAGCGGAATCGGGTCAAACGGATGGCGCACCAGCAGCACGTCGCCCTGCTCTTTTAGCGACACCAATCCTTTCGCAATCTTCGGCATCGGATCTACATGTTTGTCGGCCTCACCGGTCACATCGACAAAAGTAACTCGCGGATCGGCATCCTCGACATGGAAAATTTCAAGCGGTCTCTTTGGTGGGTTTGAATCTTGATATTCAAAGGCCCGCCGCCCGTAAAACCGCAGAGTGTCCGCGAGTTCGTTCGAGTCCGATCCCGCCGCAAGATTTAAAACGTACAGCGCCTCCGTAAGTGGAATCCGTGCGACGCGGGCAGCTTGCTCGACCGTGACCCGTCCACCCATCGCCCGTCGAAGTTTCGGATATCGCAAACGCTCAAATTCAGGCGCGAGCCACGTAAAAGCATCGAGCATATGGTCGCTAAGCGCCAACACGTCTCTAACTTTCATGTTTTCTGTGACTTTCATTTCATTTTTCCTCCATCTTCGATCCTATACTCGCACTATATAGGCTTCCGAATCATGGAAAAATGATTTCAATCATAAAGCGAATCTATCTTTAATCCGGAGCCTCGACCGCGCGCCTACAATTAGAAGAGACTGCTCATCTAGACCGGAGAAGATTCGCGTTTTTTTGTAATTCTAATTTTGGTAGGATATGCCGCTACGCCCAGCGCGTTGGTGCGTTCGCACACACCATCTTGATTCGCATGGAAGCTCGATTGATCGGGGAATAAACTTCGGCGAAGTGTTTTCGTTATTCGATCAAGTGGGTGATCAGACCTTTTTCATCATGCAAAGGCTGTTCGTCACGTCGGCGTATTGTCCGTAGTTCGGGATTACTGCGTACCCTGATTTTTTGTATAGGGCGATCGCTTCCGGCTGCTTGAATCCCGTTTCCAGAACGCATTCTTCGAGATGCCATTCCCTTGCCCACGTCTCGAGTTCGCTGAGGATCTGTCCCGCGACACCTTGGCCGCGGCATTCTTCTCTGACAAACATCCGTTTGATCTCGCCCCGCTTCGCTTCGAGGCTCCTGAACGCTCCGCAGCCGACGGCTTTATCGTCCAGATAAGCAACGACGACCTCTCGCAGGTTTAGGATCTTATTAAACTGCGAGTAAAAAGCGTGTTCGTCGCCGTCGCGAATCGCGAGTTCGGCATCAAGCAGCGCGACAAGCGATCTGAAATCGGCATTTTCGGAGTTTGTTCGAATTAATGAGAGCACACTAGGTTAAGGTTTTTGGGACCGCCATATTCGATCCGATGCGTTTATTCAATTTCTCAATAAAGTAGGCCGATAAGAGCGGTGATTCCTTTTCGATGTTTTGGTGGACAAAGAAATCGAGTTCTGCGAGACCTTGATCTTTCCAATTCGCGATCCGTTCGACCCATTCGTCGAGGCGTGTGCGGTCGGACTCATGATTTGCGCCGACCCAGCGAACAAAGGCTCGCGGCGTGGTCAGGCGCATATGCATCAGGTCGCGGCGTCCGGCGGTATCGACGAGGACATTCATGATCCCGGCGTTTTCGAGGAGCGAATACAGCTCGTTTGAAACAACGGGATCGTTATACCAATCGGTCTTGCGAAATTCGACGGCGAGCGGAATATCGTACTTCCAATTGTCCACAAATTCTTTCACACGATCGAAATCCTTCGGCCCGAAATTATTGTGCATCTGCAAAAACGGAGCACCGAGCTTTTCCTGCAAATTCGACGCGTTCTCGACAAACCGGTTAACCAAGTCGTCCGTTTCCTTTAAACGGCCCCAATGCGAAATGTCCTGCCCGAGCTTCGGGAAAAACTTAAACACGTCCGGCACCGTCTCACGCCATTTCTCAAACTGCGTCGCCGGAAACAGCCGGTAAAACGTCGCGTTCAGCTCGATACAGTTAAACTGCGTCGAATAATACCCAAGTTCGTCCTTCGTCCCCTTCGGGTAAAACCCCTTGAGATCAGCCTTGTTCCACTTCGCACAACCGACGTACACTTTCAAATCCTTAGCCTTCGATTTCGCGAGAACACGAGCCGTGTCAGGGTGATCTGCGGGAATCGTAAAATCTATCTCTTCCGGGTTTTCAACTTGGCCGAATTTCATATTGATTCACTGGTAGCTGACAGATCAAACTCTGAAAGCATTTTTAGCGTAAGTTTGTTAAAATCGTATCATATCCGGTCTTAACCTGGATGGAGGCTCTATGAATACAGTTACATTTGTAGGAACAAAAGAATGGATGCCGCCATTCTCGCTCGATTTCACCAAAAGGCCGAAAAGAATAAGTGACGAAGAGTTTTTTCGGCTCTGTCAAAACAATCGCGACCTGCGGATCGAACGAGATAGATTTGGAGGAATTGAGGTTATGCCGCCTGCCTTTACCGAAACAGGACACCAGAATTTTAAGTTGAACGTGAATCTTGGCGTTTGGGTAGAGAGAGATCGAACAGGCATCGGCTTTGATTCTTCGACTGGATTCACTTTGCCGAACGGCGCGGTTAGGTCACCTGATTTTTCTTGGATGACTTTGAAAAAATACAGAGCTATCTCGAAACAGGATCGTGAAAAATTCGCGCCTGTATGTCCCGATTTCGTTGTCGAACTCCGTTCAAAAAGTGACACTCTAAAAAAGCTTCAGAAAAAAATGGAAGAGTATATCGAAAACGGAGCGTCGCTCGGCTGGCTGATCGATGCCATTACAAAAAAGGTCTACGTCTACCAGCCTGACACCGCAGTCGAAATTTTGAACGATCCGAAGGAAGTCTCCGGCGGCGAATTGCTAAAGGGGTTTACTTTGAAGATGAAAGAGATTTTGGATTAGGAGTAATTATGCAAGTTACAGTAGAACAAGTAAGCGATCAGGTTCAAATGCTTTCGGTGGAAGATTTGCGAAAGGTTAGCAAATTGGTCGATTCTCTTTTGGTAAAAAAAAGAGAAGAAAAGAAACCGACGATGACGGAAGAAGAATTCGAGCAATATCTTTACGAGAAAGGAATTATCGCAGAAGTTAAACCGCCGATCAAGGATTTCTCGCGCTATGAAACGTACAAACCCGTAACTGTTATCGGCGAACCAATTTCGGAAACGATTATCAGGGAGCGAAGATGAAATTCCTGCATCACGAGGATTGAACTCCATCGCGTTAACATTGGATTACCGCTTATTTAAATTCTTCAAAGAAATCCTGATCTATTTCGTATATTGTTTTTGGATTCAAACCGAGTTCCAACGATTCGAACATTTCGACTAATTTCTCCCCATCGATTAATTCAATTGGAAAACCGCCTTTTTTTTCTGCGGCTTTTTTGGCTGACTCCGTAAAATGTCCGGTCGTGATTATTAGCCCTTTGTCACCTGGATTTGTTTCTCCATCAATCGCTCCTATGAACATTTGAATTTCTTCTGAGCCGACACCGCCTTTATATCGTTTGCACTGAAAGAATACTTTGAAGCTCACAAATCGATTGATATTTAATTTTGCAACACCGTCGATTCCACCGTCCCGCGACTGTTTTGTAATTTCAACATTTTGGAACCCTTCCTCGATCAACAACCGCCGGCAAAGTTTTTCAAATCCATAGGGAGACAGTCGCTTCAATAATTTAAGAAATTCGTTTTGATAGATGGTTTCCTCTGGAACTATTTCGTCCAGATTTAATGAAGGGTCTTGTTCGACATTAGGTTTGGAAACAGACTTATTGCGTAACTTTTCTTGTGTTTGCTGAAAGAGATGATATATCTCATCGAAACTAAGATTTGCCCGAAGTCCACTGTCAGTTAAGCGCCAAATCCCTCTTTCGCCGGAACTCAATAGCTCCCATTCTTTAAGATAATTTCGAGCCCAATCTATTTGATTCAAAACCCGCGACACTCCTGACTTCAGCATAACCTCCACTTCAGATTCAGGAATATTTAATCGGCTGACAACAAGTTGTCTAATTTCAGACGATCTTCCAGCACCCCCTTGCTCTTTAAGAACCTCGATTAGTGGTGTTATATATTTGAGGAATTCAGGGCCTTTATTTTTCGTTCCCATAAAGCATTTTCTGATGTGGTATTTAATTTGGTGAATTTTGCTAAGATATTAACATAGACATATGCAGTTTTCATTCGATAAAAATTTAATAGAAATCGCCTTTAAGGTCGAAGATGGCGAACGCCTGACCTTTGACGAAGGCCTAGCGCTTTACAACACTTCCGACCTCAACGCACTTGGCAAACTGGCGGACACGGTCCGCCGCAAAAAGCACGGTCTGACGACCTATTACAACGTCAACCGCCATTTTAATCATACAAACATCTGTGTCGCCGACTGTAAATTCTGCGGCTTTTACAAACGTGCGCGTCAGGAGGGTGCGTACACACATTCCGTGCAGGAAGGCATCGACATCGCCCGCACCGCCGTTGCCGAAGGCGCGACCGAGCTGCACATCGTCGGCGGGCTGAATAGCAAATTGCCGTTCGAATACT
>JANPCJ010000292.1:0-9898 GCA_031430895.1 Chloracidobacterium sp. | reverse complement strand
GTCGCCGGTTTGCAAACGGGCGATGTGATCGTGGAATTTAACGGTCGCCGTGTTGAAGGGGCCCAGGATTTGATTTCAAGTGTCGCAGCAACCGTGCCCGGCGAAAGCATCACGCTCGGATTTCTGCGGGAAAAGGGCGAGATTTTTGAAACAAAAACGGCTACCGTCAAGGTCGGCGAACGACCGATCCGGCCGTCCGATGTTGACGACGGCGACCGCCGCGTGCTCCCGGTAGATGGCGTCAAGGCCGAGCAGAAACCGTTTGGCCTCACCCTCAGCGCTCTAACGCCGGCCCTCGTCGAAAAATATAACCTCGAAGGGCAAAAAGGCATCGTCGTAAAAGAGATCAACCCGGCAAGCTTTATCGCCGATGTAAAAAACTCGTTCGGCCGCGAAGCCCTCGGCGAAGGCGATCTAATCCAACGCATCAACCGCGTCAACGTCACGGATACCAAGGCCTTTGGCGATCTCGTCGCCAAGCTAAAGATAGGCGATCCGGTCGTGTTGCACGTTCTGTTTTACAGCCCCGAAGCGGGCGCGACCCAGTTGAAGATCGTGCAATTTACGGTAAAGTAGAGACATGAGTACAATCGTTATAAAAACCGAAGATAATCCGTTGGAACTCGTCGAGTTCGATTTGGCGAACGAACCAAAGGAACTCGCCGAGGAATTTCGTAGATTTATTTCGAAATTACGGGCGAGACCAAATGCTGCCAAAGGACGAACACGAAGGAAACTTAGCCCGAAACTACAGAAAGCAAGTAAATATCTCGATAGCCTGTCGCAGATTCCCGAAAGCATCCAAACGCTAAAGGAGGCAGATGAAATCAGAAGAGATTGGATAAGAAAGTATGATTGACTCGGTTCTTGTCGATACAAATATCTTTATCGAGATATTTAGACGCCGTAACGAAGAGCTTCAAAAAGTTGTAGATAGTTTCGACCGAACTTGTATTAACACGATCGTCTATTTTGAACTGGTTCGAGGTGAGCCGACGAAGCAAAGATATTTGGCAGCGGAAGCCTATCTTCAAAAGTACGAGCTGATCCAGATTGACCCGGCAACGTGCGAGCTGGCGATAAGCTTGATGCGAAAATTCAAGCTTTCGAACGGCCTTGATTTCCCTGATGCTGCAGCCACTTGCATCCACCATAATCTTTTCCTGTATAGCAGAAATAAAAAGCATTTCAACTTTATTTCCGATCTGACGGTCGTTTGATAATCAACAATGGCAAAAACTGAAATCAAAAAATACAAAAATTATATCGGTGGCGAGTGGGTAAAGTCTTCGTCGGGAGAATGGTTCGACAACATCAATCCGGCGGACACGTCTGATGTCGTCGGGCGATTTCCGTTGTCAAACGAGGACGACGTGAATGCGGCGGTCGAAGCCGCGAAACAGGCTGCGACGCGGTGGCGACGGACACCCGCGCCGAAGCGGGCCGAGATTTTATTTACCCTCGGCGAGATTCTGCGTAAAAACAAGGACGATTTTACGAGGCAGATGACCCGCGAGATGGGAAAGGTTTTGAAAGAGGCCGGGGGTGATGTGCAGGAGGCGATCGATTGCACATATTACACGGCGGGCGAAGGGCGGCGGCTGCATGGATTTACGACGCCGGCCGAGATGCCGAATAAATTTGCGATGTGCGTTCGCCAGCCGGTCGGGTTGTGCGGGCTGATCACGCCGTTTAATTTTCCGATGGCGATACCGTCATGGAAACTCATTCCCGCGCTCGTTTGCGGTAATACGGTCGTTATCAAATCGGGCGAAGACGTTCCGCTTTCAACTATCAATCTGGTCAAATCGTGCGAAGAAGCCGGTATTCCAAAAGGCGTGGTCAACGTCGTCAACGGCTTTGGCGAGCCGGGTGCCGCGCTCGTAAATCACAAAGACGTGCGGCTGATCTCGTTTACCGGCTCGACCTCGACCGGTCGTCTGATCGCCGAGGCCTGCGCCCGTGACAACAAGATCGTCAGTCTCGAAATGGGCGGCAAAAACGCGATCATCGTGATGGACGACGCCGATGTCGACAACGCCGTCGAAGGCTCGCTGTGGGGCGCGTTTGGCACCAGCGGCCAGCGATGCACCGCGTCGTCGCGGCTGATCGTTCATAAAAAAATCTACACGAAATTCTGTGAAAAGCTGGTCGAACGCGTCAAAAAACTCCGTGTCGGCAACGGCCTCGACGCCAAAACCGAGGTCGGCCCAGTGATAAATCAGCAAGCGATGGCCAAGATCCTCGACTATATCGAGATCGGGAAGATACATGACAAAGCGACTCTCGCTTGCGGTGGAAATCGGCTGACAAAAGGCGATTACAAAAAAGGCTATTTCATCGAACCGACCGTATTTACCGACGTTAAACCCGGTATGCGGATCGAGCAAGAAGAGATATTCGGCCCGGTGACGAGCGTCGTCCCATTCTCGACTCTCGACGAGGCCATCGACATCGTAAACGGCGTCGCCTACGGTCTGTCATCGGCGATTTACACCCAGGATGTAAACCACGCATTCTACGCCATGCAGGAGCTGTACACCGGTATTTGCTATGTAAACTCAGCCACCATCGGGGCCGAGGTCCACTTGCCCTTCGGCGGAACAAAAGGCACCGGCAACGGCCACCGTGAAGCCGGCACACAAGTTTTGGATATTTTCTCGGAATGGAAATCTTTGTATATTGACTACTCAGGAAAGTTACAGAAAGCGCAAATCGACGCGGTGGAGATATAGTGTTTTGAGTCCCGGCTTTAGCCGGCCATGCCGCGGAAGAAGCCGCCTGAAGGCGGGACTCAAAACGTCAGAAACTCAGTTTGCGATTTAATGGCCCGCTTTGCTTCCGGCAGAAAGCTGATCATCATAAAATCGTGAAAGACATCGGGCACTTCCTCATATTTGACATCCACACCGGCCTCGCGGCATTTCTGAACAAACTTTCGACAGTCGGATAAAAGGAGATCGGCGGTTCCCATCTGGATTAGCATCGGTGGAAGGCCGATCAGATCGCCAAACATTGGAGAGATCAGCGGATCGGTCGGATCGGCATCGCCGACGTATGAGCGGGCGGCGTTTGACAGGCGCTCGACGGTCATCATTACATCTTCGTGTTTGTTCAGTTCGATCCCCGGATTTTTTAAGGTCACATCGACCCACGGGGACATCAGGACCAGTTTTGTTGGAAGTTTTTGATTCAGTTCGCGGAGCTTCAATGTTGCCGATACCGCCATCCCGGCACCGGAGCTATCGCCCAGGAAAAACCAATTCTCAGAAAGATCGAAGGTCGAAACGATCTCGACTATTTCGTCTAGCCCTTTAGGAAAAGGGTGTTGCGGGGCGAAACCGTAATCGATCAGCAGTCCGGCCATTCCGGTTTGTTTACATATCCGCGCGAAATACTGCCAATGCTCTTTTACCGGGCCGAAATAATACGCGCCGCCGTGCAAATAAACGAGCACGCCGCGATTTGAATTCTGTTTGTCTATCCAAAAGCCTCGAATTTTATCGTGGGCGAGAGGTTCGGCTCGCTTTGCGATACCTCGCGGCGGATCGGGGATGTTGAACTGCCGCTGCGTTTTCAGCGCGTCGAACGGGCCTTCATCGCGAAATACCAGACGGACGTAGAGTTTTGCGATGCTGTTTTGAATGCTCACCAGTTATCTGACACTTGCTCTCGACAGATTCAAGATTGATGCTCAAAGAAAAGTTAATAATAATTGCAGGTCAGGAAGGGCGGCTCTGCCCCCGCTTTTGCTTCACCACCCGAAGAGCGGGGGCAGAGCCGCCCTTCCTGACCTGCTATTTTTGTTAGGTTGAATTCCCGTTTATTCATCAAAACTCGCGGCCATCTGGCGTTTTCGATCAATCCTTAATTTTAGGACATCGGGGCGCGAATAATGCCCCACGGCGTCAAAATTCTGCCGCTCTTCGCGGACGCGTTTGTGATCGATAGCCGCGACGATCAGCTTTTCCTCGCCAACAACCGGCTCGACAACCCATTCCCCATCCGGCCCGGCCAGACATGTGCCGCCGTCGGTCAAAATATCCGGAGCATTTTCCAGAATTTTGTCGAGATGCGGCGTGTTTGCCGGAAAATCACCCTTTCGCATCAGGCACGAAACGGAGGCGACATAGGAGCGCGATTCTTTTGCGATAAAGCGAGTAATGTCGCGCGTATTTCGCTCGCTGCCCGGCCAGACGGCGATGTGCAGATCTTCGCCCTGGGCGTACAGAGACGTTCTAGCGAGCGGCATCCAGTTTTCCCAGCAATTTAGGCCGCCTACCGTAAACGCCCCAATCTCGTGAACACGCAGCCCGTTGCCATCGCCAATAGACCAGACCAGGCGTTCCTCATACGTCGGCATCAGCTTACGATGAACCGACCCAATTTCGCCTTGGGCGTCGATAAATACGAGCGAGCAATACAAGCTCTCGCCGCGATCGACGGGCTTCTCGAGAATACCGATATAAAGCGCGATCTCATTCTCGCGGGCGGCTTCTTGCAGGACGCGCAGATCGCCACGCTCGATTTGCACCGCCTGATTTGAGTATTCGGCGAAAAACTCCTTTTGAATCGGCGAATTGAAAACCGCGCCGCCCGTCAGTTCGAGCCAAAACGGGTAGCCGCCGACACTTACTTCACCGCCGAGGACGACAAGGTTACAATTAGCCGCCGCGGCCTGACGCAAATATTGGCGGGCTTTCTCAAGGGTCTTTTCTCGATTTATCCAGATAGGCGCGTATTGGGCTAGACCGATCGTTAGTTGATCCATATAGGTTCAGTACACTTGTCTAAGGCCAAGTAAACAACAATTGCGGGTCAGGAAGGTGGGCTTGCCCCAGCTCTTACGTTGCCTTCTCTCAACCAAAGAGCGGGGGCAAGCCCGCCTTCCTGACCTGTCATTTTGGTTAACTTGAATTTTCGTCTGCTTGAAGTCATTTTAGATCAGCTTCGGCGGCGATGAATCCAATGCACACCCATTGATTCGCGCTGGTATTGTTAACAGGATTTTCATACGCCGATATTACAATAAAAATCAAAATTTGACACCGGCGAAGATTTTGCCCAAGATGTTGCCATGCTAAATACAATCAACTATTCGCTGCCCGATGATTTAGGAAAAGCCGTGACCGCCGAAACTGAGGCGTGGAAGGCTGAGGACAAGGTTGCCCGCATTTGGGCTAAAGACGCTTCGGTGTGGACAAATGACGACGAGGCGAAATGGCTGGCGTGGCTCGAAATAGCCGGCGAGGAGTTGGCGGGCGTTCAGAAATACCGTGATCTAAAGGCCGATATTGATGCGGCGGGCTTAACAGATGTCGTCTTGATGGGAATGGGCGGCTCGTCGCTGTGCCCCGAAGTTCTCGCGCTCACCTTTGGCAAATCAAACTTTCATATCCTCGATTCGACGGTTCCGTCTCAGGTAAAGACCGTCGAGGACAAGCTCGATCTCGAAAAGACGCTTTTTATCGTCGCCAGTAAATCAGGCTCGACGCTCGAGCCGAACTGCTTTAAGCAGTATTTCTTCGAGCTGGTTTCGGAAAAGGTCGGTCGCGAAAAGGCAGGGCGGCACTTTATCGCGATCACCGATCCCGGATCGAAAATGGAGCAGGTCGCAAAAGACGACGGTTTTCGACATATTTTTTATGGAAATTCCGAGATCGGCGGACGCTTCTCGGCGTTGTCGGCGTTTGGAATGACGGCGGCGGCCTCGATGGGGCTGGATGTCGAGAAGTTTTTGCAAGCGTCGAATGAAATGGTTGACGCTTGCCGGGCCAAAGATGAAAATCCGGGAGCGTTGCTCGGCACAATTCTTGGAGTTTGCCAGAAACACGGCCGTGACAAGCTGACAATCTTTGCGTCGCCCGAGATATACGATCTTGGAGCGTGGCTCGAACAGTTGATCGCCGAATCGACCGGCAAACTTGGAAAAGCCATCATTCCTGTCGATCTCGAGCCGGTTCAAAACGCGGACGACTACGGCGGCGACCGGCTCTTTGCATTCCTGCAACTGAAAGACAACGAGGATTTCGATGGGATTTATGGTGAGTTGTCGGCGGCCGGACATCCGGCTGTAAAGATTGAGCTCGAATCAATCGACAATATCGGGCAGGAGTTTTTCCGCTGGGAGTTTGCGACCGCCGTCGCCGGTTCGATCATGGAGATAAACACGTTCAACCAGCCTGATGTCGAAGCGGCAAAGATCGAGGCCCGCAAGATCACCGACGAATATGAGAAAACCGGTTCGCTTCCCGACGAGCAGCCATTTTTTGAAGAGAACGGAGTTTCGCTTTTCTCAAGCGATGCATACGCCGGAACATTGATGACAAACGCGGGTGAAAAATCTCTAAAAGGAATTCTCGATGCTCATATCGAACGAATTGTTGAAAACGACTATTTCGCTCTGCTCGGCTACGTCGAAATGAATGCTGAAAACGAAAAGCTCTTGACAGCCATCCGCAAGAGCGTGTTAAAACGATCACATGCCGCGACCTGTCTCGGCTTCGGCCCGCGATTTCTCCATTCGACCGGCCAGGCTTACAAGGGTGGCGGCAATAACTCTGTCGTGTTGCAAATCACATCCGACGACGCATTTGACCTGGCAGTTCCGGGACAGAAGTACACGTTCGGCGTCGTCAAATCCGCCCAGGCTCGTGGCGATTTCCAAGTGCTGCTCGACCGCGGCCGCCGGGCGCTGCGAGTTCATCTGGGGCCGGATGTCCGTGGCGGTCTGGAGATGCTTGCGGCGATGATGTAAGTTTTGAGTCCCGCCTTCAGACGGCCTCTTCGCCCGCGAGGAAGCCGCCTGAAGGCGGGACTCAAAACGCTATCTCAGTAGGTGCGTCTGAATTTGCTGCTGGTTGATAGCCGCATTTAGCTGACCGGATGAAACGGTCGCGGGCGAGATCGTCGTTTCGATATGTGTCAGACGCTCCGCTGACATAATCGGACGCGACAGCGACAGCGTGTAGCTCGATGGCGTTGTTCCTTGATTCCATACACGGGCGACGATTCCGCGCGATATTCCATCCTCGGCGGGCTTGAGAGCCCACAGCAAAACATTGGGGTTCGAGATGTTTACAAAAGAAAAGTTTGCCGCCGGGTAGGGACGCTCTTGGGTCTGAAAACCCTCGACCATTCCGGTCACAAACGGGTTTTGATGCTCGAGGGAAAATTTCATCGCCGTCGTTTGATCAAAGGCTCCGTGAGGCTGCAGTGCAAATCTTTGGTGGAAATACGAGTCGCCGCCTTGATTGGGAATACCGAGCGACGGGCCGTCGATCTGTCCACCGGCAAGCACGTTCAATTGGGGAGTCACAGTGTCAAGCGATGAAACTGAGCTTGCCCCGAGCCGCATAAACTGATTGTCCCAGTTCGACACTGTCACGCCGAAGTTGCCCGCCGCGCCATCGCTGACGTCGGCGAAATGGTTCATCGTCAACCAGTCATAACGGGCATTGCGCGGCGAATAATGCCCGCCGCCTGCCAGCAGCTTAGCGCGGATCACCGCCCCGATCTCTTCGTGCCAGACATCCGGCGAATTTATGTTGAATGAGTAGCTCCATGTTTTGACATCGCCAAAGTTTTCCATGATCTCGTTCGAGATATCTATACGATTTACGTCGCGGTAAAGCGTTACACGCGTGGTATGAGCAACCGGGCTCGTCGATATCGCACGCAGCGTAGTGCTGACCGGTCCCGAGTTTTCGACCGACAGGGTTCCGGACCGGTTGCCGCCAAGATCATTAAGCGCCTTGCCGCCTATTACGCGCACGAGTTCCCGGTTGCCTCGGGTTTTGTCGATCAGGCTTGTGATCGCTCCATCATTCGCCACCGTCACGCGATAAAAATTGTTTTCGAGAGTAGAACCGCCTCCGATGGTCGCATTTGGTTCGGGCGACGAGAAGCCCGGTCTTATTTCAAAAACCTTATAGCCGACCGGCGGTATGTTCGTCGCAAGAACGCGAAGCACCTGACGCGAGCCGATTTTTACCACTTGCGATGGAATTTCTTCCCCACTTACAAGGTCGAAAACACGAACCCGGCGATTGGTGACCTTCAGCGGGATGTCGGCAAAATCCGTTCGCGACCAACTCAGAGGATTAAAGACGTAGAATCTCTGAGAATTCCCTTCGCGCGATATCTGACGGCTGAGCTCAATTGCGCCATCCTCGTAAAGACTATCGACATACCCCGATATCTCGCGTTCGAGTCGGCGGTGCCAATTTGCCCGCGTCGTTCGTGTTACTGGTCCGTCCGCGGTCCAGTCGTGTTCAAAATATAGACCCAGATTTAACATCGCCCGGTCACGCTCGGCAACACGAGCCGTCATAAAGCTCGGATTATTCACTGAGACCAGAGTGGCAAGCGCCTCGGCGCTCCGCAGTTTTTCGGTGCTTCGCTTGACACTCGACGATACCTCGGCCAAGGATGCGGTCAGCGCATCCCACTCATTGCCGTATGATGCGGAATGCGTCTCGAGACCCGCACCGTGACTCGCCTCAAAATCGCGGAAGAAATCTTCCTGATTTGAAACTATTATGCGCCGATTCGGATTGGAGTTTTGTCGGGCAATGGTCACAAATTCGTCGCTCGTGTATTCGAGATCATCATAGCCGCGCCCAAATGCGCCGATGACCGGAAACGGATATCTGGCCTGAAAATTGGAACTCGTTTCGGCAAAGTTTATGGTCGCAATCGGGTCAAAGGCTTCGGCGTATCCGCCAAAACCCTTGTTGTTGCCAAAGATGGAGTGCCACTTCATCAGAATGCGGCTTCCGTCGCGACCACCGCAATAGTAGATTTCGCGGTCACGGTTTTCGAGCTGGGGAACATTCGACGCGCAGTTACACACGCCCTTCCAACTCCATTTCGCACCCGACCCGGCCCAGAGCGAGGGCAGACCATACGACAGGGTCTGGTTTTCCATTGCAATGGCGAGTGGAAACCGGACATTGTGTCGTCGCTCAATCAATCCGGGATAGTACATTCCGCGAAGAACAGCCTCGGCCGACGCACCGCCCTGAACGAGCACCAGCGGATTGAGCGCTACACTCATATGCCCGTCACGAATGCGCGATAAAAATCGTTCAAACTGCTGCGGCGAACGATTCCGCTCGTATTCCCACATCCACAGGCTGCCGTCGCATTGCCAACGCATCTGCGTGTCGGACGGGTTTGCCGCCGTCTCGTCCATTTTGTTCAGGTAATAATCGATCATCCGCAGAAACGATTGCCGGTAGGTCACATCGTCGGCCACCCAGAAATAGTCGGTGTGATCGTCGGGGGCGATATAAAACCGCCGCTGCGCCGGGGCCGATAATGAAAGAAGAATGATCAGGAGCGGTATCGCCGCACCGAGCTTTAAACGAAATGCCATGATTTTTTCAATAGTATCCGGTGTTACTAAACATCAATTGAATCGGTTTTTCCAGACTGGGAGCGCGCTCATCCCGCCCACCAATGGCAAACGGGCGCGCGAGGGTGCCCCGCTCCCCAATTATACTTCGCCCATCCTACTGGATATACTGTTGTGTGTCTAGATTTACCGATTTATGCAGAGCGAGAACCTATTGCAAGCCGATTTACAAACCAGCGAGATTCCGGCCGCCAAACCAAGATCGAAAAAAAGAAATCTGCTGATCTGGATTCACGTGATCACTTTTTTATTCGGGTTGTCGCTGCTCGCTTTTGTGATACAGCGAATCGGGTATCAGGCAGTTCTGGAATCCGTCGGGCGCGTCGGATGGGGATTTTTTGTGATATTGGGTCTGAATCTCTCGCGCCACTTTCTCAGAGCGGCGAGTTTATATCTCGCGGTCGCTCCGGAGCATCGAACCTTCAAGTATCGAAGCGCTGTGGCCGCCCGGTTTGGCGGCGAAGCGGTAAATATGGTCAG
>JANPCJ010000291.1:0-10920 GCA_031430895.1 Chloracidobacterium sp. | reverse complement strand
CCCAGATATTTAGGAAATACGACAGTGGCAGAACCAGCGCAAGGTGAAGGACGAGCACAAGCGAAACATTGAAAGTCCGCGTATTCGGATAATGTTCTGGCATCGTTTGCGAAGGCGGGCGGCGGCTCGTTTTGAATTTTCGAACGTGTCTTACTTTGCGTTCTTTGCGGCTTCGCGTGAAACTCTTCGCATCCTTGTAGGAATTCTCACGCAAAGCCGCAAAGAACGCAAAGGAAGACCAAGAGTTTCGTAAATCGTTCGCTTCTACCGACACGTTACTTCAAGCGCGTTCCAACTGCATCTTGGTCCCGCCCCGATATTCGCTCCGGAATCGGCAGGCATGTTCGTGCATGCTCGTTACTTCGAAATGTTCGAGAAGCAGATCGACCGCGTATCCCAACAATTCTACCTTTCGCCCGGACGGTTGATTCATACCTGGAAAAAATTTCAGTTCGCCGACATCTTCTCCGCTGAGAAAATCGAGCGGATGTAACAGCAGCGACGGTTGAACACCGGTTGCTCGACACGCCGCGACCGCCGTCTTCCAATAAACTCTGGCGAGAGCGGGCGAATACGACGAGAGAAACATAAGATAGCTGGCGTGAATTGGCGTCTTGACGACCGGCAAGGTCGTAACCGGTATTTCAACTATCTTTCTCCCCGACGCATCGATAAAATGTGGCCGCAATGACCGAAATCCGTCCGAGAATTTACCAAACAGCTTCTTTAGCTTCTCACGCTCCTCCGCGGACATCGAGGGTGACTTGAAAAAATAAAACGCCCGGGCCAGCGGAGCGATGTAGGTGGGCAGCGTCGAGCAATCGTATTCGTAGTTTCGCTCACCCAACACTTCCAGCACCGACGGGCTCAAACTAAAGCCCGGCCCGCGAAATCCGACAGGGATTTTCCCCGTAATATTCTCGAGCGCATTCTCCGTTTTTTCAAACTCTTCCACAATCTCCTGCTTTGAATACAGATGGAGCCACGGTTCGTGGTTAAAGCTGTGGTTCCCGATTTCGTGTCCGGCCTCGGCGATCGATCGTATCGCCTTGTGATTTTTTTCGAGCGCCGCATCCTGGCCGACGATAAAAAAGGTGATCGTTAGATTTCGCTCTTTCAAAAACGCCAGAATGCGCGGCACCACCAGATCGAGATACGAGGGAAACGACTCCCAGAGCGCATCACCGTGCGTTTTCATGTAGGACCACTGATTGTCGAGGTCGAGCGAAATGCTCGCTATCTGGTTCATAGTTTTTTTACCGCAGAGTCGCGGAGACGCAGAGCAGGAAATGGATATATCTCTATAGGTCTCTGCGTCTCCGCGTCTCTGCGGTGAAATTATCCTCAAAAAATCGCTCCGCCAATTGAACGGTCTCGTTGATGTTCAGCGTTCCGTTCACGATATGCGATGAATTTACGATATGAACGCCTTCGACCGATGATTTCATGTCCGCCAGGTCATGCGAATAGTTCAGCACCGGAACGGGAAAGACCTGCCTTACGCGTGAGATTTTGAACGCGATGACGTCCTTTCTCCTGAAATGCGGGTACATTTTCTCCAGGCCGTTTAGAAAGAGGCGCTCGATCTCCTCGTCCGTTTTGTCGAATAGCTCATCATCCGGTGCTACGTAACGCGGCAGATAAATGAGCGTGTTGCGGTTAAATTCCTTTTTATCGACGATTGCCGACATCTCGATGATTCCGGTGAATGGCGTGTCGTCGGTGATGTTTGTGACGTAAAAGTTCGAGAGCGAGCACTTTGTCATCAGCGACGCGCAGACGATGCCCTGATACCTGATGCTCTCGAGCATTCTTTTCTCGTTCGGGTCAACCTGTTTGAGCATTTTCGCCGCTGCATTTGACGGGCAGGTCATTATTACTTTGTCGAAATAACTCGCCGGCTGATCGACCGGAAAAGGTACAATCGAGCCGTTTGTCATCTGCGGTTCAGAAAGAAACGCACCGGAGAAACCGGGGGCCACAGCCGCGACCTGAAATGCGGCATATTTTGTTTTTTGTTTGACAACGCTCGGTTTGACGTCTTTGTGGCGTCTCGCGGCTTTTGTCGATACCCGAATTTTGCCATTGGATAGCCGTTCGACGGAATCCACCCTTGCATTCAATCTGATCTCAACGCCTTTTTCGAGCAGAACCTCGCTGAACCGTTCGAGTACTCGCGCGTATCCGCCGCGAACATAGCCGAACATTTCCTTTTTCATACCCGATTTTCGAGCCGAGTACATTCGCTGGATCGTCGCCCAGATAAACGACGCTGCCGTTTCTTTATAAGCCTCGCCGAGCTTGGCCTTTAATAAAGGCTTCCACATCTTTTCAAATGTCTTGCGGCCTGACAGGCGTATGAGCCATTTCTCGACCGGGATCTTTTCGAGCCGACGCCAATTTTTTACCCGCGACGCATAGAGTATCGTCAGCCCGAGCCGAAACTTGCTGATCAGTCCGAGCGCCGGAAACTTAAGAAACTCCATCGTATCGGACATCGACAGCAGTTTACCGTCGGTGTAGAAACCCGTTTTGGTCTCGACCCATCGTAGTTCGTCGCCCAGTCCTAGTTCCTCGATAATATTGCGGGTGTGCCGGTCCGACGCCAGAACGACGTGATAATGCTTGTCCCAGACGACGTCGCCGATCTCCCAAACTGAGGCCAGCCCGCCGATTTCGCTTGCGGATTCAAAGAGGGTGACATTTTCCCCTGCGTCGGCCAGACGCATTGCGAGGGTCATACCGAGAAATCCCGTGCCGACAATGGCTATGTTCTGATTCATATCGAGTTTTAGGCCGTGTAACCGGCCCGATGGTTGATCTGACAAACTCCCTTTGTTTCTCGACCTGGCCGCAGCGAGATCAGATTATTTTATTAAGGGTTTTGAGGCCGGTGTCAGGCCTGATGTTGTCAAAGAAGGTTTAATGGATTCGGTTTTCCCGAAGAATCGAAGGATCGCGAGGTGCGACAAAAGTTTTACGGTGCCGACGATGGTTTTCACCGTTTTCATCTTTGAAGCACCAAACAGCCGGACGGCGAGGACCGTCGGAAATTCGACGATCTTTCCACCCTTCAGATCAAGCAGACCAAGCATTTCGGGGACGCCGTGAAAGCCGGGTGCGGTCGGGTTAATATCGACCATCGAGCTTCGGCGAAAGACGCGAAAACAGCTTGTGTACGAGGCGATCTTGGTCCGCAAAACACAGCGGTACAAAACCGACGCGCCTTTTGAAAGCAAGAGCCGCCACGCCGGAACATTTTGCACACCGCCATCGCGGTGGTATGGCGAGGCAGTTACCATGTCCACACCGCCTTTCATCAGCGGGATCATTTTTACCAGCTCGTGCGGGTCAAACGTGCAGTCGCAATCGATCGAGCAGACGAGTTCGGTTTTAGCGGCACGAATGCCGGTCATAATGCCGCCGGCGACACCTTTATTTGCCTCATGCCGAATTATCTGGACGCTGGAACGATTTCCAAAGAGCGATTCGAGAACATTTAGCGTATCGTCCTGGCTTTTGTCATCGACAAAGATGAGTTCCGATCTAAAGCCAATATCGTTCAACCGTTTCTCGACGGATGTCAGTGTTTTCGCAAGGTACGGCAGAGATTCCTGCTCATTATAACAGGGGACGACGATAGACACAGGGGTCAATTCCGCCGCCCGCGTCGGGGAAACCGTGATCGACGCCGGTTCTACAATCCGCTCGCATTCCGCCAATTTGAGACTGTCGGCCAATCCAAGATATTCAGCTACACCGGTACATTCGTATAACGCCAGATTCTCGTGCAGAATCCATTCCATCTTGTCGAGTTTGCGATAATGGCGGATGCGGTTGAATTTAGACGCCGCCGAGATGCGCGGCTGTTCGGGGTCGAGTTCCCAGACGTGAAAGTAAAAAACGAACGGATCTTCATGCCGGTTGTGCCAATTTTTCACCGCCTTTCGCATGAGCGTGTAGGGCAGTTGCCGATAGTAGTTTCCACCCGAGATGGGCAGCAGCCCGACTCCGAGATCGACTGTCGAATATGGAAATTCCCAGATTGAGTTTTCGTCGGTTTCAATCTTATGGGCGATACGCTTCGCCTTGTCGGTTTTCGACGAGGGCAGAAATGACGCGTCGTAGGCAAATCCCTCATCGCGTAGCGTCTCCAGTATCCAGGCGCTCTGCTCAAAAGAGAGCTTTTCGGCTGCGCGGTAGCCGATTACCTTTTGCCCGCAGGCATCCTCGATGGCGCGGTTCGAACGCCGGAGATCCTCGCGAAACTCATCCGGCGTCAGATTCCTTGGGCTTCGGTGGTAAAACCCGCGGCTTGCCACCTCGTGGCCACGCGAGACGATCTCGCGAATCAGATCCGGATTGAGGTCGGCTATCCATCCGAGCACGAAAAATGTCGCCTTCGTGTCGTAACGGTCGAGCAGATCGAGCGTTTTCAGCGTGTTTTGCTCGTAACGAGGTTCGAAATTCTGCCAATTTCGCTGTTGGATCAGGTTTTCGAATGCTCCGACGTGGAAATAGTCCTCGACAAGGATAGTAAGCAGGTTCTTTTTGTTTTCAGCACTCATATGCGGTCTCGGATGAAATGAGTAATCTCGCAAGTCTTCCGCAATCGGAACATCTTGTCTGTCGCGGGGCGGCCGAACAAACAAGAGGAAAAGCCCATTTAATAATCTTCGAGCCTTCCCGTAGTTTATACAGTCAGAAACAGACGTGATTTCCTTTTTGCGTGGATTTTTTTTACGGGAGCGTGTCGGTAGCCCGGGGCTACTGACATGCAGGGCTACTGATTCAAAAAAGTTTGCCCTGGGAGGTTTTCGCGGCCATGGGTTTTGTCGCGAGTTTTTCTTCGATGATCTTGACGATTCTAGACGCCGAGCGTCCGTCGCCAAATGGATTGGCGACTTCCTTGACCGACTTGATCCAAGTCTCGTCCGCGTAATTCTCTTCAAGGAGCATTTTTAGAGAACCCGGACTGGTGCCGACGAGTTTAGAAACGCCCGCGCGGATGGCCTCGGGGCGCTCGGTGTTTTCACGCAGGACAAGCAGCGGTTTGCCTAGCGTCGGGGCCTCTTCCTGAACACCGCCGGAATCTGAAACTATGAGCCAGACGGATTTCATGATTGCGAGAAAATCCGAATAGTTTAGCGGGCCGAGCAAATGAATTCTTTCGTGGCCGCCCATTATCTCCTTTGCCGCCTGCTTAACATTTGGATTCGGATGAACGGGGAAGAACAGGCAGACATCTTTTCGTTTATCGACAAAATCTCTAATGACTTTGAGATTTGCGGTCATCGCGGAACCAAAACTCTCGCGGCGGTGCGTCGTGAGCAAGACGCGTTTGCGACCCTCGGTTTTCTTGATAAGCTGAGTGATCGCTGGATCGACCTTCAAGTTTTTTAGCATGTACTTGAGTGAATCGACCACCGGGTTTCCGGTCACAAAAACCTTCTCGCTGGGCACATCCTCCGCCAATAAATTACGACGGTTTTTCTCCGTCGCCGCAAAGTGCAAGGACGCGATCTGTGAAACCAGTCGACGGTTCATTTCCTCCGGAAACGGGCTCAAAATGTTTCCCGATCGCAAGCCCGCTTCAACGTGCCCGACCGGAATTCTGCGGTTAAACCCGGCCAATGCCCCAGCCAGCGTCGTCGTCGTATCTCCTTGCACCAGAATAAGATCGGGTTGCTCGGAGTCGAGTATTTTATCCAACCTTGCAACGACCTTTGCACACACGTCGTTGGGAGACTGGTTTCGGCGCATAACGCCGAGATCGAAATCGACATCTACTGCGAGACTGTCGAGAAAAGGTTTTAGAAGCTGTTTATGCTGGCTCGAGGATACGACGACCGTCTGGAAAAATTTCTTGCGCAGCTCATGGATAACGGGTGCGAGCTTTATCGCTTCGGGTCTGGTGCCGAACAGGACGAGAACCTTCATCCGCCAATCCACTATGCGGCGCGATCTTGGCGCGGTCTTGGGGGCCACGTTGTCGAACATATCCATTTTTCGGTCAAGCGACACGGAGATTTCCCGCGCTAATATATACTTAAACACTCATTGCTTCCTTTTTGCAATCGTTTTTTATCTGGGCAGTCGAATGAATGGGCGCGAATTTAGCCACGAATGCACGAATAAATAAGGCAATTCTTCGCTTTTATTCGTGCATTCGTGGCTAATTCTCTGACGCGCCTGACGGCAGACGCTATTCCGGCGGCCCGGTACATCCTGGACCCATGAGAGCCGGGGCCTTTACGCTGATTATCGGATAATTTTCAGCTTCGGCGTTTTTCTCCATCCATTCGGCGTATTCCTCGGGGTAGGACATATCGGAATAGATGGCCTCGACCGGGCATTCGGGCAGGCAGGCGTCGCAGTCGATACAGGTGTCGGGGTTGATCAGGAGCCGGTCGGGGGTTTCGTGAAATGCCTCGACGGGACATACGGCGGCGCAATCGGTGTATTTGCATTCGATGCACGGCGTGGTGACGATATAGGTCATAATAATTAGTTTTGAGTCCCGCCTTTATGCGGCTTCCTCGTCAGCGAAGAGGCCGCCTAAAGGCGGGACTCAAAACGTGGACTCAAAGCGTAACTCAAAACAAAACCGTAATATCCTGCGGCTAACTTGTCAAATCGGGTTAGACAAGTGGTAGAATGCCTTGAATTACCTTGCGAAAATCAGTTACTTCTTAAATGGAAAACAGATGAAAAACATCAAAGCTGAACGCGAATTGTCGCTCGATTTCCTTCGTGTCACCGAGGCCGCGGCAATTGAATCGGCCAAGACAATGGGCAAAGGCGATCGCAAATATTCCGACCACGTCGCGGTCGAAGCGATGCGCGAGACGATGGACACCGTCCCGATGCGCGGCCGAATCGTCATCGGTGAAGGCGAACGCGACGAGGCCCCGATGCTCTACATCGGTGAAGAGCTCGGCGGCGGAATCTTCTCGGAAGAAGCGAGACTCGAATTCCCCGAGGTCGACATCGCCGTCGATCCGCTCGAAGGGACGAACCTGTGCGCGCTCGGCGCGAACAATGCCATTGCGGTACTCGCGGCGGCGGAACGCGGCGGTTTACTTTACGCGCCCGACATCTATATGGACAAGATCGTTGTTGGCCCGTCGTGCCGAGGAGCGGTCGATATCGATGCCCCGACGGAAGAAAATCTTAAGAATATTGCTCGGCGCCTTGGACGCGATGTCCAGGATTTGACCGTGATCTGCCTCGAGCGTTCGCGGCATAAGAAGCTGGTTGACGACGTTCGTGCGGCGGGTGCCCGCATTCGCCTCATCTCTGACGGCGATCTTTCGGCCGGTATCTCGGCCGCCGTCGCCGGAACAAACATCCACGCCTTAATGGGTATCGGTGGTGCTCCCGAGGGCGTCATCACCGCCGCCGCGATGAAATGCCTAAACGGCGAGATTCAGGCAAAACTTGTTTTCGATCCCGAGCGGCTCGGCGTCGATAAATCAAAGGTTCCGCCGGTCGATGAGGTCATGGCCCGTCTCAATGAGATGGGCATCACCGATCCAAACAAGATTTACAGCACAAACGATCTTGCCCCCGGCAAAAAGATCATCTTCGCCGCCACCGGCGTGACCGATGGCGCGCTGTTGCGAGGCGTTCGATTCTTCGGCCACGGCAAACGCACTCATTCGGTGGTCATGACGACCGATTCAAAGAGCATCCGCTTCGTCGACACCGTCCACGTCGAAGGCGGCCCGGATGCCGTAATCAGATTTTAGGTAACGGGCGGAAACACAACCGGTTGGGAGTGTGTTTTTGTCCGCCACAAGGCACACTCCCTACCGGTCGTGTTTCTGCCTATGTTGGATTCAAAACCATATGTTCTCGATCTCAGCCAGGTCGGCGCCGGTGATGTGGCGCTCGTGGGCGGGAAATGCGCCAGTCTTGGCGAACTGTTTCGCGAATTGACGACACAGGGCGTCCGGGCGGTTGATGGATTTTCGACGACGAGCCATGCTTACGAGGTGCTGCTCGAGACTGACGGCCTGCGCAAGAAGCTGCAAAGTCTTCTAAAAGGCCTCGATGTCAACGATCTCGACGAATTGGCACGTGTAGGCAGCGAGGCCCGGCGTTTGATGCTCGAAACTCCATTTCCGAAAGATGTCGAGACGGCGATCTTTGCGGCGCACGTTGCGCTCGGGATGCGGATCGGCAAAAAAGCGTTCGAAGTAGCGGTGCGCTCTTCCGCGACCGCCGAAGATTTGCCCGACGCTTCATTCGCCGGCCAGCAAGATACTATATTGAATGTTCGTGGGGAATCACGACTGATCGAGGCTTGTCACGAATGTTATGCCTCGCTGTGGACCGACCGGGCGATCTCATACCGAACCGCCAAAGGTTTCGATCATTTCGATGTGGCGTTGTCGATAGGTATTCAGCCGATGGTCCGCTCAGATATTGCTTGTTCCGGCGTGATGTTTACGCTTGATACGGAGAGCGGCTTTCGAGATGTTGTCGTTATTAACGGAGCGTGGGGCTTGGGCGAAGCGGTCGTTCAGGGAATGGCGACGCCGGACGAGTGGATAATTTTTAAACCGACTCTGAAACTTGGCTTCCGCCCGATTGTTACTCGAAAACTCGGCGTTAAAGAGGTAAAAATGGTGTTCGCAGACGACGGAACCGGAACGCAGGTTCGCGATGTCGTCGAAACTCAGCGAAACAGAATGTGCCTGGCCGGATTCGAAGTTTTGCAGCTTGCCGAATGGGCGTGCGCTATCGAAGATCATTATTCGGGTTTGGCTGGCAAACCTCAGCCGATGGATATCGAATGGGCGAAGGACGGCATCACGGGCGAATTGTTTATTCTCCAGGCCCGCCCCGAAACCATTCACGGTCAGAATACGCAAAACTATATCGAAACTTATACCCTCACCGGTGGTCACGGCGCACCGCTGACGTCGGGTGTCGCGGTCGGCGAAAAGATCGGTCAAGGCACGGCCCACGTCATGCTTGATTCCGCCAAGCTGAAGGCCTTTAAGCAGGGCGAGATCCTTGTCACAACAATGACCGACCCGGCCTGGGAACCGATCATGAAACGGGCATCGGCCATCGTCACCGAACGTGGCGGCCGCACCTGCCACAGTGCGATCATCAGCCGCGAGCTTGGCATTCCATGCATTGTAGGCACCGGCGACGCGACCGAAAAGGTAAGGAACGGTTCGGAAATCACCGTAAGCTGTGCCGAGGGTGAGCGTGGAAATATTTACTACGGCAATATTGAATTTAAGGTCGAAAAAAGACAGATAACTGACAGCGAACGGCCGCGAACACAAGTAATGATGAATGTCGGCGACCCCGACCACGCGTTTGCCGTCTCGCGTTTGCCAAATGACGGAGTCGGCCTGGCGCGGCTCGAATTCATCATAAATAATCATATCGGCATCCACCCGATGGCGCTCGTAAATTATCCGAATCTCAAAAAACCGGCCGACATCGATCTGATCTCGAGCCGCATTCTCGAAGAAGACCCGAAAGAGTTTTTTGTCCGCTCGCTCTCCGAGGGCATCGGCCGCATCGCCGCCGCGTTTTACCCAAAACCGGTAATCGTTCGTATGTCCGATTTCAAATCGAATGAATACGCAATGCTCATCGGCGGAAAGGAATTCGAGCCGATCGAGGAAAATCCGATGATCGGTTTCCGCGGAGCGTCGCGATACTACGATGATCGTTACAAGGCCGGTTTCAAGCTCGAATGTCTCGCCCTGCTGCGTGCCCGCGAGGACATGGGCCTGATAAATATCAAGCCGATGATCCCGTTTTGCCGCACGGTCGAAGAGGGTGAAAAGGTCATTGCTCTAATGGCCGAGCATGGTTTGAGACAGGGCGAGAACGAGCTCGAGATATACGCCATGTGTGAATTGCCCGCAAATGTCGTCTTCGCCGACGAATTTTTACAGGTCTTTGACGGGTATTCGATCGGTTCAAACGATCTGACACAGCTTGCCCTCGGACTCGACCGCGACTCGGAAATGGTCGCCCATCTGTTTGACGAGCGAAACGGAGCGGTGGAAAAGATGGTCGCGATGGCCATCGACGCCGCGATACGGTGCGGCAAAAAGATCGGCATCTGCGGGCAAGCACCGTCGGACTACCCCGAGTTTGCCGAGTTTCTTGTGAAAAGGGGTATAAACTCGATCTCGCTCAACCCCGACACGGTCATTCAGACAACGCATCACATTCTGGAAACCGAAAAGGCTCAGGCGGCGAATGCCTTTTCGAATATCAATTAAAATTTCACAAACTATTTAATAATTGGTTTCAGCTATCACTTATCACTATTCCGAATTAAAGTTCTTTGAGACATGTCAGAATCGGCCGAAACGTATATTTCCAGAGATGTCTTAGCACTTTTTCGGAAGCAGGCATTTCGGGTTTGGGCCGTCGGGCTGGCGGTCGTTCTGATCTGGGTTTTGGCCATAATTGGGGCGCCGATGGCAAAAGCTGGCGGCATCGTCTCTATTTCTTTGCCCCTGTATCATTTCTTCGGCTATATATGCCATCAAATATCGGATCGGTCGTTTCACATTGGCGGCGAACAATTAGCCGTGTGCTCGCGGTGTTTTGGGGTTTATTTTGGCTTGCTGTTGGGCATCGCCGTCTATCCGCTATGGCGTCCGATTGATGAAATCGAGCCGTTGGCCCGGTTTTGGCTGTTTCTGTCGCTGATCCCGATTGCGATTGATTGGTCGCTCACCGTTTTTGGAATTTGGGAGAACACTCAGGCCTCGCGCTTTATCACTGGCTTGATACTCGGTGTTGCCTGCGCGACTTTCATCGTTCCGGCATTGGTTGAGATAAAGCGAAATCTAACACGCCGCCGAGGGTAGATGCACAAGCCCGCACGTAAAGCAAGGGCGATACCTACAAGCTACGTGTTTCGCCCTTGCT
>JANPCJ010000290.1:0-5400 GCA_031430895.1 Chloracidobacterium sp. | reverse complement strand
CTCACGCGCGGGCTTCTGCAATTAATATTGTAGAAATCGGGGTCTTGCTTGCGGTTATGCGATCTTAAACGCATAAAAGCCCGTGTTTGCAGGCTTTTTTGTGGCGGGCGGGGCGTTTGGCGGTTGCGCCTTTCTTGTCCCTGAAAGGGACGAATATAATAGCGTAGGGTGAAACCCTACGAATACATGCCCACAACAAACCGGCTCCCTGTAGGGGAGCAACAACACAAATGTTCGTCCCTTTCAGGGACGGTATGTATTTGATGAACGTTACCCAGGGTTTCACCCTGGGCTATTATCTTTGTCACCTTCGGCGACAGGAAAAGAACGATTTGGCGTAAATTGCCCGTGTTTGCGGGCTTTTTTTGTGTTTGGAGGTGTTGGATCGGGGCGGGAATGGTGGTGTTGGTGGGCTTTTGAGGGCTTATTTTCGCGTGGTTTGACCTTTTCTTCGCATAATCGGGACTGATCATGGCGTGATCGGGACTGATCTTCGCATAATCAGTACTGATCTTGGCGTGATCGGGACTGATCTTGGCCTGATCGGGACTGATCTTGGTGTCGTGAGCAGGAATTTTGGCGGCGTGAGGTGTGGGCTTGACGGGAAAAGTGAGTTGGTATAGAATCGCAGGCGACATTTGACGGGAATCCACAGTCTTGGCCAAGCTTTTTTACCGACCTGACGAGAAGGGGTTTCTCCTCAAATCTTTCACAATCCAGGACTTTAAATTGAAGGAGAAAAGCTATGGCAAGAAAAACATGGTGGCCGCTCGGACTGGCCGAGCAGTTGGCTTTGATCATGAATGTTTTGGCGAAGATCACGGGGCATCAGGCGGCGTTGGGGTTGACGAATGCGCAGCGGGTGAAGATCGAGGAGCTTTGCAACAGCTATATTGCCGTGTATAACTACGTCGAGCTGTCGCGGGAGACGGCGGGTTCGCTGATCGAATGGCGGCAGGATTGTTTTTATCGTCCGGGCGGCGGCGCTCAGGATGCTCCGCCGGCTTTTAGCGCGTTTGCGCCCCCGGCCGGAGCGGTCGCCGGCTGTGTTAACGTATTCTTTGAGCAGCGCTTCATGATCGTCATCATTCCGTGCGTGCCCGTCGCGGTGCTTGAGGACCTGATGTTCCTCGGCGATGATAAGACGCCGAACATTCCCGGTTCCGTCCAGCCAACCGTCAAGGCCACGTCCGCCGCCACCGGCTATCTCGCTTCCGTCGTCGTCTCGGGCCGCGAAGACGCCGATGGGTGGGAAGCCTGGAAGCTCGACAAAGGCGCCGCGAACTGGGTGTACAAGGGAACCTACAACGGCAAATCCGCCGACATCGTCTTCGACCCAACCACGCCCGGCGACCCGTACCAGTTCCTACTCCGCATCCAACTCCGCAAAGGAAACGCCAACTACGGCCAACCCTCCGACGCAGTAACCGTTACTGTGAATCCGTGACGGCTGGTAAATCGTGAATCGTAAATAGTGAATAGAAAAGAAAAAGCCCGCCGGTCGCGGGCTTTATTCGTTAAGGCTATCGGAGCAAGGACGGTTAGGCCTCCTTAGAGCTCCAAGCCGTCGTTCCCGCGGATCAATCCTCGCCTTTTAGAATGGCGTCGAGCTTTGTAGCTTCCAGGATAGCGGCCTCGTCGAGGAATTCTTCGCGGAGGTCGGGGGGCATAGGGTCTAAAACCTGTTTGGTATAGCTCTCCAACAAATGCGGCGTTTGATGTTTTACCATGAGATATATCCGCTTGGAGGCTTCCCAAGCTTCAGCGACTTTTTCCGCAAGCTGTGCTTCCTTTGCCTTCGCGGACTGATGCCGCTCATATTCCGCGGCCAATAACGTTTCCAACTCGTCGATCGACTGATCGAATTTCCCGAGCTGCATTCTCCCTTCCGCCTGTGCGTGAGGCGGCAAGTCCTTCATCTGGGTTGAATACCGTTCCCTCGCCTCCAAACACTCGGTCAGCTTGGCAAGGTGCTGTTTATATTCCTCAGGCATTTCATCGTCTTGTTGTCTCATTTCGAGCGGAATTATATCACGGCTCACGAGGTCGTAAATAGTGGGGAAAACACCCAACTCTCGAATCAACCCTCGAACAACTCCGGGATGAATAGCCTGGGTATTACGGCTCTAGCCCACCCTCGCTAAAACCTTTTTCTTTGGTTTGAAACAAACCTCCGCTTCCGGCCCCAGGCGCGTTTTGCTGCGTCGGCTCGCGGCATGATGCTCACCACCCAAGCCATCTTACTCCCCTCCTGCCGGCGGAGGGTGGCAGCCGTTTCGGATGATGACGGGTGGTGGGAGCGACGTCTAGGGCGACAAATCAGACGGCGGCGTGAATATGGGGGTGGGTCAAGCCTGCGATCTGTGCAATTCGACGGATTATTACTTTTTTGAGTAGATTCTTCGCGAGCAATTGCGGCCATTGCCGCAATTTACTCTGCACGTGCGAGAACGCGGAAACCGATAAGATGACTGCGGTATGTAGGCGGCTTCCTTTCGCGGCTGGCGGAGCGGATGCCGCCGGCGTGATGCTTCCACGATCCGCCCCGAAGCACGCGTACAGTCAGGTCACCGACGCTTGCGTTTGCAGAGCCATCATTTGGCAGTTCGCTATAACCTGAGTTGAATACATCCTGTACCCATTCCCAGATGTTGCCGTGCATATCGTGAAGGCCCCAGGCATTGGGCTTGTAGGTTCCCACGGCCGTTTTTTTACCGACATATTTGCCCTTTGCTGAGGCATAAGGATAACTCCCATGAAAGTTTGCCTGCGTCGAGTTTAGACTGTTACCAAAGGCAAAAACAGTTGTCTGATCCGCCCGCGCCGCAAATTCCCATTCCGCCTCGCTTGGCAAGCTGTATTCGAAGCCGTCGCCCTTCTCGTTGAGCAGCTTAAGAAAGGTCTGGGTATCGTCCCAGCTAACGTTTTCTACGGGGCATCTCGTACCGCAATTAGCAATCTTGCTCGGATCATTGCCCATTAAAGCCTTCCATTCTCCCTGCGTTACTTCGTATTTGCCCATCCAGAAGCCATCTTTGATAGTGACCCTATGTTGCGGGGATTCTAGTGAGAACCACTCCCGCCTGCAATCTTCCTTGGCCGGGCCAGCAGCGGATTTTTCGTCGATCGAGAGTAAAGCCTCCTTACATTCAGAAAGCGCCTGATCAATTTCCGCCTCGCTTGAACCCATCATAAACTTACCACCGGCGAGGTATACAAATTCCATCCCGATCGCATTTTGCCGAACGTCACCCTGCGACGTTGCGGGGATTTCGTTCGGCGGTGACTCGTTTACAATGGGAATTTCTTCGGCCCCGCGAGAACTATTAAGCCACACGCCCGCGGCGATTGTAACTCCGACGACCAGGAATCCCCCGAGAAGCGCCGGAAACACCCAAGATCGCTTAGCGCGCGGCCTGACGAAAGTTGCAATACTCACAGGCCCATTTTTGACAGACTGTGGTGATTTGCGATCGCTGATATTATCGGAATCGTACGGTTTGAGATTTGGGCTCGCGGATATGTTCGTTGAAGGCACTTCGATATTCGGAAAAGTCAGTGCCGGATCGGTTTCCGCAAGCGCCGGATCGATATCCGCCATCTCTCGTTCGACCGGCGGGACATTCGGCGGCATGATGTGAGCAGCCGGCTTTTTGGACAGTCGAGCAGTTTTAGCACGTGTGGCAGGAACCGACTCCGATTTCGCGCTCGCAACAATCTCCAGCGTTGCAAGCATCTCTGCAGCCGACGCGAAACGGTCGTCGCGTGCAATGGACATCGCCGTCAGCAGAAAATCACCAAACCGTCTGGGTATACTCGCATTCAGGTCGGACGGATGTGGCAATGGATCCGGCCTCCCCTCCCACAAAGCAAGGGCGCGCTTGGTCGCATACTCCGGCAGTTGACCGGTCAGAAGATGGTAAAAGGTGCTCCCCGCCGAAAAAATATCCGCACGAGCATCGGTTCTTTGCCCAAGTATTTCCTTTGTACTCGTTTCATGCTGAAGGATAAGGAATTCGCGGAATGTGGCGTCAACGACGTGTAGCATCTGTTCGATCGGGGAGTATTCAAGCGTCGCGCCTACAAAAGTCTGATTCTTCGTGGTCACAGCTGATATCTCGCCGCTCTTGGCTATTCCGAAATCGAGCAATTTCAAACGTTTCCGTGATGTCAGCTTGAGATTATTCGGCTTTATATCGCGATGGATGATTGGAGGATCGAGGTTGTGAAGATAATCCAGGGCGTCGAGAAGTTGCCGCATCCAATCGATAACCTCGTCGAGATAAAATGGCTTCTTACGATCCTCAAGAAGCCGGCCCAGATCATCACCTTCAACCAACTCCATTACAAGGTATTGATAATTGTCTTCGTGGAAATGATCCCGGACGAAGGGCACACACTCATGTCGTGCCGTGGCCAGCGACTTGGCCTCACGTTGAAATGCATTCCCTAGAAGCTCCCTCTGCTTTGCGTCTGAGGTCTCGAAGATTATTTCCTTGAGCGCCACGGGTGTCCCAAATTTCTCGTCGGTCGCCTCGTATACAGTTCCCATGCCGCCCCGACCTAGTTGCCGTACTATACGATAGCGTTCCTGAAGTAAGCTGTCCTGACGAACCATGATGTTTCGGCGCTTTCTGATGAAGGAATTCCGTTATTATCAATCAATCGACGCCAAAAGAAAAGTCGCCGGGTTCTGCAAATCGGAAAGAACAGGGTCAGGCCTGCAATACTGCGATTTTCAACCGGTTTAAATCCCAATATCGTAGGCCTGACTCTCAATTTCCTTGAAGTTGGTTCTTCTGAGACGCAGACGGTAATTACTTCGAAGGCGTCACAACATCCGTCTCCTTTATCGCCGTAATACGTTTGCCGTCTAAAGTTTCGGCAACCTCGATCCGAACTTACGCTCCTTACCATGGCGGGCTTGATTGGTCGGGGTGTAGGTGAGGACGAATTGCGACGGAAGTCCAATCGCCAGGCCTGCCTTTTAACGACTCGGACACTGGAAGGCGCGCATTTCTCAGACCTCTGCACGATTTCCTCCAATCCCGTTTCAAATGGATGAAGACAGTTCGCGGGGCAACAAAGTCCGTCGCGTCAGCGACGGATGATGTTTGCGTTTGGTTCAATTGCCGCTGACGCGGCAAGGTCGTTGTTTTGATCCACACTCCGTGGGTTGAAACTAAACTCAATCTGCCGCTGACGCGGCGATCCGAATCAGCCTCGTTCACGAGGCTTTCCCGAAGGGCACATAGCCACGTCCGTTTACGGCGTGGTTGATGTCAAGTCAATTAAATATAGGGCGTTTTAACGTCCTTACCTCCGACGGCTTAAGCCACATCAATTTAAGCCCGTTGAAACGGGCTAAAGGCCAAATTCACAACCCTAACCACGCCCTAA
>JANPCJ010000289.1:0-9039 GCA_031430895.1 Chloracidobacterium sp. | reverse complement strand
TAATCCGTCTAGCTCGAATCTAAAACGCTTCGTTAAAACTCACATCCCCCGCTACCGCAACCTGATACGCCGAAACGCGGCGTTCGAAGAAGTTGGCTAGTTCCTGGACGTCCTGGAGATCCATGAAGGAGAACGGGTTTTTGGCTCCGTAGACTTTTTGGAGGCCGAGCATGGCGAGGCGTTGGTCGGCGATGAATTCGAGATATTGCCGCATATCGGCGATCGAGAGGCCCGAGACGCCGCCCGATAGGATGTCTTCGGCAAACTGCATTTCGCACCCTACGGCTTCGTCGATCATCGTGACGATCTGGCGGTGGAGGTGTTCGTCGAAAAGTTCGGGTTCTTCGGTTCGGACTTCGCCGATCACGTCGAGAGCGAAGGCCATGTGGGCAGATTCGTCGCGGAAAACCCAGTTCGTTCCAGCTGCAAGACCGTGGAGCAGGCCCTTTGAACGCAGGAAATAGACGTACGCAAACGCCGCGAAGAAGAACAGGCCTTCGATACACGTCGCAAAGCAGATTAGATTGAGCAGAAACTGTTTTCGGTCTTCCTTTGTCTCAAGCGTGTGCAGATTCTGGATCGAGTCGATCCATTTGAAACAAAATTCAGCTTTCGTGTGGATCGACGGAATATTCTGCACGGCCGCAAACGCCTGTTCGCGTTCGTGATGATCGGGAATATATGTATCGAGCAGCGTCAGATAAAACTGAACGTGGACGGCCTCCTCATAAAGCTGCCGCGACAGATACATCCGGGCCTCGGGCGAATTGATGTGCTTATAGAGATTTAAAACAAGATTATTCGACACGATCGAATCGCCGGTCGCAAAAAACGCCACCAAACGATTGATCATATGACGCTCCGACGGCGTCATCTTGTTACGCAGATCGTTCACATCGGTCGAAAAATCGACCTCCTCGACCGTCCACGTATTCTTGATCGCATTTTTATACATCTCATAAAATTGCGGGTACTTCATCGGTCGAAGCGTTAAGTTGAAACCTTTATCTAACAACATGAATCTCTCCAAACGTCTTTCGGAATAAGTGATAAGTTATAGGTGAAAAGTTATAAGTGAGATCTTGAACCTATCACTTTTCACTTATTTCGGGACTACTGACACGCCTCGCAGGCCTCTGGATTTTCGAGCGAGCAAACCAGCGCTTCTTCATCCGTGTATGATCTTTTCACTTCAGCCGGTATCTCGATGCTTTCGGCTGACACCTGGGCGATTCGTGTCGCCGGACGTGAGCGAAGGTAGTAGGTCGTCTTGAGTCCCTTTTGCCATGCGTACATGTACATTGACGAAAGCTTGCCGATATTTGGGCTTTCCATGAATAGATTGAGCGACTGGCTCTGGTCAATGAAAGCTCCGCGCATCGCGGCCATGTCGATGAGGGAACGCATCGGGATCTCCCATGATGTGCGGTAGATGGCTTTTAGCTCGTCGTTGAATTCGGCGATGTCTTGCACCGAACCTTCGCTCAATTTTATCTTGTTCCGAATCTCGTCGGTCCACAGGCCGATGTTTTTTAACTCTCTGACCAGATATTTATTGATCTGGACAAAATCGCCTGAGAGAGTTTCGCGTTTGAAAAGGTTTGATACCTGTGGCTCGATACATTCATAGCAGCCGGCAATTGAGGCTATGGTCGCGGTTGGCGCAATGGCGATCATCAAGCTGTTGCGGAGGCCGTGTGTCTTAATCTTTTCGCGGAGTGCGTCCCAGCGGCCCATATCGTCGGGCGTGACGCCCCAAAAATCGAACTGCAGATCGCCCTGTGCGGCACGCGTCTCCAGAAACGCCGGATGTACGCCGCGCTCGATGGCGAGATCGCACGATGCGTCGAGGGCCGCAAAATAAATTTCCTCCTGGATCGAGGCCGAAAGCGTGCGTGCTTCGTCGCTGTCGAATGGAAGACGCATTTGAAAGAAAACGTCCTGCAATCCCATTACGCCGAGGCCGATGTTTCGCCAGCGGCTGTTCGAATCCGCCGTACTCGCAATCGCGTAGTAATTGAGATCGATCACCTTGTCTAGTTGGCGGACGGCGACGCGGACGTTGCGTCGAAGCTTTTCAAAATCGAACTCGAACGGAGCGCTCAACGGAGCGTGGACACTCTTGTCCGCATCGTCGCTTTGTTCGTGCTCCGCACTCATGCGGACAGGAGTGTCCGCGCTCCGCGTGACGTACCGCGCAGCATTGATAGAGCCAAGATTGCAGACAGCGGTTTCGTTGTCGGATGTGACCTCGATGATCTCGGTGCAGAGATTTGAGAGGTGAACGACGTTTTCGGGTCGGGCGGTCTGGTTCGATTTGCGGTTGCTGGCGTCTTTAAATGTCATCCATCCGTTCCCGGTCTGCGCCATCGTTCGCATCATTTTGGCGTACAGATCGCGGGCATTTATCTGACGCATGAAAAGGCATTCCTCTTCGGCATTCAAATAGGCTGCCTCAAATTCTTCACCGTAAAGGTCGGGAAAATGCGGGACGATCTTTGGGTCAAACAGCGACCACTGGCCATCGGCCTGAACGCGTTTCATGAAAAGGTCAGGTATCCAGTTCGCGAGATTGAGATTGTGCGTGCGGCTCGCATCGTCGCCCGTATTGTCGCGAAGTTCGAGGAAATCGTCGATGTCGGCGTGCCACGTTTCGAGATAGACACAGCAAGCTCCTTTGCGTTTGCCGCCTTGGTTTACAGCCGCCACGGAAGAATCCAGCGTCTTGAGCCACGGCACGATCCCATTTGAATGGCCATTTGTACCCCGAATCAGTGACCCCCGCGAACGGACCCGATGGTAGGCGATTCCGATGCCGCCAGAAAACTTAGAGAGCATGGCGACATCGGAGTACTTGCGGTAGATACTATCGAGGCTGTCCTGAGGGGAATCGAGTAGGAAGCACGAGGAAAGTTGTTCGTGCTGCGTGCCCGAGTTGAAGAGCGTTGGCGTACTAGGTACATATTCGAGCGATGAAAAAAGGTGGTAAAGGTCTATCGCCTCGTAGGGGCTTTCCGACAAACCGCAGGCGACACGCATCCAAAAAAACTGCGGCGATTCGATGACGTCGCGCGTGACCGGATTCTTTAAAAGATAACGGTCATATAATGTGCGAAGCCCGAAAAACTCAAACAGATCGTTACGCGATTGATCGACGGCGTCATTTAGCTTGCGGCTGTTTTCGATGACAAAATTTGCGACACGCCCACCGATCAAGCCTTCCTTTACGCCAAAGGCGATCGACTGTGAAAACGAATGAATCTCCTGATTGCGAACTTCCTTTTCGACGTATTGATTTAGAAGGCGGGCGCCGAGCCGCGAATATTCAGGTTCCTCAAAAATGAGGCTTGCGGCCGTCTGAATCGACAGCTTGTCGAGCTCTTGAGTCGTCGCTCCGTCGTACAAGCCGCTGATAGTTTTCGTCGCAATCCGCAGGCTGTCGACCGACGGCAGATTTACGCAGCAACGCGTGATCGCCCTCACGATCTTATTTATGTCGACCGGTTCGAGATTGCCGTTACGCTTCCGAACCTGCATCGATGTCTGAGCCGAATTGTCGGTTTGTCTTGAGGTTGCGGTGCCGGTTTGGCCAAAAAAAGTGTCCATATTTAGTCGTCAATGCTCCCTCGCTGGTCATGGCAAGAACAACGCCGGGGGTCGTTTCGGTGAATAATAGAGAGAGAAAGTTCCGCTTCCACGCTTTGCGGTCTTGGTTAGCGCGGGGGCCATTTACACCGTCATTTTTATGAAATTAAAAGCGGGTCTTCGGCCAAAAAATCAAAGCCTTTCCATCAGTGAATATAGACTATATTGTAGTCATATTGCTTTGTCAACACAAAATGTAGTGGTTTTAAACCTTTCTTCTAAGTCGAGGTTTTACAACATTTAGCGCGCCGTCCCTAATGTTGTGCGTGAAATTTGCTGTAACAATTTGATAACGCGTTCGCGCCCAATGGTTTAGGATGAGATTAGCCGAGGGAACGAGTGAAATCCGCAGCTAATCCACTACCAATTCGTCAAAAGCGAAGCGCACATTATCCGGCAGCAATTTTGAATCTCGTTCGTGCAAGATGTCGTGGTTCAGATGCGTCAAAAACGCTCGGTTTGGCCGTAGGTCTTCGATGATCGCCAAAGCTTCTTCCAGGCAAAGGTGCGTCGAATGCGGCTTTATGCGGACGCAGTCCAGAACCAAAACATCGAGATCGCGAAGGCCGTCCATCGAGGTTGGCGGGATCACCTTCAGGTCTGTCGCGTAGGCAAAATCGTTAAAACGGTATGCGATGACCGGAAGTTTTCCGTGTGTGACCTCAAGCGGCGTTATCTCGATATCTTCGCCTATACAAAAAGGCGAATTTGGCACAACAGTGTGCGGTACCAACTGAGGCAGACCGCCGCCGAAATGGGTGGGTTTGAAAATATACTGGAAAATGCGGCGTAGATCGGTCCACGCAATCTCGTTGGCATAAACACCCATCGCTCCGTGCCGAAAATTCAAGGGCCTAATGTCGTCGAGTCCAAAAACGTGATCGACATGGCAATGCGTGATCAAAACGGCGTCGAGATGGCTAATCTTTGCCCGTAACGCTTGCTGGCGAAAATCTATCGAAGTGTCAACGAGTATTTTCTTGTCCCGGTGCTCAATCAGGATGGAGACCCGCAAACGCTTGTCACGCGGATCGTCGGACAGGCACGTTTCGCAATCACAGCCAATGGAGGGAACGCCGGTCGATGTGCCTGTGCCGAGGAATGTGAGTTTCATAGCCGGGAACGCAGGCTCCCTCGCCTGCAACGCCGGTCCCTCCGGCGTGACGAGTGTCTGATTCTATTCAACTTGACCTGGCACCACGTTCGTCAGCGTTCTTCGAACGCTTGCAGGCGAGGGCGCCTGCGTTTCCGGCTATTTCTTGCCGAGGATGTCCGCTCCCGAAAATTGGTGGGCCGCTTGCGCCTTCAATTTTTCCTCGGTCGCACGAACGAGTTGGACGTATTGCATCCGAAGATCGCCGAGCAGGCCATCGAGCAACCGGGCTTCCTGAGGGTGTAGATTGCCGTTCGTTTTGTCCTTTACCATTCCAAGCACATCGAGCCAGTATTTACCCGTTTCGAGGTCGAGGGTGCGTTTTCCGGTGGCCGGATGAGGAACGGCTCCCAGGGCGGCAGCGGCGTTTGTTGCCAGGGTCGAGAGAAAATTGACAAAGCTCGCCGGGTCCTCGGCGCCCGGAATTTCATTTTCGTCACCGTATTCGGCAGTAACCGAATCATCAATTTGCTGATCAAATTCAGATCCGATGGCCTCTGTTTGCGGCTCCGGGTTTTCCATCTCCGGCTGTTCTACGAGCTTTGCCGGTTCGAGCGTCACGCCCTCACGCAGACTGCCGTCGGAGTTAAATTTTCGCTTGTCAGCGACCTTAAAACTGACTTCTTCCTGATTATCGTCTGTGCCGATCATATGTTTTAAATCCTGTCTCGATAGTAGCATTTTGGCGAAAAAGAATTCAAAATTTAGCCCATGTCCAAATCTTTTGACGAACTAATTGACGTAATGTCACGTTTGCGCGCCCCCGGCGGCTGCCCTTGGGACCATGAACAGACATACGCTTCACTCGCGCGGTATCTGCTCGAAGAGGCCTATGAGACTTTTGATGCGATACAGGAGGCCGATCAGACTGGCGATACCGCGAATTTGCGCGAAGAGCTCGGCGATTTGTTGTTACAGGTCGTTTTTCATTCGACTATCGGTGCCGAACGTGGCGATTTTACGATGGATGATGTGGCCGAGGGCGTGACGCAAAAGCTGATATTGCGGCATCCGCATGTGTTTGGCGATGCTAATTTTGCACGTGCCGAGGATGTACTCGACAACTGGGATCAGTTGAAAGCGGACGAGCGAAAAGCATCGGGCAAGATCGAAAAATCCAGAGACTCGATATTAGACGAAGTGCCGGTTCATTTTCCGGCTTTGCTGGAGGGGCTAAAGCTGACGAAAAGAGCCGCGAAGGTCGGATTCGACTGGGAAAACGCAGATCAAATCTTCGCCAAGTTTGACGAAGAACTAGCCGAGTTGAAGGACGCGATGGCCTCTGACGATAAAGAGAATGTGGCCGAAGAGATCGGCGACCTCCTTTTTGTCGTTATGAATTTGGCGCGCCATTTGGGTGTCGAACCGGAAACTGCCCTAAAGAAGACAAACCGGAAATTTCGTCAGCGGTTCAGGTTTATCGAAGATCAGATAAAACTTCGTGGGATCGACCTCGATGACGCGACTCTCGAAGAAATGGACGAGCTTTGGAATACGTCGAAAACAAAGATAAAAGTGTAATAACCGAGCCTTTTGCACGGTATTTTTGCCGGTGAATCAGGAACTCTCGTACGGACAATGTTAATTGATTGTGAACGTCGCAAGAATTCGATTGACTTTAAACACCAAACAGGGCTAAAGTAGCATTCTGTTCAAACAGTAAAAAATTGTTCGGGAGATAGAATGACCATGAAAAATTGTAAATCTTTTTGGCTTAGCCACTTCACGTGCCTCTCTTTAATTGCGGCCATTTTTATCAGCTCGTCGATGGTTGTTCTCGCGGCGCCTGGTACCTCTTTAGCCGGTGAAATTGTATTTTCCGGCGGTGATACGACCGGAGTTGAATCGGCGGTGACGCTCGACGGACAGCCTGTCCTGACGGGACGTACATTCTTCGGATCGGGTGTCATTTCTACGCCTGAAACAAGATCCGTCACTGTCAATCTGGGCAAGCTCGGTCGTGTGACTTTGTCTCCAAAGTCCATTTTGAGCCTGACGCTCAGTGAAAATAGCATCGGCGGAGAGCTTACCGCTGGACAGATGCAGGTTTTCAACAAGGCCGGGGTCGCCGTTAATATCAAAACGAGTGACAACCTAATCACTAACAATGCCGAGCAGGCGGGCGACTTTTCGATTGATGTACGCTCTGGCACGACCGTTTCGACATTCGAGAAAGGCGAAATTTTTCTTGAGAATGGCCAGCCTGTTGCCGCCGCTAAGCTGACCGATAACCAGAAGAAAGCCCTGTGGATTATTGTTCCGATCGTAGCCGCCGTAATTATTATCGCGATTGTCGTGCGCGACGACAATAATAATCGCGTTAGCCCGACCCGCTAGATCAAGCGATCCGGGATATGGTATTTGTCAGGAAAACACGAGTGGCAAGCCGCTCGTGTTTTTCAGCGCCTCAGCCGGTAAATAATTCCTGCAGAGTGTCGATAACAACCTTTTGAACTTCCTGCTCAATTTCGCCGATTTTCTTCACCAACCTCACCTTATCCACCGAACGCATCTGGTCGAGGACGATCATTCTTTCGTTATTTAGGAAGGTGACTGCGACTCGAGTGGGGTATCGGGCCGTCGCTGAGGAGAGCGGAGCGATGATCACGTTCGAGATATTTCGGTTCATCTCGTCGGGTGAGATGACAACGCACGGACGCGTATTCTTGGCGTCCTTAGACGGCTCGGAATCCAGATTGACAAGATAAACGTCGAACCGGCTTACCATTGCCACTCCTTCTTCTCAAAAACGGTGGACGCGTCCCCGCCGGCCAACTCGTCGTCCTCATTTTCAGCCATCATCTTAAACGCTACGTCCCAACCCGCTCGCGGTTTTTGAGCGTTGCGGATGAGTATGCCGTCAGGGTGAAGCTCAAGCTCGACCTCGCTTGTGATCCGGCTGTCTTCAAGCAGAACCTTTGGTATTCGAATACCCTGGGAATTGCCGATCTGGATGATTTGGGATTTCATAATTACATCGTAATTACACGAGACTGAGTCGTCAACCTTGGATACGTAGCGGGAAATCCACTAAGTATTTTTTTGCCCCAGATAAACGCAGATAGAGCAGATCAGAATCGTTATATTTTCAATAGCCTTATCTGCGTCATCGGTGTTAATCTGCGGCAAAATATCCGTTTTAATTACTGCCTTCCAATCCCGGCAACGCCATTCATGTAAGGCTGCAGAATTTCCGGAATCAGGACACTTCCATCTTGTTGCTGATAATTTTCGAGGATAGCGATCCACGTCCGACCGACCGCCAGGCCACTGCCGTTTAGGGTGTGGACGAATTCGGGCTTGCCGCCACTAGCGCGCCGAAATCGTGTGTTCATTCTGCGCGCCTGAAAATCATCGCAATTTGAGCAGCTCGAGATCTCGCGGTACGTTTGCTGGCTCGGGAGCCAAACCTCGATGTCGTACGTCTTTCGCGCGCCAAAGCCCATATCACCGGTTGAAAGCACAACCGTGCGATAAGGCAGACCGAGAAGCTGTAAAATCCGCTCGGCGTTTGCGGTCAGCTTTTCATGTTCCTTTTCTGAATCTTCCGGCACACACAATTTCACCAGTTCGACTTTTTCAAATTGATGCTGGCGAATCAAGCCGCGCGTGTCACGGCCGTAGCTACCGGCCTCGCTTCGGAAACAGGGCGTGTAGGCGACGTATCGCTTTGGCAGTTCGGAAGCGTCCAGAATTTCCCCTGCGTGATAATTGGTCACTGGCACTTCGGCCGTCGGTATCAGAGCAAAGCCGCGATCATCCCTGATATGAAACAGATCATCCTCAAATTTTGGCAATTGGTTCGTGCCGAACAGGGCCGCACGGTTGACCAAAAATGGCGGCAGAGTCTCGTCGTACCCGTGCTCCGTTGTGTGAACATCGAGCATTAAATTGACGAGGGCGCGAGACAGCCGAGCACCGGCACTGTTAAGTATCGCAAAACGCGAGCCCGCGATCTTGGTCGCCCTTTCCAGATCAAGGATGCCGAGCGATTCGCCGAGATCGACGTGGTCCTTTGGCTCAAAATCAAATTCTCGCGGCTCGCCCCAGCGTCTGATTTCCACATTTGCGGATTCATCCGGTCCGATCGGGACATCGTCGGCCGGAATATTTGGCAAACCAGCCAAAAGCTCGCGCATCGCAGTTTCCGCCTCGTCGCGTTTTGATTCAAGCTCATTCTGGCGATCTTTAAGAGCGGCAACCTCGCCCTTTCTGGTTTCTGCCTCGTCGCGTTTTCCGGC
>JANPCJ010000288.1:0-31437 GCA_031430895.1 Chloracidobacterium sp. | reverse complement strand
TTTTACCACGGAAAACACGGAAAAACACGGAAAGACAACGGAAAATCTTTTCTTATTCCGTGTCGTTCCGTGTTTTCCGTGGTCATATTCCTGAAATCTTATCGTTCGCGTTCAAAAAAATCCTAACGCGTAATCTGGGTTAAATTAAAGGGCGCTAAGAGGTTCGAGTTTCATGATGAAAAAGGCAGGGTCTATTATACGCAAGGCGATAGCTGGTAAATAAAAACTGCCTAGAGCATTCCTTCGGCTTTGGCGACAGCCGGATTCTTCGGATTGACCGTTTTGAGCTTTTCGATAGTCGTTTGCAGGCTCGCCTTGTCGCCGTTTTCCACATATGCGAGAGCGAGGTTTTGAAGCGTGATCTCGTGGTTGGGGTCGATGGCCAGTGAGGCTCTATATTCCTTGACGGCTCGGTCGATGTCACGCGGGGAGCGGAGGAAAAAGGTCAGGCCGAGGTCGTTGCGGACGTTAATATTCTTTGGCTCTTTTTCGAGCGCGAGCAGATACCATTTTTCGGCCTGCAGGTAATTCTCGTAGTCGAAGTGGGCGTTGCCGGCTTTTATGAGCGGCTCGGTCTCGGCCGGTTTCAGTTTGTTGGCCGCCTCGTAGAATTTTGCGGCTTCCTCATACCGTTGAATCTGATAGTAAAGATCGGCGGCGGTCATTTGCGCTTCGAAATTTTGCGGCTGCTGCTTTGCCTTTTCGATTGCCTCTGTGACCTGCGGCAAGGGTGCGCCGCCGGTCGAATCTCCGCTTGATGTGCCGAGCGGTGGATGGTCGGCGGGAAGGGCCGGATTTCCCGACGCAGGTGCATTGCTTGCCGCAGCCGTCGTAGTGGCGGCGGCGGGTTTTTCCGGCGCGGTCTTATTGACGCTGTTTGCAAAAACAAAGCCGACGACAAGGCCGACGATCAGACCCAAAACGGCCGACATGAGATTATCCTTTTTCATTGTTACTATGCAGAAGGCTTAAGAGCGGGTGCAGAGCAACCCTTCCTGACCTGAAATTAAATTTATCTTGAATTGTTACAGCCAGAAGACCCTCTATTATTACTTAATGCTAATCCCGATGGACTCTAAAAATCTATTCGGCCGCTCGCCGCCGATGAGGGCAAAGATGTAATCGCTTGGAATGGTGTCGAGCAGCTTTTTAGTTTTCACTTCTTCGAGAACTACTTCATGCTCACGCATTTCCTTGATCCCGACGCCAAAACGCAAATCGATCAGGCCGTCGTCGGCGCATTGGTAGAGTTGAAATTTGTTGCCGAATTTGACGGTAGGGGCGAGATAATCGCGAACGAGCATGGTTACCTTGTTCATGTCTTCGGGCTTCCTGGGTGTTATCGCCGAGCCGTCGCGAACGGCGATTAGATCGACCGCGGCTTCGGCGGCTACATTTCCACCACCGACGACGAGTATGTGCTTTCCGCGAAAGTCCATCGGATTCGACAGCCCGTAGATCACCTTCGGTTCCTGACGGCCGTCCGTCGTGAATTTCAGGTCTTCATTTTTTAGCCGCAGCTTGTTCGGAGCTCCGCGAAGCCCGATCGAAATTATTACCCGCCGCGCCGCGTAGGTTTTTGGAGTTTTTTCGCCGCCTTTTTCGGTGTTGATAACAAAATAGTCGCCGTCTTCGGCGCGTTTTACGGTTTTGCAGCTTTCGTATTCATTGATCGTGACGCCTTTTTCCTCGAGATTTCCGAGCCAGATGCCGAGGATATTTTCGCGCGAGTCGCCCGGAATCTTTGTCTCCAGCATGTCCGCGATATCCGCGCGGAAGCTGGACAACAGATTCTCGCGGTCGGCGAGGAAATGCGTCTGGTAGAGGTTTGCCCAGTTGCCCGTGCCTTTTGAACGGACAAAGGATACGATCCGTTTTTTCAACTCTTTTTCGACCTTTTCATTGAGCTGCGGCGATAGATCAGCATGCAGAGCCCGTGGAATTTTGGCGATAATCTGATCGTGCAGTGGCGGTGTCTGGCTGTGCGCGAGGTTTACCAAATCCTGGCCGAGCGCATCATAGATGGCCTGATCATCCGAGGCGTCGGCAGCGCCGTATTTGGCTTTGGCAAGCCCGAGACCGACGGCCGGGATACCGCCAAACCAGTCTTTCGTGTCCGGCTTGAAAAAGATGTATTTCCCTTTGGGATAGAGGTCGATGGTCGACAGGATTTTGTCTTGCTCGATGCCGACGTATCTCAATTTTGCCTCGCTCGCGGCGGCAGCGGCGGACGCTCCGCCGGGGCCGATTCCGATAATTGCCACGTCGTAAGCCGCCTTTGGCTCAGGCGGAGCCGAGCGCAATTCATTGGCAATGTGGGCGACCACGTCGAAGCCTTCTTTCACCGCGTTCTTGATGAGCGGCACTCCGGAAACGTCACCGATTATGAAACAGCCGGGAACATTCGTCTGAAACGTGGCGCCGTCGCGGGTCGGTGTCGGAAGCGAGCGAACTTCTTTTGCGGTGTTAATTACAATACACGCCTTCGGATTGACCGGACATTCGGCTTGGCAGGCCGTGTCCTCCATGCATAGGTCGGGGGCAACCGAGGTGGCAACGCCGTTTTTGATCGCGAGCACGTCGTGCGGACAGGCGTCGACGCACGCCTGGCAGCCGATGCAGCGTTCCGTAAAGATCACAGGGTGCGGGTAACTTGGGCCGCGGTATTTATCGAGTTTTAGCTCAGCCACTTCTGCGCTGCTGAGCGTTCGGACAATGACAAGTGGAGCAGCTCTCTTGTCTTTCGATCTAAAAAATCCGAAGGCACGGGTCGAATCATTAAAGATGACGACAAAGCCGATAAAAAAACCAATCGCGAGGATGCTCGCCCAACCGATCCACGACAAACCTCCGAACGCGAACACGTCGCCTGGCACCATTGTCTGATTCAGCCAGATAAGCAGCCCGATGAACGCGAGGCAAATAATGAGATGAATAAATTTCATTGGCCTTTCAGTTGTTCGATTTTACTCTTAACCGCCTCGACGCGCCGTTTCAGAGCGTCTTCGGTCATAAACTCACTCCAACGCCCGCCGCTATAAGCGTGTTGAACGTGACACGAGATGCAATTCGCGCTCGACGCGCCGAATCGTTGGTCGCGATTTGTTGCGTCCGCCGCCGTGGTGTGGCAAATGGCGCACGTCTGTCTCGGCTTTACACGATCCAGGTCGCGGCCCGTCTTATCGTGACAGGACGAGCACGTAACAAGCCCGGCCTTATCGCCTTTGATACCCTCCGGGGCCCTTAGACGTCCGACGTGGATCGTATGAAAAAAGCGGCTGAGCTTTGTCTGCTCGTTCCTGTCGCCGGTCGCCGAACTGCCGATTTCCGGTATTGCGTCCGCAACCTCTTTGTAAACGCCCTTCCATGTCCAGACGCCGTTTTCGATAGGATAGCCGTATGAGCCGCCGTGGGCGGTGCGGACAGCCTTTCCATTGTAAGTTTGCTTATTATTGTCGTTATGACATTGGGCGCAGGTTTGGATCGCCGATGCGTTCAAGTCAAAATCGACGCCCTGATGTTCCTTGTGGCACATGGTGCACGTAATACCGGCGTCCTGGTGGGCTTTTGTATTGGAGACGTGGAATTCCTGGGCCTGATGACATCGGACACACGAGTTTTCGAGCGGCTCATTCGGCGTGTGACAGGTCGTGCAGGAATTGCTATTCGAGGCGGAGGCGATCGTGCTGCCTTCGACGACCGAGACGTGGGGGCTCGCCAGGGATTTTGGCGCGTAAACCGTGGGATATCGAAAATACGCAAACGCCCCCACAGCGCCGATCAGCAGGAATGCCCAAACAAACAATCCGGCCCGCCACGGGCTCCTGAGGTCGCGCGTCGGGCGCCAATTGAACATCGATTTGCCCGGCACTGGCTTCTCGGTCGGGCGCAGGCGGGTTCCCCAATCTTCCTTTTCACGGTTGCGTTTTTCCCAAAACACCGCGAGAACGCCATCCGCGCCGGCAGCGGCAACCGGCTGTGCGGCTTTTACGGCCGTATCGGCGGCGATACTTGTTAACTGGCTTTCGACGACAAGCAAAACCTCGTCTCTAATACAAGCGACGGCAATCGTAAACGGGCCGATCTGGATCGTGTCTCCGTCGGCCAATGCGTCCGTCTTCTTTGGCCCGAGCAATCTGCCGTTTAGCGTCAGGACATTGGACGATGAGAGGTTGTTTAGGAAATACCTGTCGTCACGAAATGTGACCCCGGCATGAATGCGCGAGACGGTCTGGTGGTTGAGGACGATCTCGCAGGTATCGAGCCGGCCGATAAATATGCTTTCGCGTTTTACCTCGACCGTCGCGATCTGCAGATCAGCGTACGATATTGTAAATTTTCCGTCTTCGACACTCATCTATCGCACGTTAAAATAGACCACCTGAACAATGTGAACCACCATCAGAATAAGCATCAGCGATGTAAACAACACATGCGGAGCCACCCATAATTTCAAAAGGCGATGCAGGTAAACGAGGGCATCGACACGGCGGAGCGTGGCGGCGTTTTCTACGGCCTCCATCAGGCGTGAATCGTCGTTGCGCGACATGCCCGTGGCCGCGTCTCTAAATTCCGCCCGGGCGTCGGCCAGCATCGTCTGCAGATCTTCTTTACTGAAATATTGCCTGAAAAGGTAGCCGAGACCAAGAAAGCGGCGGCGGACTTTTCGCTGAATAAGCTGTTTTAGTTCGGCATTTGTTGTCTCTTCGGCCGTCCGCACGAGTTCGGCCCGGAGTTCGTCGCGGCGCGTCTCGAGGTCCTCGATCAGCAGCGGCTCACGCTCGATCTTCGTCATAAAACGCGGCACAAACGCATAGCAAGCCGCTCCAAAAAGACCCGTGACGATCACCATGTCAAACGAGATCATCAAAATCGTCGTCAGCAATCCGCCCGAACTTGTCCCCCCGTGAACGAGCAAGAGCAGACCGGCTAAAACTCCCAAATAAATATGCGTCAGCATCCAGTATCGCAGAGCACCCGCCCTTCGACGATAGACCTGCTTGCGGAATGGATAGGCCATCACCCAGACGATGCTCGCTAATCCAGTCAGTCCCGTGAGCCAGCGCATCGTCACCCACGAACCCGGGCTAAGCGGGATGTCCTGAGCAAATGAGCGAGTTGCCCAGATCGCCAGTCCGCCGCCGATGATCACCGTAATAATTCCAAGCACGTGCCATATCGTCGCCCAGAGATCGAATTTGTGAATATTCTGACCGATGGCGTGGGTTTGGGTACGACGGAAGAGGCCCATCGTTTCGTTGACCTCGTCAAAATACTCGCGCGGATTGACGCGCACCAGCGCACCGGTCGGACAGTTTTCCTCACATGAATATGCGGCCGTTTTTGCTTTTGGCGGATTCAGCCCGGTGTTATTACAGAGGTTGCATTTGATGGCAAGCAAGTTGTCGGTCTGCGTTACGGGCGGGGGAAGTTTGGTTTCGGTCAGCGCGAATGGCGAAACCAAGGTCGATAATACCGATTTACCGTTTGGGTTTTTCGGATCAGGCCGGACGATCATTGAGATCGCGTTATATGGACATTGGGTCGCGCAGTCGCCGCAGCCGATACAGGTCTTTGCGTTAATATCGATTTGGCCGTCCGGGAAGCGGGCGATTGCCCCCGTCGGACAACCGGTCAGGCATTCAGGGTCCTGGCAATGCATGCAGACAGACGGAATGAGAATGCTCTGGATCGCGGGCTTGTTTTCCTTAAACGGCCTCTCAATATGAATGCCGCGTCGGACCAGCCGCGTGTTGCCGTGAACTTTATGACACGCCAGCGAGCAGTTGCCGCAACGGATGCATTTCGCCATGTCCATCACGAGCAGATTTACGCCATCGACAACACCGGTCTCGATCTCGCGGCCGGCCGCCGTCAGGGTGCGCGTATCCGTGGGATGAAGAGGAACCGGCGAATAATCGGCTCCGCCCGAAGACGTCAGGAACGGCACAATGGCGTTTGTGATTTCTTTGTCTTCGCGAAGCCGCGTAACGGCAACCTCGATGACCTCGCTTCGCCCGCGTACGGTCGCGGTGTATTGCCATGCTGCCGACTGCTCGATGGCTTCGAGACCGAGGCACGTTCCCGCACCGAGGAAATCGAGACCGACGGACTCGTCGGATTCCAGCACCAGTTCGGCGGCTTTTGGATTAAATTCAACGCCGCTTACGCGCTGGATCCAGCCGTTCCTGACAAAAATGACACGGTTTATCGGGTCTCCCTCGCGGAAGAGAACGTGATCTTTTTCGTAAACCGCGAACCGGGCCGAGTCGTTCAGACGCTGCAGCAAGTCACCGCCGAGATCTAAATTCGAAAAATCCCGTAACTCATTAAGGGTCAGAGAAAGACCGTAATTTCTGTAATTGCGGTCGAGCGCGCGGCCGAATTTTGGCAGTTTTCTGAGCAGCCTTATGGCCGGACGGGTGAATTCAAGAACCTGTGCCGGACCGACACCCTCCGCAACCGATACCGTTGCCGTCCTGGGCGTACCGGACAGCAGCGCCATCTCGCCAAACGAGTTTCCGACCGGTACCTGACCGACCTTTATGCGGTTGCCTTCCTGCTCGACGACCGATGCTTCGAGCACGCCGCTAACCAGGATGTAAAAAATGCTGCTTTCCCAGGTGTTTTCCTGGAGGATCACCTCGCCGGGGAGATATTCGAGAAGGCGTGTATAAGGGCCAACTTGCTTTCCCCGGTAGCTGCGGCCGAAGAGGATGATGTCCATGTCGAGCTCGTTCTTGAACTCGCCATTAGGAAGCTGCTCGACCAGTTCGGATACGATGTCGACATTGCGGAATGCATCGACAACCAACTCGTGTTTTTCAATTTCACGGGGCATTTTGCGGATCTGAATTATCGAAAAGGATTAGAAATTACCCGAACGCGGCATATACACGAACATCACAAAGCCCGCGATCAGGATTAACAGCCAAATCAGAATTACCAGAGCACCGGCGATACCGTACCAGCGGTTGCGGCTCGATGGTTTTACCTCGGAATCAGTGCCGACCGTCTTCGGCGGTTTTGCATTGTCCGGCTTTTTCTTCACCGGTTCCGTCGCCTCGGCGGCCGGGGCGATCACCTCGATCCGTTTTTCCGGGGTGTTCGGGGCCTTTGAAATATTGAGCCCCATGTCCGACAGCATGTTGCCAAACATCGTCTGCCCGAGCTGGACAGTGTTTTCGAGGCTGTCAAACTTCGACTTTTCCCGCCGCGTCTCCTCGTCGACGAACGCGTGTCCACATGCGGGACAAAAGGCCTTGGCCTCGCCGACCATTTCGCCGCACTTCTCACACTCCTTTAAGGCCATTCGCTAATTCCCGCCGCTGTGACAAGTGGCGCAGTCCGCTCCCGTTGCAAAGCCCGGCTTTTTCTTCAATTCAGGACGCAATTTTGCCGCATTGTCATGGCATGTATTGCAGTTTATGTGATAAGCAAGCTCGTTCGTCAGTTCCTTAGTCTTTCCTTTATCGGTATATGTTGGCATCGTCTTGCCTTCCGGTTCGGCGCCCGATTGGAAATGGCAGGCCCTGCACTCACTTACTTTCGAACCCTTCCATGCGTCAAACGTCAACACCACATCCCGCTCCGAGGTGACAAGCGGAGGCTTAAGGGCTGATTTTGGCTGGTCGGTGTGGTGACACGTGACACAACCCACGGGCGATTTGCCGTCTTCGCTGTAATTACTAAAGGCGTGCGTCTTGTGATTAAAAGGCACGGCCCCATATTCCGATTGGCTGTCTGCGGCAAGAGTGAATTTCTCACGCATTTCCTTGCCGCCAGTCACCAGCGGAGCAGGTGTGTTTGTCGGGGGCTTCATCGCGTTGCCGCCAGTCACCGGCGGAGCAGGTGTGTTTGCCGGGGGTCTCATCGCGTTGGCGTTCACCATGACGTTCGCTTTCGCCGGAGTGGGTGTGGGTGTTGCCCCAAATTCAGCCGTGCCCGCGCTGGAACGGTCGACACTTCCTAAAAACATTAGCAGACCCAACAACCCAAAAAGAGACACAATAGCCAATTTAACTCGATTTTTCATAATACCCGCCCAATGGTCTAAAATATGTAAACCTATTAGAACCTCATTTTGGGGTCAATGTCAACATTTTCGCCGCCGCAAGAGCTACTTTGTGTCACGTAATTTCTAAACACGAAAGACCGGGTGCAATACGACCGAGGGGGCAGATCACCCTGAGCGAGAATGAGGCTCATTGATCGGTGCCTGTTCCAGAATCGGTTGCCGTCCCCGGCGGTAAAATGCTGACTCTACCCTTATGACATTTTGAACAGCTTGCGACATCAAACGGATTATTTCCCGTAAACGCCCTTCGCCCGTTGTGACACTGCAGACAGTTATTCCCGGGGCCGGTCAGATGCTGGCGAATCACGATATTTGAAACCTGCCGTCCCTGCGGCGCGCCCGGGCTCACCTTATGACACTCGTTACAGCTCACGCCTTGCCGGGAGCTGTGGTCGTCATGCCGAAAGATATACCTGAAGTTATACTCCGAAGGCGACGTCCGGTTGTAGCCACCCAATGCATGGCATGTGCTGCATGACGATCCTATCTTGCTGTTGGCCGTGTGACATGCGTAACAATTGGAATGTGCCTGAAAGCCGACTGGTATCGTTTTGCCAGGTCCGGCCGATTTGTGACATGATGCGCACCCGTCGGGAGGGCTGCCCGCACCGCTGTCATGATCGCCGTGATCGAACTTCATGTTAAACCCTTCCTTGAACTTTCTTGGAAATTCGATCATAGCCGGCGGAGCGGCGGTGTGGCATATCGAGCACATGATCTTTTTCTGGTCCATCAACTCAGTGTCGGTGAACTGGTTTAGATGACAGCCGACGCACGAATCGTGGCCCGCAAAATCCATATCGAGCGAACGGCCCTCGCGGCGATGGCACGAAGCGCATTCAAATCGTTTGTGTTCGGGAATCTTGTGCGAAAAGGCCTCAAACTTCTTGTCAGACGCCTTCACCTCGAGCGGCGGCGGCACCTCAGACGAAGTAATCGTCACGGCCAGCTTTGGCTGCTGCTGAATACAACTGGCCGCAAAGGCAGTAACCGCCGTGAGAACCAGCAATGCCTTGATGATATTCCTTCGATTGGCGACATTTTTCATTTAGCCGGGATTAGTCATTTTGAAAAGTGCAAAAGTGTGTTTGGTATAACGATTAAGTTTCAATAAACTCCCGCGCCAACAATACAGCGGGGGAAAGCCCGCCTTCCGGACTGCGACTGGTTTAGTTGACCTGATTTGTCTATTCAAACCGAATCACTTTTCATTTTACGGCTTCCGATGGCTCACCGGAATCTCAAACCGGCCAATCGCTGACGTGTGGCAGTAGCTGCATTGGAACGTCGCCGATTTTTCACGCAGGTCGATTTCCGCCGAAAGAATTTGCTTCCACGCGGCGGTGTCATCCGGAGTCTCATGGCACGCCCGGCACGCCACGATCGGCACATCGGCGACGATAGGTACGCCCGCCGCATCCTTTACGCGGACATCGGCATTCTGAGTAATTCTCAAATGACACGACATGCAGTCTTTTTCCACGTGCCCTTTTCGATCGTGGTCGAATTTTAGGGAGTAGCGGTTGATCAGATTGCGGTCGAAATAAGGCTTGAAGGGTTTCGTCAGCTCATGACACCCGGCACAGCTTTGTTTTCCTTGCGGCAAGTTCTGGAATTGGTAATGGCAGCTAAAACAGGATTCATGGCCCTCGGGCGAATTCTTGAAGAATGCGGCCGTCACGGGCCTCATAAATGTGTCGGCTCCCATCGGGGCCACAGCCTTCAGACCAAACGGACTGCGCATCTGATTCTTTGGAATCGGTGCCTTTTCCTCGTAGGATTTGTGGCAAATGGCACAATTATAAAAATCCGCCTTTGGCTTCTCGTCAACGCGGTTAAAAGCGACCGGAATGAAATGGGCCGGAGCATAGTCCGTCTTGCGCAGATTTGTGGCTAGAAGATCCTGATGTACATCATGCGGGAAGACGGTTTTGAACTGTTGGGGGTGTCGCCTGTTCGGGAAACCGAGAACTCCGCGCCCGCCCGTGGCCCGCATCGACGCTGTGGTGTGACAACTTCCGCAAAACACGCCGCCATCGGTGTAGACGTCACGGATATGGCAGCCATTGCAGGTCATGTGTCTCTTGTAAGGGAAATTTGTAACGTCTGGAAAAGGTTCTAATTTGTCCCTACGCGCCGACGTCCAGTTTTTTTCCGGCAACGTGTGACACGAATTGCAATCCTTATACTTCCCTACCTTATGAGCTGTCGTGTTGTGTGAAAAAACGTTGGACCGTCGCTGGGCGTTAGACGTGGTCAAAAAATAAGCGCCAAAGATTGACGCGACGCCGACGATCAAACTAATTCTGAACAGTATTCTCACTTTTTCTCGCAGGTCCCGGTGCTGCATGTTTTCAAATCTTTCATGGTCACCGTGCAGCCTTTCGTTCTCTTCGCTGGATCCGTGTTAATGTTTAGAGGAAGCTTCACTTCCTTGTTGCCTCCGACACTTACTTCGCAAATCCACACGTAACTCTTATTGCCGACCTCGACAGGCAAAACATTGGAGACCAGGAATGTCCCGGGTTTATCGCCGACGGGAATATTGGCAAATGTTGCCAGGGCGGCAGCCGCTGTCGTCATTGCCGACTCGACCGGTTTCTGGCCTTTCAGAATTGTCTGAATCGAGCTCTTTTGCTGGAGATAAAATCCGCTCGCGATGTTTACGGGCAGGTTATTGGCGACCCAGTCTAACGCGATATTGGGTTTGCGGCCGTAAAGCGGCAGGCCTTTATTATAGGCCGCCTCGAATTCTTTAACCTTCGTCAGGTCATCTTTCTCGATCTTGCGGCAAAATGGCGTTTCACAGTTCTCCTGCGCTAGCCAATCGATAAGACAGGCGCTCGCATTTATCTGGGTGTAATAGCAATCTCTCGATGTTATCTCGGTCGCGTTTATCCGCTCGATGAGGGCCGTGTTTTCTTTGACGCCGCCAGCGAAAAGATAAAATCGCTTCCGGGCGAGGCTGAGTTTATTTTTGTTTCCGGCGTTCACCGACTTGCCCAGGATGGTGACCGAGCCGTAAGTCTGCATGGCTTGAACGGGCCCGCCCGCCGGAATGGTCTGGGCCGATGCCGATACCGTACCGGTTAGCAAAGCTAGCAGAATACCGCGGAGAATCGTCATTGAGTTGATCCAATATTAGTCCAAAAACGGTCGTGCCGGGAATTTGAGAAACGGGAGCCGGACGCCGCGTACAAAAACTCTGTCGGAACGAATCGACTCGGGCGGCGGGAAAATATTTGCGCCGCCAGATGCGATTATGTCGTCCTGATCAATGCCGTCACCGCTGATGCCGATCGCGCCGACGTGGGTCGAGCCGCGATATATCGGCAGTCCGCCCGCGAATATCTGTATACCATTCTTCAACTCGGGAATGGCGGTACAAAGGCATGGCGGCATCGGTCCTTGCTTAGCCCGCGCCGCAGTGTTGCAGACCATCGGCAATCCCAGTATCGCCCTTGTTACGAGATCGAGTTGGAGGCCAACATTAAACGGGCTCCACTCCTCGATCTCTGAGCTGAATGGCCCGGCCCGGGTTCCATTTATACCGTCGGGAAAACTTGGCCGGTGGAGAAAACCGAATCCGCGGTCGCTAAATGCCACTGAGCCGTTGAGGCTGATGCCGTCCGCCGCGGCCCTCGTGATGTACGATCCAAAACCGGCGTTCCTCAGCTTGGCAGCCGCGTCGGTGCGGGACAGGAAATTAGTAGTCCGTGCTTTTTGAACCGAAACATCAAGTCCGAAAACGGGCGCATCCAGCTGCCGAAATATACCTAAAACTCTTCCGTCAGTGTCAACGACAGATATATTGACCCGGGCATTGCTGCCGAGCGGCTGTCTGATGCCTGCTCTAACACGATTCGCGACGCCGGCGGCGGCACCGAGTATTTCCCTTACCTCATTGGCCGTCAGGTTAGAGCCGGCGATAACAGGAAATCGGGCGCTCATTTGACCGCTCACGCCATTCAATGTGGCCGGGATGAAATCTGTTGGTGGAGCTGCCCTGATCAGAGGGTTTGGCGGAACCGGTACCAAAGCACCCGGGAGGCTGCCGAAAGGGATAAGCGTCGCACCGGCAGGATTGGGGACATTCCCAAACGGAAACCTGATACCCTCGACAAGAATATTGTCGCCGCGAATCAGGACGGGCGATTCGAACCCGATGCTTGCGGCGAAGGCGATGATCTCTTCGTCGGACTGATCGTCGTCCGCCGGCATCCTATCGACCGTGTAAGCACCGTCTCCCTCAACGCCAACGGCCCCCACCGCCTGACCGCTCTTATAAAGCGGAACACCGCCGGGATCGCCCGAAAGACCAAGCGGAGTTCCGGAGATAGCTACATCCGAGCAAAGGAGCGTCGAAAATTGAACACCATACAACGGGCCGCCGGGGCGGTTGTCGATGCCGGGCGGGAAATGTTCCTGAATAATAAAACCAGCTGTACGCGTGGTAAACGCATTTCCACTTGTCGAGAAGATGCCAGCCGTTCCGGCCTTTGACCGCGAAGCGAAGGATGCCGGAACCGTAACACCTTCGAGGCCCTGGCCGGGCGTTCCCTCAACCGTGGTCGTCGCCCTCGTGTTCGTCATGGCAAACGTGGCGAGATGATTGCCCTCTTTATCGACTACCGTGACGGTTACCCGTTGGTTCATCGACATCGCCTTTGACACCGCCTGTGCAATGACTTGCTGGACATCCGCCAGAGTCAAAGACTGCGCCTCGGCGCTGAGACTAAAAAACAGCAGGATGATGAGACCGGCGAAGAGTTCACGCGTTTTTATCATTGTTTTTGTCTTCACGATTGCTACGATATTAAACGAAATTGAAAGATAGTCAAGTTTTTTTGAAAAAAATTTGTCATTGCCAAAAAATTATGCTACAAGCTAGACAGCAATCTAAATTCCGGTCAAGCGATTCACTATTATGTTGTCCAGTTTCACTAAACTGACTCTCTGGTTAGCGGTTTCGTTTATCTTGGTTTCGACGTTTGCGTTCGCGCAATCGTCGAGCGGGAGATTAACCGGTAAGGTGACCGACAAAGACGGCAAGCCCGTTGCAGGCGTTGTTGTTACCGCGGTCAATCAATCGAGTACCGATACAATTTCAAAACGAACGGAATCGGACGGAGGTTATTCGTTACGTCTGAACGCGGGAGCCTATCGCATCACGGTTCGAGCCCCGTTTGAGGCACGTTTTGAGGAAGGCAAGGCGGGCGACTACGGCACGTTTACCAATATCATCTGCGATGAGGCCAAAAAGAAATGCCCGGTCCTTGAGAATGTGATACTTGACGGCGGCGACCGTAAGATCGACTTTGCGGTTGTCGAGCCTGACAAGGAAACGGTTGACGCCGCTACGCCCGGCGCGGTCAAGCGAGGTCCCGAGCGCCGCGAGGTTCGCGACCGCTGGCGAATGGGTTTTCCTGAATACGACCGATATGGTGATCGAGGCGCGCGCGGGCGAGACATACCTTTCAAACGCGGACGATGGCTTAACCCTTATGCTCAGAATATTTTAAAAGGCGATTTCCCGATCATCGGCGACGACTACTTCATGATACTCTCGGGTGTCAGCACGACTAACGCCGAGATTCGCCGGACACCGGCACCAACGAACGTCAGCTCGGCAAATCCCGATAGCAATAATTTCTTTGGCCGTCCCGAAAGTTTTTCGTTTAGCCAGACGCTGCAATTCTCATTCGAATTTTTCAAAGGTCAGACGGTTTTCCGCCCGCGCAGCTGGGCGTTTAAGATCTCGCCGACGATCAGCATTCCCAATTATCTAAACGCCCGCGAGAACGGCATCGTCAATATCGACGCGCGGCGCGGGACGAATCGTACTGACTATCACGTCTCGCTCGAAGAGGCGTTTGGCGAGGTCAAGCTTTTCGATACAAACGACAACTTTGACTCGGTCTCTGTGCGGGCCGGAATACAGTCTTTCTCGGCGGATTTCCGCGGCTTCCTCTACTCCGACAACAACCTCGGTGTTCGCACGTTTGGAGCGTTTGCTAACAACAAGATACAGTTTAACGTGGCATGGTTTCACCAGCTGGAAAAAGACACAAACAGCAATCTCAACGCGTTTGAATTTCGCAAGCAGAATGTTTACATCGCCAATTTCTTCCGGCAGGATTTCCTGACTAAGGGCTACACGATCCAGGCCGTCGGAGCTTATAACGACGATCGCGGAGACACTCACTTCGACACCAATGGTTTCCTTGTCCGACCGGCACTCGTCGGCAGTGTCCGCCGGCATAAAGTGCAGGCCGGGTATATTGGTTTTAACGGTGACGGGCATATTGGCCTGTTAAATCTCTCCAATCATTACTATTTTGCGTTTGGCAAGGACGACTATAACCCGATTGCCGGGCGAAAGACGGACATCAGGGCACACATGGCGGCTGTCGAGGCTTCAATCGATAAGGATTTCCTTCGTTACCGGGCCTCGGTTTTCTTCGCCTCGGGCGACAGTAACCCAACCGACAGCCGGGCGTCCGGTTTTGACGCAATATTTGATGACCCGAATTTTGTCGGCGGCCAGTTTTCGTACTGGAATCGCCAGGGCATCCGCCTCGTTTCGACCGAGGTGGGGTTAGTTCAGGGAAACAGCCTTCTACCATCGCTGCGATCAAGCAAGACCGAAGGCCAGGCCAATTTTGTAAATCCTGGAATTTTTATCTATAACGTAGGCCTCGACGCCGAGGTAACCCAGACCATAAAGGCAATCTTTAACGCAAACTACCTTCGTTTTCACCGGACAGAGCCGCTCGAATATGTCTTGTTTCAACCCAATGTTCGGCACGAGATCGGGTACGACCTAAGCATGGGTGTCATTTACCGGCCGTTTCTGATCAACAATTTGACGTTCACCTTTGGCGGCAATCTGTTTCTGGCGGGCCGAGGGTTTAAGGATATTTTTACCGACCGGGGGCGAAATTGCCCGATCCCTGCGTTTTGTACGAGTGACATTCCAAATCCGAGCAAGCCGCAATACTCCCTGTTTAGCTCGGTTAAGTTAATTTTCTAGGGGGCGAGGAAAATCAGACATGGCCGCAAAAAATAAATCAATCACACGCATCAAGTTGATCGTCTTGTGTGTATTTGCATGTCTGCTGGCGGCGGCGTTCTGGAAAGCCGAACCGCGTGCCATGATGCAGGATGCGCCGCCAGCCAACACGGTGGCAAGGCCGGCACCCGAGACGCCCGCCGCACCGGCACCAGCCGTCGCCGCTCCAAAGGTCGAGGGCTGCGTCCAGTGTCATAACAACATTGAGCCGATGCACCGTTACAACAATCGCGGGGATGTTTTCGACACTATCGATGAGGCCGGTAAAGATGCTCTGGGACTGACCTGTACCGCGTGTCATGGCGGCAACCCGGCCTCGACGACTCAAAAAGATGCGCACGTCCAGCCTCGCAATCCGAAAGAATGGAACTGCAAAAACGGCGACTGCTCGAGCCGAAATCAGGAACGCACGAACGCACTCATGACAAAGGAGAGCAATGCGTTCGTCCGATTTGTAAACCCCGGCGACTACCGCGTCGTCAGCCAATCGTGCGGCGAATGTCACTCCGATGAGAATCGAAGCAACAGCCGCAGCCCGATGGCCCATGGCGCGATGCTCTGGGGCGCCGCGCTTTACAATAACGGCGGATACAACATCAAGGACGCCCAATTTGGCGAGAGCTATAACGAAGACGGCCGTCCGCAGGCCCTAATCCACAGCCCGGCGCCGACACGTGAGCAAACGGCGAAAAAAGGTTACCTGCCATTTCTAAATCCGCTGCCGCGCTGGGAATTGTCGCAACCCGGCAATGTCCTGCGCGTCTTTGAACGCGGCGGAAAACGCCGTCTTGAGGTCGGCCTGCCGGACAAAGAGGAAGAGAATGGCAAACCGGATAAAGGTTTGAGCCCGCGCGGTCTGGGCACAAATAACCGAACCGACCCCGTATATCTGGGTCTTCAAAAGACACGCCTGCTCGATCCGACTTCGAATTTCATGGGCACGAACGACCACGCCGGCGATTACCGTGCGGCGGGTTGCAGTTCGTGTCATGTGATCTATGCGAATGATACGAGCGTCGCGGCCTCGGGGAGTTACGCGGCGGCTGGAAATCAGGGATTTACTCAATCCGCGGACAAGAGCATTCCGAGAAATGAGCCGGGCCATCCGATCAAACATCAGTTTACGTCGCGCATTCCTACTCAACAGTGCATGACATGCCATATGCACCCCGGAACAAATATGGTCGCGACATATCTCGGCCGTACGTGGTGGGACAACGAATCGGACGGCAAGATGATGTACCCTGCCGACAAACAGATAAAGCCAAGCCAGGCGGACGAGGCACGAAAACTCGACAAAAACCCCGAGGGTTCTTCGCTTCGTGGGTTGTGGTCTGATTCGGTCTTTTTGCAAAATACCGGGACCGCCGACTTTAACAGCAAGCTGAAAAATGTTCAGTTTGCCGATTCGCACGGTCACGGCTGGGTTTACAAGAACGTCTATAAGAAAGATCGTAAGGGCAATCTTCTTGACGCCGAAGACAAGGTTGTAGAACCGACCGACCCCGACAAGTTTAAGAAGGCCGTTCATCTGCAGGACATCCATCTCGAACGCGGCATGCACTGCGCCGATTGTCATTTCAAACAGGACAGCCACGGCACCGGAATTCTGTACAATGAACCGCGGGCCGCCGTCGAGATCGGCTGCGTTGATTGTCACGGTTCACTGAAAGAAAAAGCTAACGGCATCACAAGCAGTTACGCAGCCTTACCGATCGAAAACAAAAACCAGATCGCCCTGCGTGAAAGGGCGAAAAAGCCCATCATCGGCCGCGACCTGACAGCTTTGCAATTCCGCACAACTGATGGCAAGAAGCTATCGGTTTTGCAGGTGTTGACCGCCGCCACGGCTCGGACCAAAAAGTGCAATGATGAAAAGGGCGCCCAGATTGTATTTAAAGTCGGCGATATCGTTCAAAACTCGATCGTCGAGACTGGAAAATGCTGGAAGGTAACACAAACGGCTGACACCGTCACGCCCGGCAACGCCGACTATAGCGAAAAATCGGCTTACGCTAAGACGATGCAAAGGGACAACGCGACATGGGGCGATCCGAAGGCAAGCGAGGAAATGCTCGCCCACCGCGAAAGCAGCATGACGTGCTATGCGTGCCACACATCTTGGGTCACCAGCTGTTTTGGCTGCCACCTGGGCATGGAGGCGAACCGAAAAATGCCTAACCGACATAATGAGGGCGGCGATTCGCGCAATTTTACGACGTATAATTTCCAGGTGCTGCGCGACGACATCTTTATGCTCGGCAAGGACGGCACGGTCACCGGCCACATGGTCGCGCCCGTGCGGTCAAGCTCGGCGGTACTGGTCAGCTCGCGCAATCAGAACCGCGAGTGGATCTATCACCAACAGCAAACCGTATCGGCCGAGGGATTTAACGGTCAGGCTTTTAATACTCACGTGCCGCACACCGTACGCGGTAAGGAAACGCAGGGCTGTTCGGATTGTCATGTCTCAAAAGACAGGGATAATAATGCCTGGCTCGCCCAGGTTTTGCTGCAAGGTACGAATTTTGTTAATTTCATGGGCCGTTATATCTATATTGCGGCCGGCGAATCGCTTGACGCTGTCGCCGTCACCGAACACGCCGAGCCGCAGGCCGTCTATGGCAGCAATCTGCACAAGCTCGCCTTTAAAGATGATTACGAAAAGTTTGTAAAAGACGGTCGTGAGTTGAAAGAAGTATACGAGAACAAAGGGCGCCCGGAAGCTTTGCAGGTTCAGGTTCGCGGCGAATATGCGTATGTAGCGGCCGGCAAAGGCGGGTTGCGCGTTTACGATATCGCGCAGATCGACCAGAAAGGCTTTTCGGAACGCATTGTGACGGCGCCGGTCTCCCCGTTTGGCCAAAAATTCTACGTCGATACAAAATACGCTACCGCCGTCGCGGCCCCATCTACCCTCGCGGTCGATCCGGCCCGCTGGCGAACGGTCCAGAACGAAGACGGCACCTACAAACAGGTACCGCCCGACGAGGCTTTGCGTCTCAACGCCGAGGCAAAAGCAGCCGGAAAGCCAGCCCCCGCAATCAATGAAGAAGGACCGATCCACCCGGTATATGCTTATCTCTATGTCGCGGACAATGAAGAGGGCCTGATTTTGGTAGGTGCCGCCACCCTGCTTGACGGCGACCCGCGTAACAATTTTCTTAGCCGCGCGCTGACCTATAATCCTGGCGGAGCCCTGACCGGAGCTAACAACATTACGCTGGCCGGTAATTATGCGTATATAACGACCGAGAAAGAATTGGTAATCGTTGACCTTTCGACGCCGCTCCAGCCGAAAATCACAAAGCAGATTCCGTTTGACAAACCGGTGGCTGTCGCCGTTCAGTTTCTCTATGCTTTTGTTGTCGATCATGAGGGAATGCACGTGCTTGATATCAAAGAGCTGCAATCGAAAGGCGAGGTCGCGCGTATCGAAGGCGCGTCCGTCCCGCTCAAACATGCTCACGATATCTACGTGGCTCGCACCTACGCGTATGTAGCGAACGGCGAAGATGGCATTGCAATAATTGACGTCGAAATGCCAGGGCAGCCCAAGCTCGATCAGACGTTTAACGCCGAAGGCTCGCTCAATGACGCACACTCGATAAAAATTGCGATGACCAACGCAAGCCTCTATGGCTACGTCGCCGACGGGCGTAACGGCCTTCGTGTCCTGCAGTTGACCGATCCCGAGACAATGCCGAATTACGCCGGATTTAGTCCGCGTCCTGAACCAAGGTTGATCGCGACCTTTAGGACAAAGCACGAGGCCCTGAGCGTTTCGAAAGGCCTCGACCGCGACCGCGCCGTCGATGAAAGCGGCAACCAGATAGCGGTCTTCGGCCGCCGGGGCGCTCGTCCCTTCGAGTTTGAAGAAGTGATGCGTATGCTCCGAACCAATAGCGGGGCGGGTGACTTTTTCACCGTATCCGACACTCCGACGAAGTAACGGCCGGCCGTTTTGTCGCAGGCGCGTTTTTTATTTGTTGGCTTCGTAAGGTGCTTTACGCGATGAAATTGCCTCGGTTACTATTTCCGTTTCTATCTATTCTCTATATTTGTGCCGTCGCGCCGGTTCATTCTTATCCAACTGTTCGCGGTTTGGAATGGGAAGCGACTGTTTTTGGAGCGACTAACGATTCCATTGTAAAAGCACCCGTCGATGGTGGGATTCGCGAGGAAGTTCCGGACAAATACCGGGCAAGATTTCAAAAATGGAAAGCCGAATTAAGATCGACCGATTTTGGCCGTCGCCAATGGGACAGGTATGCCGGCAACGCGGCCTTTGTGCTTTTCAATCAAGGTTTCGGCAGGTCGGGGGAAGGGCGCCGGTACCGATCAGTTCCTGTGGACGGATGACGGCACCTTTGTCGGTGCCACGATTACACTCGGTGCCGAGCTCGACGAAGGATACCCGCCGCCGATCTACTACCCGGTTCTGAATTCCCTCGAGCCAGAGGCTGAGGTATTTTCGGTAAACGGCAAAATTCTTGCCGCCACCAAGATGTCGCATGAGCTCGGCCACGTACGCCAGACGGCCGATGGCGACATGAAACTGCTGCAGCTGCAGAATCGGCTAATGCCGGTTTACGTCTCGATCTTTCTTAAGAATGGGCTCAATCCGAATGATAAAAAACTCGTCGATCTCGCCCGGCAAATGGGCGGCACACCGGTCGAGATTTGGGAGAGCCGCGAATATTGGAGCGAGGTCGAAGCAATGATGTTCCTTCGGGAAAAGATCGGCTCCGAAGATTTTTATTGCCGCGTATTCCAAAAGATAAGACGCAATCTCATTGATTTCGCCAGAGAATACGAACAGCGTTTCGAGCAGAATTCACAGTTTTCCGCCTCGCCTTGTTGGAAATAAAACGGCGGCTATGCCGTAAGTTCTGACGCCGAACCAGCGCGTTTTGCCCACAAATCCTACACCAATACCCTAGCCTCATAATAGCAATTGGTAAAACCTATCTGAAAAATATCGTAAATTGGTAAAACACCTTTGACAAAGGTTTGCGACCTTGTGCATAATGTTTTCGCATCCATAGTTAGATAAATACGGGAAGATTGTGAAACTTTAGCGAAAACACTTGCGAAACGCGGATCGGAGCCAATAAAACAATTGGTGTTACCAATTAGAAATTATTACTTCAACCGCGACAGGAGCCGGACGGCGAACAATTTCTTTAATAACCGCGAAGGACGCGCCGCCCCGGAGCGCAAATATTATCGGCTCGGTGGGTCGGTAAATGGCCCGATCTTCAAGGACAAGACGTTTTTCTTATTTGCTATGGAAAGGCAGAATGACAATGTAGCACAGCCGACAACATTCTTTGTTCCCACGGCGTTACAAAGGCAGGGCAATTTCTCCGAGATCCCGGGAACTCTTATCTATAATCCGCTCAGCGCGGTTACCGGCGGAACCTGTCCGGCTGGTAATGTTTGCCGAACGGCATTTGCCGGAAATATCATTCCGACCGCGATGTTAAAGTCGTATGCTTTGAATTACCTGGCTTTATATCCGTTGCCAAACCTTCCGATTCAAAACGGCATTGGGCAATATGCCTCGGATATGAACCTACACCGGCCTTATAAATCGTACTTGGGCCGAATCGACCACAACTTCAACGGCAGTCATAAAATCTTCGGCAAGTACTATTACAGCCGAAGCCAGGAGGACCGATACAACTGGATAGGCGCAGCAGATTCGCCTACGCGCGGGTTCGAATATCGGCTCAACAAAGGTGGTAATGTCGATTACACGGCGATGCTCTCGCCAACCTGGATTTTTGACATCCGAGGCAGCTATAACCTGTTCAGCCTGCAGCGTGCAAATGCTAACCCGATCTCACCCGCGGGTCTGGGACTTCCGGCCGCGGCGTTGGCTGCTTTTGGCGACGCGCGGGTGATCCCCAGGATGGATTTTGCCAGCTTTGCCTCGACCAATATCTCAAATGCGATCGGTTCAAACCGGGCGGATTATGGCGAAGGCCGTTTGGTTCCCTTCAATTTGTTCTCTCTCCAACCTGTGTTCACCCAGTTGGTAGGGAATCACACATTTAAGTACGGTTACGACTTTAGGGAACTGCATGAAAAATTCGATTCGAGAGGTTTTAACGCGGGCCGTTTCCTCTTTGACGGCACATATACGACCCAATGTGCCAATCAAGCGGGAACCTGTACTACCGGTGGGAACAATGCCAACAGCCGAAATGTTTACGGCCCTTGGAAATGGAAAGCTACGAGCGCGGCTGGCCGGGCCGAGGCAAAACGGTGATGCTGGACGACTATTTCAATCACGAAATACGCAAATCAAAGTCGGGCGGCGATGAGGTTTGGCATTACAAATGGAATGAGCGGCCCGATGCGGGTTTTTACGCGTGGGGCGATATTTATCGCCGTCAAGGTGCCCGATTGACGACATTGTCCGCCGAGCCGACCGCCGCAAACTGAATGGCGCGGATATTTATATCATCGTCGATCCCGATACAGAAAAAGAGACGGCCTCCCCGAATTTTGTCGGACCTAAACATGTCGCCGCGATTTCCGATTGGGTGAAAAAAGGCGGAGTATTGGTTTTGATGGGAAATGACGGTACGAATGCCGAGCTTGATAAATTCAACACGCTCGCCGGTGTTTTCGGCATCCGATTTAACAAGGATCGAAAGTTCGAGGTTTTGAATAACGACTACCCGATGGGCAAGGTCACCATCAATGCGGCAAACCCGATTTTTCGGACGACGAAACAGATATTTGTAAAAGAAGTCTCGACGCTCACGCTCTCGAAACCGGCGACATCCGTCTTGTCCGCCAATGGCGATACGCTCATCGCGGTCTCGAAATATGGAAATGGAGTCGTCTTTGTCATCGGTGATCCGTGGCTTTACAACGAATACGCCGATGGCCGGCGACTGCCGATGGACCTTGAAAATCATAACGCCGCTCAGGATCTGGGCCGATGGTTGATCGGGCAGGCCCGGAAGAAATGAGGCCCGGGCAACAGATATGAGTTGTATAGATTTAAGTAAGAAAGACGTGTACGCGCCGGTTTCCAAAAAACTATTTATGCTCATTGAAACATTTGTCCTGACACCATTTCAACAAAACACCCGTATCGTCGCCTGCGAAGCGACGCGCAAGGCAATGTGTATAGATCCTGGCGAGCAGTCAGATGAACTGGTAAATTTCATCACCGACAACGATTTTGAATTGCAGACAATCGCCCTGACTCACGGTCATCTCGACCATGTCGGCGGGACGGCCGCGCTGGCAAAGAGCTTTCCAAATGCGGAAATTCTGTTGCACGAAGGCGACGAAGATCTGTATTACGGCCTGCCGCAGCAGCCCTTGTTTATGGGCATCCAGTCGCATCAGATGAAGGCGATGGGATTCGAGTATGAGCCTCCGCCGCGACTGACCCGAAGTTGGCGGCACGGCGAGATTTACGAGGTCGGGAACCTAAAGTTCTCCGTCCGTCACTGCCCGGGACACACTCGCGGCCATGTCGTTCTCGCCGAAGAGACCGAGCGAAAGGTGTTTACCGGCGACTGTTTATTTAACGGAACGATCGGCCGCACCGATCTACCCGGAGGCGATTACGATCAGCTAATCGAATCGATCCGTAAGAACGTCCTGAGCCTCGACGACGATTTTACCGTTTACTGCGGTCACGGGCCGGAGACTACGATCGGACATGAAAAGGCATCCAACCCGTTCCTCAAGACCTTCTACTGATCCCGCAAAAAATCGGGGTGTTCCGCTCCATCATCTCCGCGTCTTCCTCAGCGCTCTATGCGTTAAAAACGGTCTTAACGCAGAGACCGCTGAAGAAGACGCAGAGATTGCAGAAGAAATCTGAAACGGATTTCCGCAAATTACCGCGACGCGTAAAATCTGATAAAATTTCTTTGTTCTAATAATTTACGACTGGAGCGAAAAAAATGCAACGGATACTTTCAGGTCTGCTCACTTCAACACTCTTAACATTTGCCACCTTTGCCCACGGCGACAACAGCCATTTTGCAAACAAACAGGATGTCACCGTGAAGGTCACAAAAGTCAACGGCAATGTCTACATGCTGCAGGGACGCGGCGGTAACATCGGCGCGATCACCGGGCCGGATGGCATTCTAATTGTCGATGACGATTACAAAACCGTAAGCGAAAAGCTGAGTGCCGCTTTAAAAGAGCTTGGCTCAGCCACCCCTCGGTTTATTTTTAATACCCATTGGCACGGCGATCATACCGAGGGTAATGATTTTTTTGGCAAACAGTCGATCATCGTCGCTCACGCCAACGTACGAAAACGCCTGCTCGACCCGCCCGTCATCTTTGGTCAAAAGACGGCGCCGTACGCGTCATATGCCCTGCCCATCATCACCTATGACGAGAGCCTGTCGATACATATCAACGGCGAAGAGGTCAAAGCCGTCCATTATCCTAACGGTCATACCGATGGCGACACGGTCGTGTTTTTTGTAAAGGCCAATGTCGTACATCTCGGCGATGATTTTTTCGTCGGGCGATTTCCGTTTGTCGATATCGACAGCGGTGGCAGCGTTCAGGGGTTGATAAACAACGTCGCCTCGCTGATTGCGACCTTGCCCGCCGACGCCAAGCTGATCCCCGGCCACGGGCCGCTGGCGACGATCGGCGATTTGAAGTCTTACCATCAGACGCTTGTCGAGACGTCGAAAATTGTTCAGGACGCTATGAAAGGGGGAAAATCTCTGGATGAGATCAAAAAAGCCGGCCTTCCCGAAAAATACAAGGAAGCCGGTTCAGGATTCATCAAGACAGACATGTGGATCCAGACCATCCATCGCAGCTACTCGAAGAAATAAGTTGTGAGTCCCGTCTTTAGGCGGCTTCGTCGTCGACGAAGAGGCCGCCTAGCTAAAGGCGGGACTCAAAACATTACGCTACCGTTATCTCATTCGACAAATAAACATCCTGGACCGCATTGAGCAAATCGACGCCCTCGGACATTGGACGTTGGAATGCCTTGCGACCTGAGATCAGGCCCGTGCCGCCGCCGCGTTTGTTGATGACAGCGGTGCGGACGGCATCCGCCAGATCGCTCTCGCCTTTTGATTCGCCGCCGGAATTTATCAACCCGCACCGGCCCATAAAGCAATTCGCGACCTGGTAACGGACAAGGTCGATCGGGTGATCGGTTGTCAGTTCGGAGTATATCTTCGGGTTAGTCTTGCCATAGCTGCTTTCCGTATTGAGCATATTATAACCGCCGTTTCGCTCGGGCAGTTTCTGTTTGATTATGTCGGCCTGTATCGTCACGCCAAGGTGGTTCGCCTGGCCGGTGAGATCGGCGGCCGTGTGCATGTCACCTTCGGCGGATTTAAATTTTGGGTTACGAAGATAACACCAAAGAATCGTCGCCATCCCAAGCTCGTGCGCATATGCAAATGCCTCGGCCACCTCGGTTATCTGCCGCGTCGAATTATCGGACCCGAAATAAATCGTCGCGCCGATGGCGACCGCGCCCATATTGCTCGCCTCCTCGATGGTGCCAAACATCACCTGATCGAACATGTTTGGATACGTCAACAGCTCGTTGTGATTTATTTTGACGATAAACGGTATCTTGTGCGCGTATTTACGCGCGACCACGCCCAGTACGCCGTATGTCGATGCGACGGCATTGCATCCGCCCTCTATCGCAAGCTTGACGATATTTTCAGGATCGAAATACATCGGGTTCGGTGCAAAGCTCGCCCCCGCAGAATGCTCAATTCCCTGATCGACCGGCAAAATCGATAAATAACCCGTCCCGCGAAGCCGCCCGTTGTCATTAAGCGTTTGCAGCGAACGAAGAACACTCGGGTTGCGATCCGAATGCACCCAAACGCGGTCGATAAAATCCGCGCCCGGCAAATGAATGTTCGCTTTTGGAATGGTTTTCGAAACATGATTTAACAGCAAATCGGCATCGGCGCCTAAATACTCTTGTATCTTATTGTGATCGACAGACATAAAAATCTCTCCCTATGCAGCCCGAAGCTGAGACCTGATAATTTTCTTTTTCACATAATAACATACTTTAAATCCACCAACGTGTTAATCACAACGCCTATGTAAGGGTTGATGGCTTGGAGAAATACCACTGAGGACGATGGTTCAACCTGTCACGATTCGACAAGAAGTTTGAGCAAGGCCTTTTCTTCCGGCTCGAAGTCATCTTGAATCTTTTTAATCTTGCGGTTGCGTCGGGGGGCAAAATCGTCGAGTGTCCTTCCGTTTTCATAAACTTTTAAAACGGTCGGATGTATATAAGAGCCTCGGCAGACGGTTGGCGTGTTGCCGAGTTGTTCGGCGACGTTCTTAATGGCTTTGATGAGGTTTTTTTTGGCCTGAGCGTCATCTTCGGCCGCGCGCAACTCGGCAAGTTCCATCGCCGCAAGCAGCGTCCCGGCCCACGTACGGAGGTCTTTTGCGGAATACTCGGGGGCAGTTGCCTGTTTCAAATAGCTATTAACGTCGGACGGCTTTACCACCTGCGGTTTCCCGTCGCCGTTAATGTAATGAAAGAGTTTACCCACCCGGCCAAGCTCTTTCATTTCCTTCATCACCGCCGCCAGCTCTTCGTCGACCAAAACCTTGCGGTGTTGGACGTGGCTCTTGCCGACGAAGTCGAAAATCAGCTCGCCTTTTCGTCCAATTTGCAGGTGCTTGTTTTTTAACGTGGTGATGCCATAGGTGCGGTAATGTTTCGCGCTTTTTTCGGTGCCGACGCGGAAATAGAGTGAGTTAATGAGCCGCATCATTACGGCAAGGACTTTCTCACGCGGAAATCCGTCGAGCGTGATGTGTTCGTTGGTCACCTTGCGAAGTTGCGGCAGATGCTTTCCAAATTCTTCGATCCGCAGGAATTTCTTCCTCTGTTGGCTCTCAGAAAATTTTGAATTGTAAAGATACTGAATCCGTCCCGTAGTGTCCATCCCGACCGCCTGAACGCGGCTGCCCGCAGCCGGGGAGATGCGGACGTGTCGCCATGCGGGTGGGATGACGAGGGATCTGATTCGTTCGAGCCTGGCTTCGTCGCCAATTTTCGCCCCGCCCGCGTCCGTGTAATGAAACCCGCGCGCCATCGAGCCTCGCCTTTGCCACCACTTCGATCGTTTTCCCTTTTCAATCGTCAGTTTTGCTTTGCTGACATCAAATATCGGCTTCTCTGTTGCCAACGCGTACCCCCTTGTTTCCTATCCATTAGAGTATATGTCAGTATCGCCTGCTTAAGCAGGGAAAGTCGATAAATAAGAAAATTAGCCGCTGTGCTATTTTTGCCACGAATGCACGAATGAAGAATGACAATCGGATTCGTGCATTCGTGGCTAAATCGCAGTCAGACCTACTGCGTTATGGGATTTCCGTCCGCATCGAGGATCACTATCGGGTAGCCCAATTCCTTGAGGCCAGGCTCGATCAGCTTGCGGTCGCCAACGATCAGTATCGCCATCTTTGACGGGTCGAGATATTGTTTGGCGACACGATTTACGTCGTCGAGATTTACGGCGTTGACCTTGCCGATGTAGTCGTTAAAGTACGAATCGGACAGACCGTAAACGACCAGATTCGACAGCTGATTAGAGATCGCTCCGGCGGTTTCGAAACCCGAGGGATAACGTCGTATCAGGCTTTGCTTGTTGTAATCAAGCTCCTTTTGGGTGATCGGAATTTCTCCGCGAATACCATTGAGTTCTTTCATCAGCTCCCAGACCGATTCCTTGGTGACGGCCGTCTGCATGTCGCCACCGGCGCGAAACGGTCCGGCACCGCGACGGAAGGTAAGACCGCTGTTTGCGCCGTACGTATAGCCCTTGTCCTCGCGAAGGTTCATGCTGATACGGGATGTGATAGCCCCGCCGAGGATCGAGTTCATGACGACGACCGGGAAATAATCGGGATTCATGCGGTCGATGCCGACTTGGCCGATCGAGACAACGGATTGGGCCGAATTTGGCCGGTCGATCAGATAAATCGCCGTTTTGCCGAGCTGTCCGGCAGCTGGCAGAGTCTTCATGGCGACCTCGCCGGGTTTCCACGCGGCGAACGCGCTTTCGAGCTTCGATTTCATCGCCGCTTTGTCATAGTTTCCGACGACGATAAGAACGCCGTTATTTGGGCGGAAAGTCGATTCGTAATATCTCACAAGATCGTCGCGGCCGATTGCTTTCAGTGAAGCTTCTGTATTATCGCGGCCATACGGATGATTTCCGTAAAGGACTTTGTTATATGCGGTATTCGCGATTATGTTCGGGTTCGACTTCTGGAAGCGAAGGCCGTTGATCTGGCGCCCACGCAGGCTCTCCAACTCGTTTGCCGGAAATGTCGGGTTCTGAATAACATCCGCATAGATATCGAGGGCCTTGTCGAGGTTTTTCGTAAGTGTCTGCATCGTGACGGTAGTCGAATCCCAACCGGCACCGGCTCCCATGTTCGCGCCGATCGACTGAAGCTGATTTGAAATCTCGACTGCCGACCGCGTTTTTGTGCCGTCATCGATAAGCGAGGCGGTCATCGCGGCAACACCCGTGCGGTCGTCCGGCTCATTGGCCTGGCCGGTTTTTAGCACGAGATTCATCGCGATGATAGGCAGCTCTTTTTGCTCGACCATCCAAACTTCGAGGCCGTTCGCGAGCTTTGCTTTTTCTATTGGCGGCAGCGAGAGCTTCGGATCGGGTCCGCCTTTTGGAAGTTTGGCTCCCTGGGCGTCGATCTTGGCTTGGTCTTTCTTCTCAGACTTCGACGTCGGCGCATTGCCGGCGCTCGTCTGGCGCGGGCCGTCGGCGCGTTTCGGGTTGTAGGTCATTATCAGGTGATTGGCGGTCAGGTAAGTGTTAGCTACTCGGCTGACATCCGCCGGCGTCACCATGGCATACCGATCGAGATCGGCCTGAAAGTGGTTCGGCTTGCCGACGTAACCTGCATAGTTAGTCAACTGGCCTGCCTTGCCAAGCACGGTTTGAAGACCAAAAATGGTCTGAGCCTCAATTGAGTTTTTTGCACGTGCCATCTCGGCCTCGGTCGGCGGCTCTTTCTTTATTCGGTCAATCTCGATATTAATTTCCTTTTCAATATCGTCGAGCGACTTGTTCGGTCTGGCGGTTGCCTGAATCTGGAATGTTCCGGCGATCTCGTTCGCGCCGTTAAACGCTCCGACGGTCGATACCATTTCCTTGCCATACAGCAAGTTGCTTTGCAGCCGCGATCCGCGTCCGGAGGAAAGAATGTTTGAGAGAATATCGAGGGCCGGCTCGTCTGGCGCGAACTGCCTCACGCTGTGCCACACCATGTAGCGACGCGGGAATGGCGCAAGCGGGTCTTCGACAACCGTGCGGATCACCTGATCGAGTTTTGGCTGAGCCGGATTGGGCCGCGTTATAGCGGCGCCTTTAGGAATCGGGCCAAAGTATTTTTGAATCCATGTCTTGGCCTGGGCCTCGCTAAAGTCGCCCGAGATTACAAGCACGGTGTTATTCGGCGTGTAATATTGCCTGAAAAAATCCTTGACATCCTCCATCGAGGCGGCCTGAAGATCGTCGAGCGAACCGATGGTTGTCCAGTTATACGGATGTCCCTTTGGGAACATGATCTCACCGATCTTCTCGAACGACGCTCCGTATGCCTGATTATCGACACGCTGGCGGCGCTCGTTTTTGACGACGTCGCGTTGGTTGTCAAGCTTCTCCTGCGTCATCGCGGGCAGAAGGCCGCCAAGCCGGTCAGCTTCCATATATATCGCAAGTTCCAGGAAATTCGACGGCATCGTTTCGAAATACCACGTGCGATCCTGATTGGTGGTGCCGTTGATGTTGCCGCCCGCTTCCTGCAGTGGCGTAAAGTAATCCGAGTCGTAATTCTTCGACCCCTGGAACATCATATGCTCAAAAAGATGAGCAAAACCGGTGCGGCCAATCGCCTCGTTTTTCGAGCCGACATGATACCATGTGCCAACCGTTACTACCGGCGTCGAGCGGTCTACGTGGGTGATGACACGGAGACCGTTCTTTAGACTGTACTCCTTAACATTTATCGGCGGAAGCTTTTCCGCCTGGCCATATGTGTTTACCGTTAAGAGCAGAGCACTCATAAGCAAAAAATAAGAGAGGATTTTGGATCGCATCGTTGACTCCTTTGTTGATTTGATAAAAATGCGGAAAAAGGCCAACGGACATCTATCTTCAAAAATAGATGTCTCGCTAACCGTGTTTCTCTGGTTCTAAACTATTCTACGATGTTTATACCGATGGGGTTTCAGCCTTGGCAAGTGCCGCGATCTTTTCTCTTTTCGAGACAACGACACCGCCCGGTTTTTCGATTGTGATCGCAAACATCTCCGGGCCCTCGGCTTTGAGCTTGGCGTTAATCGGTATCACAACCTCGCCTTCGCCCGCAACATCAAATGTCCCGCCATCGATCGGCGTCGCCTTGTCCTGCGTCTTGTCGAATATCCAAAGCTGATAAGTTTCTTTCCTACCATCGTTGGCCGGCAGACCGCGAAATCGAATATAACCGGCTTGTTTCTCATCGCTCCAGACAACATCGCCGGAGATTTGTTTTAGTTCCTTTACGTTGCCCGCCGCCCAATTTGCCTTAATCAGGGCAGGAGTAGAGCGAATCATCTCATCCCGCATCTGTGCTGGTGTTAGAATCTGAGGAGTTTCCACGACGGGAGGTTGAATCACGGCGATCTCAGGCGGCGGCTGAAGACGTGTGAACCAAATATTCGCGGCCAACGCGATACACGCCGCCGCGGCTGCCAGCCAGCCAAACCAACTGAAAAATGATCCTGACGATTGTTCAGCCACAATTTCGCGAGTTGCGACGGTCGACGGCGGCCAAGGCGCGGCCTCGACCTCGCCGTTAGCAATAAATCGTTCGGCATCGTGAAGAATTCTTGCCTGCAAATGAGACGGAAGTTGTTCCTCCGGCGACATGCCAACCATACTGATCGCGGCGGCGGTGATCTCGAGCGAGCGAAATTCGCTCTCGGCCAATCCGGTATCAAGATTATCAAGCTCGCGCTGTTCAGCGTCATCCAAGCCGTAAACCGCCTTTTTTGTCAGGAGGTCGAACATTAATTCTTGATTTTCTTCGCTCATGCTCGTACCTCCTTTGATAATTCTTTTCCGTCCAACCCCAGCCGCTCTCTAACCTGTAATATCCCTCGCCGTGCGTGTGTCTTGACCGTGCCGAGCGGCATTCCGGTCGCATCCGATATTTCCTGGTGCGACATGCCCTGGATAATCGAAAGGCGTAAAACCTGCTGCTGTTCCGGCCTCAGTTCCCGCATCGCCTCAGCCGCTTCCTGGGCCTCGACGCTCATCTGCAAATCCTTGTCCGCCCTCGTAAATGGCTCGAGCAGAACGTCATCGAGCGATTCTGCGGAAATTCGCCGCGTCGAGTATCTGATCTTATCGATCAATCGCCGTCTGGCGATCATTGCGATATACGTCGTCTCGGATGATTTGGATTCATCAAAACGGTCCGCATTTTTCCAGACATCGATAAATATCTCCTGCACCGCGTCCTCGGCTTCGTCGGAATTGCGCAGCATCTTGCGTGCGATAGACCAGACGAGCCCGCCGTACTTGCTCAGGCAGTCCTGAACAGCAGTTCGTTCACCGTTTGCGACGCGTTGTAAGATGCCTTGAGTCACTATTCGTTTAAGGAATTATTAGTCTCTCTAAGCTACCTTATTTCGGGCGCAAATACCAGTTTTGCTATTTACTGGCAGCGCTATCGGCCCACGCAATATATTTCGGCAAGAGCAGGTATTTAGATTCAGACGGATTTAATATCGGATGTCTGCGACCCTACAAAACGGGAAATAAGATAAATGAGGTAAAGGGTAAAAGTAGTAGCAGCCGAAATAAGACAATATTGACACCAGGCGTGTATCAACGCGTATTGCACATAGATCAACCAGGCACTAAAGGCCGCCATCAGGATGGTTTGGATACCAAAAATTGTCCACAACGAGGTGCGTCCAAACGCGGTCAGAAGCGCGAGCGAAAACGCCGTAAAATACGCCGACGCTCCAAACACCGCAAGTGGAATACCCGCGATCTCGGCATAACTGCTGCTCAAAACCGCTCCGCAATCAAAATCGGCCCCGCACGGAACCGCCTCGGCCGTGTAATGATGAACGGTCAGAAAAACAGCATCGGCCAAACCGCCCAGCGCCACAACTGCCGCCGCGAGTGGCAGTTTGGCGATCTTGGTTGCAGGATTTATCACCCCGACGTCGGGACCAGTGTTTGCTAGC